>CADCVG010000001.1 GCA_902806075.1 uncultured Rubrobacteraceae bacterium
CTCACGCAAACTCCTCCTGTTGAAGCTGGTCCTAACCAGCTAGGGCTTCAGCGCCCCCTACTATCTCGAGAATTTCCTGTGTTATCTGAGCCTGACGCATTCTGTTCATCTGTTTGGTCAAGTCCTCGGACATTTCATTGGCACTGTCGCTCGCACTCTTCATCGCCGTCATTCTCGCCCCGTGCTCACCGGCTGCGCTCTCCAGGAAAGCCCGGAACAACAACGTCTCCACGTACTTCGGCACGAGCCGCTGCAGGAGCACCTCCGGCCCCGGAATGAACTCCAGAGGGATGTTCTGCCCATCCTCCTCGTTCTCCTCACCGCTATCTTCCGGGGCCACAGGAAGGAGGCGGGTGACGACAGGTCGTTGGACGAGGGCACTCTGGTAGCGATTGTAGATCAGGTACACCTCGTCGGCCTCTTCGTCCTCGAAGATACGCGTTAGGTAGCGCCCCACCCTCTGAGCGTCCTCGTAGCTTGGGCTGTCGGAGAACCCGGTGAAGGCCTCCTCGTAACCTATACCCTGGAACCGAAAGAAGGCCTCAGCCTTGCGTCCGGTTACGACCTGTACGGTCTCCGCGTCCTGCTCACCGCGCAACTGCATCGTGCGCTTTAAGAGCTGAGCGTTGAACCCCCCCGCGAGTCCCCGGTCGGACGTGACGGTGCAGATGGCGACCCTGTTGATCTCCCGCCCGACGAGAAGCGGGCTATTGGTCTGAGCTTTATTTGCGATGTCGCGCATCATCTCGTCTACGTTATCGGCGTATGGCCGCGCTTTGTTGAGCTGGTTCTCCGCCTTGCGCAGCTTGATGCCGGAGATCGTCTGAAGCGCCTGCGTCATCTTGGACGTGTTGTCCAGCGACTGTATCTGCCGCTTCAGATCCTGAGCCGAAGCCATTCTCTAGCCTCTCTCTCCAGAGCCGTTCTCCGAGCCCTCGTTCTCCGAATCCTCGTCCTCGGATTCGTCCTCGGCTCCGATCTGCATGTCGATCATGCCGGTGTCCTCGGGTTCGTAGTTCTCATTGAACTTCTTGAGGGCGTCCTCGAGCTTCTCCCGGTTCTCGTCAGAGAGCTCCTGCTCCTCACGTATAGAGTTGAGGATCTCCTCATGGCTGTTCCTAAGATAGTCACGGACCTGCTGCTCGTAGTCGGTGACGTTCTCCGGATCGACGAAGTCCACGTAGCCGTTAGTGACCGCGAAGATTACCGCGGTCTGCTCCTCGACGGGGACCGGTTCGAGCTCGCTCTGCCTGAGCATGTTCATCGTCCGGTCGCCGCGCGCCAGGGTGTCCTGGGTCGCCTTGTCCAAGTCACTCCCGAACTGCGCGAAGCTCTGTAGCTCACGGTACTGCGCCAGGCTTAACCGAAGGGTACCGGCGACCTTCTTCATCGCCTTGATCTGGGCGTCGCCCCCGACCCGGCTCACCGAGTTACCAACGTCGATAGCCGGCCGCTGCCCCGAGTTGAACAGGTCGCCATCCAAGAATATCTGGCCGTCCGTGATCGAGATGAGGTTCGTCGGGATGTACGACGAGATGTCTCCACCCTTGGTCTCGGCTATCGGCAGCGCCGTCAGAGACCCGCCGCCCCGGTCATCGGACATCCGCGCCGCCCGCTCCAGAAGACGCGAGTGAAGGAAGAACACATCCCCCGGGAAAGCCTCGCGCCCCGGCGGACGTCTGAGAAGGAGCATGAGCTCCCGGTAAGCGTTGGCGTGCTTGGAGAGGTCGTCGTAGACGATCAAGGCATCCTCGCCCTGCTCCATAAAGTACTCACCGATGGCGCACCCCGCGTAGGGTGCCAAGTAGTGGAGTGTAGCCTGAACGGAGGCGGGCGCGTTGACTATAACCGTGTAGTCCAACGCCCCGTGCTCCTCAAGCGTGCTCATGACGCCCGCGACTGTCGAGTCCTTCTGGGCGATGCCGACGTAGATGCACTTCACGCCCGTATCGCGCTGGCTGATGATCGCGTCTATAGCGATAGCCGTCTTGCCGAGCGAGCGGTCGCCGATGATGAGCTCGCGCTGCCCGCGTCCGATCGGAACCATCGCGTCGATGGCCTTCAGCCCGGTCTGCAACGGCGTGTCGACGCTCTGGCGCTCAATGACACCGGGTGCCTTCGGCTCTATAAAGCGGATATCGTCGGCGTCTATGTCGCCCTTGCCGTCCATCGGCACCCCGAGCGGGTTGATGACCCGCCCCAGAACAGCGTTTCCGACGGGCACGCTCACGAGACGCTGGGTGCGCCTCACGGTGCTGCCCTCACGTATGTGCTTATCGTCGCCAGCGACGACAACACCGACGTTGTCCTCTTCGAGGTTCAGGGCGAGGCCCATCACCGTCTCGCCGCGGTCATCCTCGAACTCGAGCATCTCCTGGTACATCACGTTCGTCAGGCCGTGTACCTGGGCGATACCGTCCCCGATCTGGAGGACCTGCCCGACCTCTTCGCTACGAACCCGATTCTCGTAGTCCGTTATGGCGCCCTTCAAGATGGAGGAGATCTCCTCCGGCCTCAACCTGGCCACCTAAACACCACCCCTCTCCATCATTTGTTCCCGGAGGCCCTGCAACTGCCCCCGTATACTACCGTCTATCCTTTTGCCCCCGACCGTGAAGACCGCGCCCCCGACGAGGTCGGGGTCCACGTGATTCTCAAGCACGACCTCGCGCCCTTCGAGTATGTTCCCAAGCCGCTGCCTCACCCGGTCGAGCACCTCGTCGGAGAGCTCAACCGCGGTCGCAAGCTCGACCTCGACCTTCCCCTGATGCTCCTCGACCAGCTCTTCGTAGCGCCGGACCACGTCTTCGGTAATCTCCGTCCGGCCGTAGTCTAAAAGGACCTTGAGGAAGTTTCGAGTCGAGACTGTCATCCCCTCGGTCAGACCGTCTATGGCCCGCCGCTTCTGTGATTCAGGAATCTGCTCACCGTAGAAAAAGAGCTTCAACTCTTCATTCTCGTGCAGGGCGTTGACAAAGTCCTGGAGGTTTTCCAGTGTCTCCTCGAGCTCCTCACGCTCGCGGGCGGCCCCGAAGAGAGCCTCTGCGTAGGCTGATACCGCGCTCAAACGCTACCTACCGCTCCCGGCCCCGGCGACTTCGGCCTCGAGCTCGTCGAGGGACCGCGAGATCAGACGCTCGTGCTCGTCGCGGTCCAGGGAGCGGCCGATAATCTGCTCCGAGGCCTGCATGACCATACCGGCGACCTCCTGACGCACCTCGCGCAACGCCGACTCCCGCTCGCGCTGTATCTCCTCCTGGGCCCTCTTTATAATCCGGTCGGCCTCCTCGCGAGCCTCTTTCTTGGCCCGCTCGCGCTGGGCTTGGCCCTGCTGGCGGGCCTCCTCACGGATCTCGCGAGCCTCCTCGCGGGCCTCCTGAATCTGCTGCCGGTACTCCTGCAACAGCTTCCGGGCCTCTTTCCTCGTCTTCTCCGCCTCATCTATCGCCTGCTCGATAGACTGCTGGCGCTGCCGGATCTGGTTCTTGATCGGCGGATAGACGAAGTAGTAGAGCAAGGCCAGCAGGATCGCGAAGGTTATGACCTCCCAGAAGATCAGGCTGGTGTTCGGCAGATCGAATATGCCTGTTGGGTCTATGCTCTGCATACGCTCTCCTCTTCTCTTGCCCCTTTATGTACGTCTAGAGGACGAAGGCGAGTAGAAGGGCGAAGACGAGGCCGTAGAGGGCGAACGCCTCGACGAGCCCTATCCCGAGGAACATCAGCGTCCTAGTCTGCTCGAAGGCCTCCGGCTGGCGGTGGATACTCGCTATGGTCTGCCCGATGAGGTAGCCCATCCCTGCCCCGGGTCCTATGACCGCCGCGCCTGCGGCCACGCCGACCCCTAGCAGCTTGAGCCCTTCCTGAGCATCACCTGTTGCCTGAAGTAACGCCAACATTGGTTCCACCATATTGCTCTGCTCCTCTCTACTCTTTTTTCTACTACTTGCCCAACGTTTTTAATGCTCGGCGTAGATCGCCAACTCTATGTAAACCTGCGTGAGTATAGCGAATATGTAAGCCTGCAAAATGGCCACGAAGATCTCGAAAGCGAAGAACACCACCGCCATCGGCACGGAGACGATCGCCAGGAAGCTCCCGAAGTACAGGATGAGGCCGAGGAAGACGAAGATGATCAAATGCCCCGCCAGGATGTTGGCGTAGAGCCGCAGCCCCAGCGTGAGCGGCTTGCTGAACTCCTGAATAAGGTGCAGGAACCACATGAACGGAGCCATGATGAACTTGGCCGGCAGGTTGGGCGGCGTCCAACTCTTGAAATACTTCCCCGCACCGTTCTTCTTTATCCCCATGTACTGAGTGAGGATAAAGGTCAGCAGTGCCAGAACCAGGGTAAATGAGATGTTACTTGTCACTGGGTAGCTATTCGGGAAGAGGCCGATGATGTTGAGCACCAAAATAAAGACGAAGAGCGAGAGCGTGTAAGGGAACCACTTCATCCCTTCCTGGCCCACCTGCCCACCGAGGAACTCGCGCCCAAAGCCATAGGTGTCCTCCACAATCACCTGGTACGCACCGGGCCGGTTCTTGAGCGCCCTGCTCCCGATAAACAAGATCAGAAATGTCAGCGCCGCCCCGAGGAACAAGAACCACACGGCTTTGTTTATCGAGATGTCGATCGACCCGATTTGTAACGGAATCTTCCATGCGTCTCTAGCCTCCCACGTATGCAGGATCTCGTGCCGCAACTCTTCCTGGCTTACCTGCGCCAGCACCAGCTTAAACCCCAACCTCTACCCTCCGTTCTACTGTTCCACGTTCCGAGCGCCCAACGTTGCGGTTCATACCCGTGCCTCCCCTACCGCCCGCATCATTCCTGGCAAGAGGATTACGTTCTCCAACAGATACACCCCCGCGAAGCCGCCCAGCATACCAACCACCGGCCACAAGCCCAGGTACGCTGGTACCCCCAGTATAAGCATCACGAACCCGTACCGCACAACGAACGAAACTGCCCCGATCACGCGCACTACCCTGGAGCGTCCCGTCAACAGCGAGACCGTGAGCGCCATCGAGACGAGACTCAAGACACCTGTACCAACGCCGTACAAGAAGCCTCCCGCATGAGCCTCACTGTAAATGTAGAAGATTGCCGCCCCAACTGGTATCGCCAGGGCGATTATCCAGGCCGTGTTCCGGGCGACCAGCCGCCAGTGGCTGCTCACCCGCTACCCAAACTCCTTGAGCGCTAGATACACGTAATAGAGACTCCCAGCGAATCCAATGCCTAGACCTAAGAGGAGGAAGAGCGGGAGCGTACCGAGCATCCTGTCTATGAAGAAACCTCCTGCGGTCAGGACGCCAAGGAGCAAGATAAAGGTGAACCCGAGGCCGATAAAGCGGGCATAGTTACCGTCTGTGCTTTTCCTTTGAGAACCGGTATCGGGCATCGACCGGACTATACAGCACGGGGCAAAGTGCTGCACATAGTTTTCAAGCTCTCCCGCTAGGGTCAACTCTCTCTTCCACCGGCGGCGAGTTGGACCATTTTGAGCCCTCCCTCAGCGGCCAGTTCCACGGCCAGCGGGTCCGGGTATCCGCCGACATAGCGGACCTCCTCGATGCCGGCGTTCATGATCATCTTTATGCACAGCAAACACGGCTGGTGGGTACAGTACAGGATCGAATCTCGCGCCGTCACCCCATGATAAGCGGCCTGGATGATGGCGTTCTGCTCGGCGTGGAGGGTCCGCTGGCAGCTCTCCCGACCGTCCACAACCCGGATGAGACATCCGACGTCATCGCAGTGCGGCAACCCCGAGGGACTCCCGTTGTACCCGGTCGTCAGGATGCGCTTGTCCCGCACTACTACCGCGCCGACGGCCAGCCGCGGGCAGGTCGAGCGGGTCGCGACCTCGTGAGCGATGCGCATGAAGTACTCGTCCCAGGAGGGACGCACCCTCTTGAGCGCGGCATGGTCTCCGGAAGTATCTACCGCCGGGTCTTTAAAGCGTTCCATACAGCCTGTCTCCCGCGTCGCCGAGCCCCGGCACGATAAACGCGTTCTCATCCAGCTCCGGGTCGAGCGCGGCGGTGTAGAAGGTCACGTCGGGATGTTCGCCGGTCACCCGCTCGGCACCTGGCGCGGCGGCCACGGCGTGCAGGCAGGAGACCCAGCTCGCTCCGTACTCCTTGAGCTTGGAGAGGGTCGCGGAGAGGCTCCCGCCGGTGGCGAGCATCGGGTCGAGGACGAGCACCAGATAGTCGCCCAACCCGCGCGGCAGGTTGACGTAGTACTCGACGGGCTCGGCGGTCTCCTCGTCCCTTTGCAAACCCATGAAACCGACGGTCGCCTCGGGCAGGAGGGCGAGTGCGCCTTCGAGCATCCCGAGGCCGGCGCGCAGGACCGGCACCAGGCACACGGGACCGGAGATCTCCTCCACCTCCGTCTCGGCCAGGGGCGTGCGAACGCGCACGGTGTTGGTCGGCATGGTGCGGGTAGCCTCGGCGACCATGATCAGGGAGAGTTCCTTCATGGCCTGCCTGAACTCCGGTGTGCGGGTGCCCTCGTCGCGCAGCACCTTGAGCTTGTTTCGGGCCAGCGGTCCATCCACCAGGTGCAGGTTCGCAGCCTCAAACATACAGCGGGTGGGCCTCCGTTAGCGCCGTTACGCGGTCGCGCAGGCCCTCCGTCTCGCCGCGCGCGGCCCTGGTGATGATCTCGGAGATCTCACGCATCTCCTCCTCACCCATTCCGCGCGTCGTCATCGCCGCCGTCCCAAGCCTCACACCGCTCGTCACCGTCGGCGGCTCGGGATCGTTTGGGATCATGTTCTTATTGCACGTCACACCGATAGCGTCGAGCAGCTCCTCCAACTCCTTGCCGTTCGTCCCCGTGTTCCGCAGGTCGACGAGCATCAGGTGGTTGTCCGTCCCCCCGGAGACGAGGTCAAGACCGCCCTCCATTAGTCCTTCGGCCATCGCCCTCGCGTTGTCCACTATCCTCTGGGCATAGTCCTTGAACTCTGGTTGCAGAGCCTCCCCGAAGGCGACGGCCTTGCCCGCGATGGCGTGCATGAGGGGGCCGCCCTGCATACCGGGGAAGACGCGACTGTTGACCTTCTTTGCGAACTCCTCGCGGCAGAGGATCATGCCGCCCCTCGCCCCCCTCAAGGTCTTGTGGGTCGTCGTGGTGACGATCTCGCAATACGGCACCGGCGAGGGATGGACGTCCGCCGCGACGAGCCCGGCGATGTGGGCCATGTCGGTCAGGAAAAAGGCCCCGACCTCGTCGGCGATCTCACGGAAACGGTCGAAGTGGAGTATGCGCGGGTAGGCGCTCGCCCCCGCGATGATCATGCGCGGCCTCTCCCGGCGCGCGATCTCCCGCACCTCGTCGTAGTCTATGTGCCCGTCCTCACCGACCCCATAATGGACGAAGTCGTAAGTACGCCCCGAGAAGTTGATCTTCATCCCGTGCGTCAGATGGCCGCCGTGAGCAAGGTCCATCGAGAGGACCTTGTCCCCAGGCTCGATCAGGGCCGCGTAAGCCCCCTCGTTTGCCTGACTCCCCGAGTGCGGCTGCACGTTCACGTGATCCGCCCCAAACAGTTCCCTCGCCCGCTCGATGGCCAACGTCTCGACCTTGTCGACCTGCTCGCAACCCCCGTAATACCTCTTGCCCGGATAGCCCTCCGCGTACTTGTTGGTCAACACCGAGCCCTGCGCCGCCAACACCGCCGGCGAGGCAAAGTTCTCGCTAGCTATAAGCTCGATCGTCGCCCGCTGCCGCTCCAACTCCCCGTCGAGCGCCGCCTGAACCTCAGAGTCAACCTCAGTATACGGACCTATCATTCTTTACCTCCGCTTTAAGTTTAGAATGTGGCTCTTGGCGAGTGGAAGTTCTCGCACCACTCCTGCTTATCTCCGAGCGATCCGGCGACCGTTCCCGTCCGCGCGGGTCCGACGTTTTTCGCGCCCGATCTGCCGTTCCTGTCCGCTAAAGAGTATAAACGTTGCCTGCAAGCATTGCCCGTACCCTCTCATACACCCGCGAAGGTTGCCGTGTTCTTATGTCTAAGACTACAGACGGGAAAGTTTCTCTTCGTCGAGACTTTTCGTGGAGCGCAGGAGCCGTACCTGGCCTCCCGAGAGGTCGACGACCGCCGAAGCCTCTCCGCCGCCCGGCTCGCCCTCGACAGCGAAATCCGCGAGGCGAACGATCCCCGGTTCTACCTCTTCTAAGGCACGAGGGGCATCCTCGCCGGAGCGGTTGGCGCTCGTAGCATAGAGGGGCGCTCCGTGGGAGAGGAGTAGCGCCCGAACCACGGGATGGTCGGGCACCCGCACGCCGACGGTCCCGCCGTCCCTCGCGTCGAGCACCAGGGTGAGCGGACCGGGCCAGAAGCGATCCGCGAGGGAGAGAGCCAACCTCGGTACCTCTCGGGCTAGAGCAAGAGCAGCTTCGGCGGAGGGGCAGAGCAGCGCGATAGGCTTGTCGGGGCTGCGGCCCTTGATCTCCGCGAGCCGGTCCATCCCTCTCTCCCCCGCCACGAGCCCGACGACCGTCTCCGTCGGCACGATCCCCACCTTCCCCTCGCGCAGGAACTCCGCGGCCTCCCCGACCGGGACCAGCCTCAACCCGCACCCCACCGCAGCAGAACGGCCCGCGGCGAACCGGCCAAATCCACGTGCGTCCCAAGCGGGACATAGCCCGCGCGCCGGCCCAGTTCCAACACGTCCTCCGCCTGCCCGTCCCCCACCTCCAGCACCAAGTCCGCCCCACTTGCTAGCAGCGGTTTGACCTCGGCGAAGATGCGCCGGTAGAAGACCAGACCGTCCGGGCCGCCGTCCAGCGCGGCCGGCGGGTCCCAGTCCCGTACCTCCGGCGCGAGCTTCGGGATATCTGTGCTCCTTATATAAGGCGGGTTGGAGACGAGTACCTCGACACTATCGGCGAGCCCTTCGAGACCGGAGACGAGGTCGGCGCGGTGGAAACGGACAGCTACTCCCGTGTCCTCGGCGTTGCGAAGGGCGAGTTCGAGAGCTTCCTCTGACTCGTCAGTGGCGTGAACCTCGCAGAGCGGGCGCTCCTGGGCGATGGAGATGGCGATAGCGCCGGAGCCGGTACCAATATCGAGGACGCGGCAGGAACCACCCCGCCGGTCCACGACTCCGAGCACGGCCTCGACCACGCTCTCGGTGTCGGGGCGAGGAATGAGGGTATGTTTATCAAGCTTCAGTTCAAGGTTACGGAAATAGGCGAGGCCGAGGATACGTTGCACCGGCTCTCGTTCGAGACGACGGGAGATCCAGGCCTCGTACAACGCTGCTTGCTCCTCGCTCACCGGCTCCTCGAGAACAGCTAGATCGCCCCGCCCCACGCCGAGAAGCTCGGAGAGCAGCACCTCCGCCGAGACACGTGACTCAGGGACGCCGGCCTCCTGGAGCCTCCGGGCGGCGCCCCGGACGAGTTGGCGGGCGTTTCGGATGCCGTGGCGAGCTTGTTTAGCCCGCGGCTCCGTCACCGTTTGCCCCGGCCGCGAGCTTGTCGGCCCGCTCCTTGGCGGAGAGAGCCCGAGTAAACTCTTCGAGGTCGCCGCCTAGAGTGGCCTCCAGGTTGTGGGAGGTGACACCAACCCGGTGGTCGGTGATGCGCCCCTGGGGGAAATTGTAGGTGCGTACTTTTGCCGAGCGGTCGCCGGATCCGACCTGGGCGAGACGCATCTCGCCCTGCTGCTTCGCCCGCTCCTGCATCTCGCGCTCGAGAAGCCGGGACTTCAAAATGCGCATCGCCTGCTCCTTGTTCTGGAGCTGGCTTTTCTCGTTCTGGCAGGTCACTACGAGGCTCGTAGGCTTGTGCGTGATCCTGACCGCCGAGTCCGTCGTGTTCACGCTCTGTCCACCCGGCCCGCTGGAACGGTAAACGTCGATCTCAAGGTCGTTCTGAGCGACCTCGACCTCTACGTCCTCTGCCTCGGGCATCACCGCCACCGTCGCCGTCGAGGTGTGGATGCGCCCCTGGCTCTCGGTCTTTGGGACCCTCTGGACCCGATGCGTGCCACCCTCGTGCTTGAATACGGAGTAGGCACCATCACCCTCCACTTCAACTACAACTTCTTTGTAGCCCCCAACCTCGGCGGGGTTGGAGGAGAGAGTGCGGTGCTTGAAGCCGAGGCGGTCGGCGTAGCGGGAGTACATCTCCTGGAGCTCGCCGGCGAATAAGGCGGCCTCGTCACCGCCGGTGCCGGCCCTTATCTCGATGATCACGTCCTTATCGTCGCTCGGGTCGCGGTCTACGAGTTCGGTGCGAATCTTCTCGGTCAACTCCTCGGCCTTTTGCTCCGCCGTCTGGGCTTCCTCCGCGAAGAACTCCCTCTCCTCGGCCGTCTCGGCGGTGGGGATCAACTCCCGCGCCTCCCCGCCCTCCTCGATGGCGTCCAGGAGCTCTTGGGACATCTCCGCGCCCCGTCTCATGCGCGCGTGCTCCTTGGCGACCTCCGCGTAGCGTCGCTGGTCGGAGTAGATGTTAGGGTCGGAGAGCTCTTCGGCGAGCGCCTTGTGGCGCGCGAGTGTCTCCTTTGCGAGTTTTACTACCTGGTTATCCATACGTTCCTAAACTAAATTACGAGTTGTCCCGTGGCGTCCGGCTTTATCCGGGCCTCGTCCTCCTTGTCGAGGACCTTCTTCAAGGAGACCATCGCGACCTCGACCATCTCGTCGGTCGGCTCTCTGGTGGTAAGCTTCTGGAGCTGCAGGCCGGGCCAGATCAGAGCCTTAACTATAGGGTTATTCTGGTTCTTCGCACTCCACATGATGAACTCGAAGGCGATACCAGCGACGAGCGGGATGACCAAGACGCGGCTGAATACCGCCTCTACCCACCAGTCTATGGGGAGCACGCTGAAGACCAGGATGCTCAGGACCAGCACGTACAGGACGAAGCTCGTCCCGCACCGGACGTGGCTCGTGTCGAGCTTGCGGGCGTTCTTGGGGACGAGATCCTCACCCCTTTCGTAGACCTTTATCGCCTTGTGCTCCGCGCCGTGGTAGGCGAAGAAGCGTTTGATGTCCTTGCTCGCTGCCGTGATGCCGACGATGTAGAGCACGAAGATCCCGATCCGGAGCGCCCCTTCGACGAGGTTGAAGAGGATAGGGTTCTCGATGGAGTTTCCGATCAGGTACCCCACTCCCTTCGTCCCCAGAACGGGCGCGGCGAGGAAGAGCAAGAACGCCAGCCCGAGCCCGACGAGCATAGTGATGGCGATCTCCTTTTTGGAGAGATCCTCCTCCTCGCCCAAAGCTATGTTGGTCGAGAGGGTCAGCGCCTTCATGCCGAGCCACATGGTCTCGGCGAGCGAGAGGAAGCCCCGGATTATGGGGAGCCTGAAGAGCTTGTTCTTCCGCGTAATCGAGCGAAACGGCTCCGCCTGGACGTCCACCTCGCCGGAGGGAGTCCTGACCGCCATCCCCCAGAAGTTGGGGGAGCGCATCAGGACCCCCTCCATTATTGCCTGTCCGCCGACCCTCAAGAGCTCAGCCCCTGTTCGAGCGGGCCTGGCGGTTCCTGAACCGCTGCACCCTACCGCCGGTGTCCATTATGCGCTGCTTGCCCGTGTAGAATGGATGGCAGTTAGAGCAGACATCCACCGTGATCGACTCTCCCGCTGTCGAGCGGGTCTCAAAGTCAGTGTTGCAACTCGTACAATGTACCCGCGTCGTCGTGTACTCGGGATGTAGACCCGTCTTCATCTAAAACCTCCGGTCTTATTGACACTATCTACTTATTCTATTACGCCTGTAAAGAGGATGCGGAGGGCGGTCTTCTCTTCATGACCGCCCTCCCGAGCAAGCTCGCCCTAACTACGGACCCGCTGTAGCTCGCGCAGGAACTCGGCGTTCGTACGGGTCTCCTTGAGCTTCTGTATGAGAAGCTCTACCTTCTGATCCGCGCCCAAAGCGCCCAGGATGCTCCGAACCTGCCAGACCCTCTGGGCCTCGGCCGCCTCCATGAGCAACTCCTCCTTGCGCGTCCCCGAGTCCTCGACGTTGATGGCCGGGTAGATCCGCTTGTTCGCCATCTTGCGATCCAGGTGGAGTTCCATGTTGCCCGTGCCCTTGAACTCCTCGTAGATCACCTCGTCCATCCGGCTCCCCGTGTCGACGAGTGCGCTCGCGAGGATCGTGAGCGAACCGCCGTTCTCGATGTTCCGGGCCGCGCCGAAGAACTTCTTCGGCGGGTAGAGCGCCGCGGAGTCCACGCCTCCGGAGAGGATTCGGCCAGAGGCGGGAGCGGCGAGGTTATACGCCCTCGCAAGCCTGGTGATCGAGTCGAGCAAGACCACCACGTCCTCGCCCTCCTCGACGAGCCGCTTAACACGCTCTAGCACGAGTTCGGCGACCGCTATGTGGTTGTCCGCCGGCTGGTCGAAGGTCGAGGAGACGACGGTCGCCTCCGCTACGCTCCGCTCCCAGTCGGTCACCTCCTCCGGGCGCTCGTCGGCAAGGAGGACGAAGAGCCTGGTCTCCGGGTAGTTCGCGGCGATACTCTGGGCGATCTGCTTGAGGATCGTGGTCTTTCCTGCCTTCGGCGGCGAGACGATGAGCCCACGCTGGCCCTTGCCAATAGGAGCCGTCAGGTCTATGACGCGCGGGGCGATGTCGTTCGGCTTCCACTCCAGACGCAGGCGCTCCATCGGGTAGAGCGGAGTGAGGTTGTCGAAGCTCTGCCGGTAGCGGCCCTTCTGTGGCTCGACGCCATTCACGGACTCTATCCTCACCAACGCCGGGTACTTCTCCCCGTCGCGGGCAGGACGGATCTGACCGACCACGTAATCCCCGCGCCTCAAGCTGAACCGCTTTATCTGCGAAGTGGAGACGTATACGTCGCCCTTGCCCTGGCTGTAGCCGTTGGTCCGCAGAAAGCCAAATCCGTCCGGCAACACGTCGAGGATGCCACTCTGGGCCTGCCCCTCCTGCTGCTGCTGCTGGCGTCCGTCACCACGCTCACCCTTCTCGCGACGCCCATCCCGGCGATCTCCACCCTTGTCGCGGCCGCGCTGCTGCTTCTGCTCCTGGCGGCGATTCTGGACCTCCTCAGGGGCGGCGATCGCCGTGTCAGCCTCCCCGAAGGGGTCAGTATGGGCCTCTGTGGGCTGCGTAGCAGTCCCGTTGACAGCCTCGCCGTTCGAGGTAGTCTCCGGCGGCGGAGGTGGCGTTTCCCGTACGGGGGCTTCCTGGACAGGTGCCTCTTGCACGGGAGATGCAGCGCCGCCGTTGGAGGCGGGCTGCTGGTCGACGGCCTGCTCGGTGGCCGTCTTGTAGATAAGCTCGGCTAACTGAGGCTTGCGATACTTGCGGTATCCCGTGATACCAAGTTGCGAGGCGATCTGGTGCAGATCGCTCAGGGGTTTACGCTCGAGGGTGGATAATTCCGTCATGCTGGTCTACCTCTCTCGTCTTGCCACGACACAAAGTGCTCGTTCAAACGTTCTTCTCTTCAAGATTGCTAAAGCTGGAAGCCCTGGGTCCCCGCGTCGGGTTCTAGGGCGTGAATGGTATCCACGAATCGTACCATACGTGGCCCGGTGGACATAACTACCGTATGCGTCCGGGCGCCCCCCCGGAAGTAACGCACCCCCTGAAGGGTCTCCCCTGGCGTTATACCCGTCGCCACGAAGATCACATCGTCGCCCTGGATCAGGTCGTCCAGCGCGAGCTTCTTCTCGGGGTCTTCGAGACCGTACTCTTTTAGCTTATCGACCTGCGACCGCTGGGTGGGCCACATCTTGGCCTGTATCTCCCCGCCGAGACACTTAATAACCGCCGCCGCCAATACGCCCTCCGGCGCGCCTCCGATGCCGATGATCGCGTGTAGCTCCGACCCACGCAAGCCTACGGCTATCGCCGGGGTGAGATCCCCCTCCGGTCGGATCTGGATGCGCGCCCCGGTTTCCCGGATCTGCTCGATGAGGTCCTCGTGACGCTCCCTGTCCAACACCGCCACCGTTATCTCCGACGGTCTCCGCCCGTTGGCCTCGGCGATAGCGTTTATGTTCTCCACCACCGGCGCGTCTATGTCTATGCTCCCCTTTGCGTGCGGCCCCACGATGAGCTTGCTCATGTACATGTCCGGTGTCCTTAGCATCGTCCCCCGGGGCGCCGCTGCCACCGCCGAGATGGCCCCCTGCTGCCCCCGCGTCAAAAGATGAAGTCCCTCGACCGGCTCTACCGCGAGGTCTATCGCCGTCTCCCCAGAGCCCAGAGTATCCCCCACGCTCAAGATGCCGGGCCGGGTCTTTAGACGGCGGATCTCCCCCCTCTCGTCGAGCCGCTCCTCGCGCAGGATCGCCACCTGTCCGCAGACACCGATCTTATCGAGCTCCTCCCGGAAGACCTCTGTGGCCAGAGTATAGGCCTTCTCCGGCGTCCCCGACCCCTCCAGCCGCGCCACGTTGAGTGCTACCTGCTCGGTCACGAACACGTACTCGACGGCCGAAGCAGCCACACTACCAGGGTGTAACCTAGCAAAGCTCATTGAAAGAAGATCATCCAACCTCCCGTACCGACGGCACCTCATATGCGGTAGAGCCAGCAGGCTCTACGCGGAATACTCGTCGAGATAGTGCGGAATGGCCCGGGAACTCAGCCCTGACGACCGGTGCATCGTGAGATCAATTATACACTACCGGGTACTACCGGACCACCCAGACCTCCCCGAAACCGGGCGACCACTTCCTCGGCGAGACCTAGCAGCGACGCGTCCAGCCCACCGTAACCCTCGACGGCAACGGGGTCGTTATCGCAGTACAAGACCGGCTTCTCCTCCTCCGCTCCCCGCCGTGTCACCATGTCCACCGCCGCCGCCTTTATCTCCGTAAGGTAAGCCTCCACCCCGAGATCCCGCATCCCCTCCAGGTCCCTCGCCAGTTCCTTCCGGTCCGAGAGCCTTCCCGAGACCGCCACCACCTCGCACCCGTACCGTTCCTCCAGGTGTCGGGAGAGGACCTCAAGGACCGCTTCGGGCGCAGTCGAAACATACGCTACCTTGAGACCACCTATCTCACCGACCGGCCGCGGCCTGAAGACCGTTGGGATTACGCGCAGGTCCGGCCTCACCCCGCGCACCGCCTCCACTATCCCCTCCACCCTCTCCGCGCCCGCCATCGGCTCCTCGCTCATCGTGAGCAGCAGGAGGTCCGAGACGAGCAGGCGGTAGGCTCCCAGGAACCCCGTTATGTACTCCGGGTCCTGGTTCGCGCCCGCGACCAGCACCCGCCCCCCAACCGCGACCGGGGGCACCGCCGCCCCCGAGCCGTCGAAGACCGTGATGCCGGTCTCAAGCGTGTTCGCGAGCCTCGCCCCTTCGAGCACGTTGGAGATGAACGGCTCGCCCGCGAGGCCGCCGCCGCAGCGTCTGCAGCCGACGGTCACGACCCGGCTCAGGGCCGCCGTCTCATAGTAGTCGCTAGCCGCATGCGCCCCCTTTCCGAGGGCTTCGAGCAAGTAGCCGCTCCCGACCTCCATCTCGTCGCCCCGGATGACCTCCGGCTTCGCGGGCCCGCCCCGGCCCATCGAGACCACTCCGGGCGCGAAGCCGTTCCCCGAGAGGAGCCGCGCCAGGTAGCCCGAGACCGCCGTCTTACCGACCCTCTTTCCCGTCCCGATCACGGCGAGAGAGGGCTTCGTCGAGACCTCATGATACTCCGGCGGCCACAGGTCGAAATCGCTCCCCCTGTACCGCGCTCCCGCCGCTAGAGTAAGCGACGCTATCCGCATCCGCTCCCGATAACCCACGACCGGCTCGTCCGAGAGGTCCACGACCAACTCGACCTCGTACTCCCGGAGCGCCCTCTCGACCGCCGAGACCGGGTCGTCTCCCCCAACGAGCGGTAGCCCGTAATCCGTCCCCTCCTTGAGCTTCTCCGTCCCGCCCAGGAACGCCGCGGCCACGCCCCTAACACCTAGAGACTCTTCCACGCTCTTCATCGCTTCGAAGACGACGGGCGGATAGTGCTCGCCGTCTATGAGAAAGAGCGCCCGCACGGTGCAGGATGGCTAGCGGTCGACCAGGCCGCTACCGTAGGGGGAGCTGGGGACCTCCGAGTCTACCCTGTCTTCGAAGCGCGAGTACTCGTGTGTCTCAGAGTCGAAGTCCACGACCAGCTCGCGCTCCTTGAACGGGTACTTGCGAAAGACCTTGACCCTGCCGTTCTCGATCTCGATGATGTTGTAGCAGGGCCGGGTGTTGCCCCTGAGGCGCGTCGTCGAGGCGGTACCGGCATTCACGACGAACATGTTCTCAAGCCTCCACGAGTACGGCACATGCTTGTGTCCGGAGAGGACCAGGTCTACGCCCAGCCCCGCCAGAAGCTCGAGAATATCTCCCGCGTCGAAGATAATGTTCCGTTCGCGACCCGTGCCGGGGATAGGGATCAGGTGATGATGCACCACAAAGATCTTGAGCTTCTCCCCCGCGTTCTCGAAGCTGTCCCGGATGAACCCGTAGTGCTCGCGGCCCACCCGGCCATCGTTCAGGTCCGGCTCCGAGGAATCCACCCCTACCATGATCGCCTCGTCGAACTCGATGACCGAGTAGCGCTCACCGAAGAGCCGCTCGAAGTGTATGTAGCCGACGTTTCTCGAGTCGTGGTTGCCCGGAATGACCATCAAGTTCTCGCACCTGAAATGTCCTACATACTCGGCCGCCTGCTCGAACTCCTGCCGGTAGCCCGCGTCGGTGAGGTCTCCCGAGACCACCACCGCCGTCGGCTCCAGATCGTTGATCTCCAGGATCGAACGTTCCAGGAGGTCCGGGATGAAGTACGGACTCCCGCAGTGGATGTCGCTGATCTGGCAAATCGTCAAACGCCCGTCCGCGCTCATAAACCCCCAGGACTTCCTGACCTGAAACCGCCGCGAGAAGTATAACAGAGCGCCTTCTACCCCCCCCGCCCCGTCTACTCCCCTCCCCGATTAATCTACGGCCGGCTCAACACCGGAACGCCCCTCAAGAGAGGCGCATTTACATTCTCTCGGGTGCTTCGACCCCTAGCAAGCCGAGCCCAATGCCGAGCACGTTCTTGGTCGCGGCGCACAGCGCGAGCCTGCGTGCCCGCAGTTCCTCGTCCTCCACAAGCACCTGATGTACGGTGTAGAACCTGTGGAAGCGGGTGGCGAGCGCCTCCAGGTAGGTCGGCAAGGGGTGGACCTCCCTGCGCGAGGCGGCACCCTCGATCACGCGCGGCAGGTCGAAGAGCTCTAATAGCAACGCCCGCTCCTCGGGCGCGAAGTCGCCCGATGGCACTTCCTTGATGTCTTCCGGGTCCAGGCCAGCCCGGCGGAAGATGCTTGCAATGCGGGCGTGGGCGTACTGCACGTAGTAGACCGGGTTCTCGTCGGACTGCTGCACGGCCACCGCGAGGTCGAAGTTCATCTCGGTTCGGTGCGAGGAGCGCACGTAGAAGTACCGGGCGGCGTCCTCCCCCACCTCGTCCAGCAGCTCGTCCAGGGTGACGAAAGTTCCGGCCCGCTTGCTGACCTTGACCTGCTCCCCGCCCCGCACGAGCTTCACCAGGCGCACCAGCTCGACGTCCAGGAAGTCCTCCGGCAACCCCAGAGCCACGAGCCCCGCCCGAATACGGGGGGGGTAACCGGCGTGGTCCGCGCCGAGCACGTCCACGGCGGTCCTGAAGCCGCGTTCCCACTTATCCCGATGGTAGGCGAGGTCCGGTGCCATGTATGTGTACGAGCCGTTCTTCTTTATTAGCACCCGGTCCTTGTCGTCACCCAGCTGTGAGGAGGCGAGCCATAGCGCACCCTCACTCTCGTAGACGTAGCCACTCTCCTTGAGCTCCTCGATCACCTTCTCTATCGCGCCGGACTCGTAGAGGCTCTTCTCGTTGAAATAGCTGTCGAAGTGGACGCGGGCACGGGTGAGCGTCCGCCCAATGTCGTCGATGCACCACAGGGTAGCGAACGCCATAATCTCAGGTAGGGCTTCCTCAGGGGCCGCGTTCAGATGCTGGTCGTCGTCTCTTATCTTGAGTTCTTCGGCGATCTCGCGGACGTACTCGCCCCGGTAGAGCGACTCGGGGTCCAAGACAGGCCATTGGCGGTCCGGAAAAAGTTCAGCGTATCGGACGGCGACGGACTCGCCGAGCAAGCGGATCTGGTTCCCCCCGTCGTTGAAGTAGTACTCGCGCGAGACCTTCCTCCCGGCTGCTCCGAGGATGCGCGCGAGCGAGTCCCCATAAGCCGCGTGCCGCCCGTGTGCCACCGTCATCGGCCCCGTGGGGTTGACGCTCACGTACTCCAGCAGGATCGGCGCCCCCGAAGGCTCCCGCCTCCCGTATCCTTCCCCCGCCGCGAGCAACGCTTCTAGCTCCTCACCGAGTGCGCCCGGAGAGAGCCTGAAGTTTATGAACCCCGGCCCCGCCACCTCGACGCTCTCCAGGAAGGGAGCGTCCAATGCTTCCGCGATACCCTGGGCCACCTCGCGGGGGTTGCGCCTGAACACCCTCGCGTTCGCCAGGGCGACGTTCGTCGCGAAGTCACCGTAAGCATGGTTTGGCCGCTCGACGTGTACGCCGTCCAGCTCGATCCCGTACGCCTCCCGGACCGCCTCCTGTAGCGCCCCGGCCACCCTCTCCTCCAACCCCGACCTGCTAGCCATCCCGCCCCAGAAGGTCGTCGAGCAAGCTCTTGTTCTCTACCGCCAGCCGCTCCGTCTCCTCGCGGTCGTGCGCGAAGCTCAACTCGAAGACGTCCCCCGCACGCGCCCCCTCAGGCAACAGCTCCCGCGGCACGTCGAAGCTTCTTCGCCTCCCCGAGCAGAGCAGCAGCAGCACCATCTCATTGTCCTCGAACTTATCTATTTGGACTCGCATATACGAAAGTATGTTACCGCTTTTTTGGTAATTGGTTTTCAGCTGTGAGTAGCCATCAAGAGCGACATCCACCAACGCTCGGCGAGACCTTCCGAACGTCTAACCGTTCAGCCACTGCCGCTCCCGCAGGCTCAATAATGATACTTCTCCCCCCGGTTTATCTTCGAGGCGCGGTAGAGCTGTTCGATAAGGACCACCCGTGCCAATGCATGCGGTAGGGTGATGGGACCGAAGGAGACGAGTGAATCGGCCTTCCCAACTACCTTCGGTGAGAGCCCCAGCGGACCTCCCACTATGAAGGCGACGTGACTGCGTCCCGAGAGTCCTAGAGAGTCGAGCCTCCGCGCCAGCTTCTCGGAGGAGAGTAGTTCGCCCCGCTCACGGTCCAGAGAGATCACGTACGCCCCCGCTGGTATCCGCTTGAGGAGCTTTTCAGCCTCTGCTTCCAGGACTTCCCCGGTAGTGCGACGGTTCAGGTCCTCCTCCGAAACTTCTACTACCTCCACGGCGAAGGAGCGGCGCAGGCGTTTGAGGTAGTCGTCCGCGCCTTCGGCGGCCCATCCTTTTAGCGAGCCGACAGCAACGATGGTGGCGCGACGGATCATCTACTCTACGCCGAAGAGCCGGGTCTCGCCCTCTCCATAGCGATAGACGTTCTCGCGGCTCTCGATGGGCTCTCCCACCTCGATCCAGGGTGTCGGGTGTCCGGCGATGGCGGCCCGCACCCTGACCCCCGTGTGCCCTGCCAACTTGAGCGCCTTTCGCACCGTGCCGCACGCCCTCATCGGCGAGTTGTTCTTCTCCGAGAGGTGGGCGAGCACGAGGTCCTTGAGCCCGTGCGGGGCCAGCGCGCTCGCTACTTCGGCGGCCTGGTCGTTTGAGAGGTGTCCGCGCACCGAGGCAACGCGTCTCTTGAGGTCCGCCGAGTACGGTCCGCGCCAGAGCCATTCGAGGTCGTGGTTGGCCTCCAGGACCACCGCGTCCGCCCCACGCAGACACCGCAGCGTATCGGAGCCAGCCTCGCCGAGGTCGGTCGCGAGCGCGGTCACCACCTCCCCATCAGAGAGGCGCAGTCCGTAGGTCGGGGCGTCGTGCGGAACCTCGAAGAAGTCCGCCGAGACGCTACCGAGGTCCAGGCTCTCGCCGGCCTCGGTCCGCGCCGCGCCTGCCACGGCCTCCGCCACCCCGGGCGCCGCATAGAGCGGCATGTGCCGCTCGCGCAGCAGGGACCGTATACCGGAGGTGTGGTCAGCGTGACCGTGGGTCACGAGTACGGCGTGAACGTCTTCGAGGCCGCGTCCGATGCGCGCCAGAAGGACCTTTATGCGCCGGCACGAGACCCCGGCGTCTATGAGCAGCCCTCTTTCACCGGCTTCGAGGTAGGTCGCGTTGCCCGAGCTGCCACTCGAAAGGACACTAAAACGCAGAGCTAGCCTCCATGGTTACGTGATTATGCAGGGAGGACACCACCTCCGCTAACGGATCTTAGCACGCAACCGGGACTCTTCCGCCGCCCGCAAGGTGAGGCGGAGCCTCTCCCCTGCAGGCGGTTCTATCATTCTGGATATCAGGAGGTCAGGCGGGTTGTTCGACCAGTTCGCCCTGTACTACGATGCGTTCGGCGTAGTCTGGGAGGGTGCAGGTCTGCAGAGAGATCGTGGACTCACCCGGGATCGCGTTCATCACCTCGACGTTGTCGATCGAGACCACCTTCTGTCCGGTCACCCTGTACTTGTACTGGTTCCCGTCGGCGTCTTTTACGGAGATCTCATCCCCGGCTACAAGCTTATCCAGATCGTAGAAGACGTAGAAAGAGCCCGTATCCGGGTACCCGAGGCGGTGTCCCGCGATGTAAGTGTTCGCCCCGTCCTGCCAGGGGAAGCCCGTGGCGGGTACGTGAATGGTCGATTCTTTGAGCTTCTCCTCCTCGACGGAGTCGTAGACGGGCGCGTCCTCGAGACCGAGCTTCGGAACGGTCAGGTACAGCGTCTTGTCTTTGGGACCGCCCGGGTCGCGGCCGAAGTTGAACGGTTTAACGGCCGGTATGGCCCCCGCCGACGTGCCATTGCTCAGCTGGATCGGCTCCTCCCCGCTCGGCTCGTACCAGTCCTTAGCCTCCGGTGGCTTCTCGATCTCTTCTTTTGAGAGGATGTCCTCCGGGTTGACCGACTCGACGGTCTCCCACTGCTCGGTGGACTCCGTCTCCCCCTGCGCGACCTCCTCCCCGGCGGCGGTCGTCTCCTGGACCTCGCTCTGCGAGGTAGTAGTGTTCCCCCCGCACGCAGCGGGAAGGACTAACAGCATAAAGAGGAGCAGGGCGGTTAGCGCCCTGCTCCTCGTGACTAGGCTTCTGTGCAACTGCGTCCTCTACTCTGCGCCCGGGCCGCCCGTGGCCGGCATCGAGCCCATCCCGAGGAACGGGGCGATGGCCGCGAGGACCTGGTCCTTGGTCAGGGCCTCCGGGAAGGGCGTGGTCGTCGGCGGCACGAAGCCCAGCAGGTTACGAATCGCCACGACGTGGTCGCCCTCGACCCCGGCGATGGTCCCGGCGGCCTCCAAAAAGACCGGGTTCTGGATCATCGGCCCCGCGCCGAGATAGGCCCCTACACCCGTGGGCTCCAGGACGCTAGCCAACTGCAAGACACCGCTTTGGCTCGCGAGCGAGTCCGGCGGGAAGGTGAAGGTGGGCGATGGCGCCGGGGTCGCCCCCGCGCCCTGTAGGGCCGCGGTCAGGAATTCCACGTGCGCTATCTCGGTGTCGCGCAGCTTGGTCACGACGCCCAGAGCCGCCCCGGAGAGGACCCCGGAGGACACCGCCCTCGTATAGAAGTCGGCCTCCAGGTTCTCCAGCGTGAGCGCGAAGTTCAAGATACCCGCGTCACCCTCCTGGGTGCCGCCGATCTGGGCGGACGCCTTCTTGCTCGTGAACAGGCCTGCGCCGGCCACGCCGGCCGCTCCGGCCACCGCGAGGGTCTTGAAGAAGTCCCTCCGGGTCCGGGGCTGGGCGAATCCCTCCACGCCCGGCACATTAATCGTTTGCTTCTCCATTATCTTTATTCTCCTCCCTAACTTAACCTGGGGTGACACCGAACGGGGCCACGGCATCAACCACGGCCTGCAACGGTAGAGTGGGCTCGAAGAGCAGGTCGTTCGGCGGTTGCACACCCTGGAGGATGTTGATCCCCACCCGGTGCTGGCACTCGGCGTTGTGAATCGAGAGCGCCGACGCAAGGAACTCCTTGCTCTCCAGCGCCGCCGCGGCGCCACCGTAAGCCCCGATGCCGACCGGCTCGAAGGTCGCCGCCAGGTTCAAGAAGGCCGCCGGATCCTGGAAGACGCCCGGTGGATAGGTCAGGTTGGGTGCCGGGGGTACCGGCGCACCCGCGCCCTGCAATCCCGCTGTCAGGAAGTCCACGTGCGCCATCTCGGCGTCCCGGATGGCCGTTATCTGCGCGAGGGCGGGACCGCTAAAGATGCCAGCGTCCACGCCGTTCGCGTAGAACGTGCCCTCCAGCCGCTCCAGCTGCAAGGCGAAGCTGAGGATCGCCGCGTCGCCGAGCCCCAGATAGGTGTCGTAGTTGATCGTCAATGGCCCGACTGTTTCCGGCACCGGCTCATGATCCGCATTAGCGAACCGGGTGGCGACACCGAAACCGCCTATTCCCGCCGCCGAGATCGCGGCGGTAGCCCACGCCGCTGTTTTCAGGAAGTCGCGCCGCGAGCGCTCCTGGTCGATCCCGACCGGAGACGTGCGGCTTTCTGCTCCGTTCATCCCTTAAGCTCCCTTCTTTGTGGGGTCGTTAGTAACCCCTTTACAGCCTGCTTACGTTCTCTTCTACGGATTCACACTGGTCCTGGATCAACCTGGACCCCTAACACCTCCTTCCCGGTACCGTGCCCCCCAGGCCACAGTATCCGAAAATCTGTATCTGTCCAGCATACTAACATCATCTGCGCAAACATTCCCTAATAGAGGTTCATATAAGCGCAACCCTCCCTCAACTTCGGGAGCACGCAGCTATGATCCGGAGACGCAGGGTTGCCGTAGAATGAAGTTATGATGGAAAGAGGCCGCAACCGGTATCTGCTCCAAGCCGACGAGGACTTGATGTCGCTCGCCGGTGGTGGGGACTCGGGGGCTTTCGCGGCGCTCTATGACCGCCACGGCCGGGCAGCATACTCGCTCGCCTACAGGATGATGGGGGAGCGCCAGGCGGCGGAGGACCTAGTACAGGAGGCGTTTCTGGAGGTGTGGAGGGGGGCGGGGAGATACCGAGCAGAGAGGGGAAGCGTGCGTACGTGGACGCTCTCTATAGTCCATCACCGCGGCATAGACCAGCTACGCTCGATCTCCAGCCGCCGCAGGACCCAGGATAAGGTCGAAGCGGTCGCACCGACCTCCCAGCCGAGCGAGGCGTTCGCGGAGACCTGGCGCAACTCCCAGCGCGAGCAGGTCAGGCAGGCGCTGTCCCACTTGCCGCCGGAGCAGCTCAAGGTGCTGGAGCTTGCGTACTTCTCCGGGTACACCCACACGGAGATAGCGGAGCTACTCAGCCTGCCGCTCGGGACCGTCAAGGGACGCATGAGGCTCGGTCTCAAGAAGATCCGGGAGTACTTCGACTCCCGCGGGATGGAGGTGCCAGGATGAGCGAGCAGTGGCGCCGCCGCTTCGATGACCTCAAGGACGCCTACGCTCTAGGCGCCCTCGACGATAACGAGCGCCGGGAGTTCGAGGGCTACCTCGCCGCGCACCCCGAGCTCCAGTTCGAGGTGGACGATCTCCACTCCATCACCGAGCTACTCGCCCTGGCCCCACCGGAGTACGAACCTCCCCCAGAGCTAAGGCGCAACCTGCTACAGAAGATCGATGGAGGCGAGGAGGACGCGGCTCTCCTCGGCGACGCCCCACGCCGCGCCGGCCTCCGCAGGCTCTTCGGACCCGCCGGGCTCGCGGCGGCCGCAGCGATCCTGGCCGTCTTCGGGCTCTTTACATGGAACGCCTCCCTGCGCGGGGAGAACGAGGATCTGCGCGGCCAGATCGAGACCCGCCAGACGTACGAGCTACAGGGATCAGGGGAGGCGGAAGACGTACAGGGTGAGGTCGTCGAGCTCGGGAGTGGGCGGGCCGTCCTCATGGCGGAGGATCTGCCATCCGCGCCAGAGGGCAAGGTCTACGAAGCGTGGATCATGTACGATGGCGTCCCGGAGCCCGCCGGAATATTCCATTCCCAAGACGGACAGGCTGCCACGCCTATCGAGGGCTCTCTCGAAACCGCCGACGCCGTAGCGGTGACGGTCGAGCCGTCCGGCGGCTCCTTGATGCCGACCAGTGAGCCCCTGCTTACCGCATCCCTCTAATCGCGGCCTCCGGCGTGCTCCGCCCCCCTCTCAAGTGTTTACGGTTACAGTGCTAGGGGTAATCAGGGGCTGGAGGAGAAAGAGAGGAAAGGAGAGCCCGATGACTGTAGCTCGCGTAACCGAATTGAGCGCCACGTCGGACCAGAGCTTTGAGGACGCGATCAACGTAGGGGTCAACCGCGCCACGAGCACGCTCCGGAACGTCGAAAGTGCCTGGGTCAAGGACATGAACGTGATGATCGAGAACGGCCACATTACCGGCTATAAGGTAAACATAGCGGTCACCTTCGTCCTCGACGAGGGCCAGGCGCCAGGTTAGACCAGGGGTCTTTCGAGAGAACCGAGGCGTCCCGGGCAGAAGCCCGGGACGCTTTTTTCATGCCAGACTCAGTCATCCTCCAAGAGCCAGTCGAGGGCGACGGCCGCGGTCCAGGACTGGTCGTCGGAACCGAGAGGCTCGCCGGTAAAGGGCTCGAAGTACTCGGCGAACCCGCCAACGTCTAGCTGTTCGAGGGACGAGTGGCGCAGGTCCGCAGCCCGCTCTTTCTCGCCGTCTCGTCTGAGAGAGTGCCATAATAGCCAAGAGATGACCGGCCAGACCGGGCCGCGCCAGTAGGCGCGTGGGTGGAATCGTGGCTCCTTAGGGCTCGTACTAGGCGGCAGCGGCCAGCGCAGTCCGGGGTCGGTGACGAACGCCGGGGAGAAGAGGGCATCGAGCAGGGCGTCGTGGCGTTCCCGGTCGGGCTCGCCGGCGATGAGCGGGGCGAAGCCGGCTATGGTGCGGACCCGCACGGGCTCGCCGGCGCGGAGGTCATAGTCGAGGCAAAGGTTGAAGGTTGGATCGTAGCATCCCTTCAAGCCCTGCCGGCCGCGGGAGATCCAGGTCTCCATCTCCTCGCGTTCCTCGTCGGGAGCTCCCACGCGGGCCGCTATCTCGAGGAGCGCCTCGTTCGCGGAGATCAGGATCGCGCTGAAGAGCACATCCTTGACGAGGAACGGATGCGTCCGCCGTATCTCGGCCTCGTTGTAGGAGACCTTCTTGAGCAACTCCACGAGCCACAGGTAACGGTCGTACTCCTCCCTGGCCGGCCGCTCTGAAGGCTCGTCCACGAACTGCAGGTCGAAGCGCTCGTAGGGTGCTAGCTCCCCCACCTTGACCGCTTCGAGCGCCGCGTCCCAGCGCGGGGAGTTGTCGGTCCCGCTCTCCCACGGGTGGTATATGGTGACTAATCCAGAGCCCTCCGGGTCCCTCTCGGTGAGTAGGTAGCGGTGCCAGGAGAGAAGGTGAGGATAGAGGTGTCTTATGAACATGCGCGCGCCGTCCGCCATCTCCCCGGAGCCAACCTCGTCGGCGGCCTCCAGGATGCGCAGGGCGGCGATGGCGTGGATGGCGGGCTGGCACAGACCGCTGGTCTGGCGCGGCAGAGCCGGAGCATCCGGGATGGGTACCGCCGGCGCCCAGTGCTCAGGACCAAGCAGGTAGCTCCGGGGCGGCGCGTGCGGGTTGAAGACGATGTGCGGCACCTTCCCGTTCGCCCACTGCCCGGAGAAGAGCGTAATGAGCTCCCGCGCGGCCCGGTGGGGGTTGACCCGGGCCAGTCCTATCGCAATAAACGCGCTGTCCCAACTCCACTGGTGCGGGTAGAGGTTCGGAGCAGCCCTCGTCCACCCGCCCATGTCGTTGCGCCGCAACACCCCCACCGCCCGGTCGAACATACCGTCCCACACCCCGGCCTCCAACGCGCCCTCCACGTGCCTCACCACCTCTAGCAAGGTCGAATAGTTTCGCTACAACAGATATTAACAGTTATTAACGAGCCGTGAAGAGAAAGAGAATACGGTAGCGGACCGCCGCGCGGGGTAAAACCGGTGCGTGTTACGACTAGGATACCCCACACAGAACCTGACCATACCCGCCGGGACCAACCGGAGCCTGCGTCTGGCGAGCCTGCGCGACGAGGACAGGGTGCGGGGTCTCGTACGGGAGAACATCGCGGGGCTTTCGAAGGTACTGCCCTGGAACGCCGGGCGTGGCATAGGGCTGTTTCGGATGGGGCAGGCCATGATCCCCTTCGCCTCCCACCCGGATTTCCCGTATGACTGGGAGGAGGAGCACGGCGCCGAACTGCGGCAGTCCGGGAAGCTCGCCCGCTCTCTGGACATCCGTCTCAGCATGCACCCGGGGCAGTACATCCAGCCCGGGAGCCTCAAACCCGAGGTCGTCGAGCGCAGCCTCGCCGAGTTGCGCTACGTCGCCCGCCTCTTCGACCTCATCGGCAGCCCCGACTCCGTGCTCGTGCTGCACATGGGCGGGGCCTACGAGAACAAGACCGCGACCGCCACCCGCTTCATCGAGACGATGCGCCCCGAGACGGACGTCCTCCGTTATCTGGCGCTTGAGAACGACGAGCGAATCTGGACCGTGCCAGAGGTCGTGGAGACAGCGAGTTCTCTGGGCATTCCAGCGATCACCGACGCCTTCCACCACGACCTCAACCCCGGTGGCCTCACCCTCGCAGAGGCACTCGACCTCGCCCTACCCACATGGGAGGTCCGCGGACAGCGCCCCAAGCTCCACCTCTCGAGCCAGGACCCCGAGAAGCAAGCTGGCGCCCATGCCTACTCCGTGTACGCGGAGGACTGGGAGGTACTTGTCGAGGCGCTCGGGGAGAGGGAGGCCGACGTGATGGTCGAGGCGAAGGGCAAGGAGCTTGCCCTCGTCCCGCTCGGCGTAGAATTGTAGGGGCCCGGCCGGATGTACCGGGAAGATCACGAAGAGAGACGGAGGTTACGAGATGGCCGAGAAGTTTGACGCGATAATACTAGGTATGGGGCCCGGGGGGGAGCACGTCGCGGGGAGCCTGCTCAAGGCTGGCAAGAAGGTCGCGGTAGTGGAGCGAGAGTTGGTCGGGGGCGAGTGCGCCTACTGGGCTTGCATCCCGTCGAAAACGTTGCTCCGGCCGCCGGAGCTGAAGGGCGAGGCGACGAGAGCCTTCGGCACCGGCACGCCCGAGATAGACGTCGAAGACCTCTTCGACTACCGAGACTACATCATCCGCAACCTAAACGACTCGGGCCAGATCGAGAGCTACGAGGGGATGGGGGCGCGAGTCATAAAGGGTGAGGGACGTCTCGCCGGGCAGGGCTGCGTCGAGGTGAACGGCGAGACTTTGGAGGCCGACCACGTAGTAATAGCGACCGGCTCCGCGCAGAACATACTGCCCATCGAGGGCATCGAGGACGTGACGGTGTGGACGAACCGCGAGGCGACGACGACACGCGAGGTGCCTGGGCGAGCGGTGATCGTCGGCGGCGGCGCCAACGGCGTGGAGACGAGCCAGTGGCTCTCCCGCCTCGGCTGCAGCGTGACCATCGTCCAGAGTCCCGACAGGCTCATAGACCGTGAAGACCCGCAGGTTGGCGAGCTACTAAAAGGGTTCCTCGAAGAGGAGGGCATCGGGGTCCGCGTGGGCCGCAGGGCCGAGAAGGTGCGGAAGGAGGGCAACGACACGATCGTCACGCTCGACGACGGTGAGGAGATACCTACCGACGTCCTGATAATAACCGCGGGCCGGACACCCAGGGTCGAGGGTATCGGACTGGAGTCGGTCGGGGTCGAGGTGAATAAGAAGGGCCTCGCGGTGGACGATCACTGCCGGGTCGAGGGGACGCAGGGTCTGTGGGCGGTTGGGGACGTGACGGGCGTTCTGCTCTTCACGCACGTGGCCCAGTACCAGGGGCGCATCGTGTCCGCGAACATCCTTGGCGGGGAGCGCGTGGCCGACTACAGCGGCATACCTCGGGTAGTCTTCTCGGACCCGGAGGTCGCCGCCACGGGTCTGACCGAGGAGCAGGCACGCCAGCAGGGCATCGACGTAGCCTCGATCAACCTGGAGATGGCCTCGGCGCTCGCCCGTCCCGTGACCTACGAGAGGGAGCCCCGCGGAAACCTCGGGCTCGTCGTGGACCGCGACGAGAGAACCCTGATCGGGGCCTGGGCGGTGGCACCGCAGGCTGGGGAGTGGATCCACCAGGCCTGCCTGGCGGTAAAGACACGCACGTCCGTGGACGTTCTACTCGACAGCATCTTCCAGTTCCCGACCTTCTCCCAGGGATACCTCGAAGCCCTCGAAAAGATGGACCTGTAAGGAGTAACCATGCATAGGAATCCGGACAGCACCGACATAAAGCGCCTGCTCGAAGGGTCGCGCAACGTCGCGGTCGTAGGGCTCTCAGAGAGCCCGTACCGCACGAGCCACGCCATAGCGAGCGTCCTGCAACGTTTCGGGTACAGGATCTTCCCGGTCAACCCGAACCTAACCGGGCCGGTCCTCGGCGAGGAGCCGTATGCCACGGTCGAAAAGATACCAGAGTCTATAGACATAGTAGACGTGTTCCGCCGCAGCGAGAAGGTCATGCCGGTCGCGGAGGACGCCGTCGCCGCCGGTGCGAAGGTCTTATGGATGCAGTCGGGCGTCATAAACGAGGAGGCCGCAGAGTACGCAGAAGAGCACGGCCTCATCGTGGTCATGGACCGGTGCATCAAAGTGGATCACGCCTCACTCGTCGGCCGGTAGCTTCGGGGACTCGCGCCCCACGAGTAAGCATCCGGCAAAACGGGTATGACGCATACTGGACTGTAGGCAAGGGAAAGGAACTAGTATGCCGCGCATCCAACCGATCGAGAAGGAGAACGCCCCGGAAGAGTCGCGCCCGCTGATGGAGAAGGGAGAGCAGGCGGCCGGGCAGATGCTCAACTTCTTCAAGCAGTTGGCGGTCTCCCCGGCGTCCTTCAAGGGCTTCATGGAGTTGGACGGCGCGCTTCATGGTAGCGCCCTCGACCCGGAGACTCACGAGGTCGTCTACATCGGGACCTCGGACTACAACGGCTGCACTTACTGACTCTCGGTACACTCCGCGGTCGCGGAGCAGGTGGGTCTGAGCCAGGACGAGGTAGGACAGGCGCAGCGGTTCGAGTCCGATGACGAGAAGCGGGCGGCCGCTTTGAGGTTCGCCAGAGAGGTAGTTGAGACCCGCGGGCATCCCTCCGACGAATCTTTCAATGCGGTCAGGGAGGCCGGCTACACCGACGAGCAGATCATGGAGATAATCTCCACCGTCGCCCTTGCCACCTTTACCAACTACATGAACGAGACCATAGATACCGAGTTGGACATTCCCGTGGTCGAGCCGACGACCAAGTAAGAGACGAACCTTTGCGGGGGCGGCGTGTCCGCCCCCTTTTTCATGGCGAGACTATCCCGGACACGAGCTCTCTCCGCGCCGTCCTTACCGCGAAAGGCACCCGAACGTGGGTCCTCGGATACGAGTAGATACGTGTATCGTGTAGCGGCAAATCTGCGCCGTAGGACACGGTTGGGATCACGCGAAGGAGAGGAGACGATATGGCGAGAGTTTGTGTGTTCGACGTCAACGAGACGCTGTTGGATTTGGGGGCGCTGGACCCGCAGTTCGAGCGGGTCTTCGGCGACACCTCCACACGGCAGGCGTGGTTCGGGCAGTTTCTGGCTCTTTGGTTGACGGAGCTGGTCACCGGAGAGTACACGCCATTCGGCACCATCGGAGGGAGCGCACTGGAGATGGTCGCCGAACGGCAGGGCGTGGCCCTCTCGGACGAGGACAAGCAGCAGATCCTGGGCGGTCTGCAGGAGCTGCCGCCACACCCGGAGGTGGAGGAGAGTCTCGGACGCCTGCGCGACGCGGGTATACGCCTCGCGGCGTTGACGAACTCGACGCAGCAGGTGGCCGACGCCCAGATCGACAACTCGGGGCTCCGCGACTACTTCGATCAGGTCCTCTCGGCGGATACCGCGCAGAGCCTCAAGCCGGCGCCCGCACCGTACCGTATGGCTGCGGAGAGCCTCGGCGTGGAGGTCGGAGAAGTCCGGCTCGTGGCGGCCCACGCCTGGGACGTGGCGGGTGCGTTGCGCGCCGGGTGCGCTGCTGCCTTCGTGGCGAGGCCGGGCATGGTGCTCAACCCGCTCGCTCAGCGGCCCGACGTGGTCGGCGCTGACCTGCGTGAGGTAGCGGATCGGATCCTCGAGGTCGAGACAGGCTCGTAGCCGGCGTCGAAGCTCGTGAATGCTGTAGGCTCCACCTTACAGAAACAGGGGATTTTCGGAGGAGGTAGCACATGCCCGATGCCATAGGTTTCGACATCTACGGTACGTTGGTGGATCCGCTGGAGATGAACGAGCGCCTGGAGCCACTCGCCGGAGATCTCTCCGTTAGCCTCGCCGCGCTCTGGCGCGAGAAGCAGCTCGAGTACACCTTCCGGCGCGGCCTGATGCGGGATTACGAGGACTTCGATTCCTGCACGCGCCGGGCGCTCGTCTTCGCCGCGGACGCTCTCGGAGTGAAGCTCTCCGAGCAGGAGCGAGACAGGCTCATCGAGGAGTACCAGAGCCTGAGTCCCTTCCCCGACGTGATCCCCGGCATCGAAGCCTTGAAAGAGAGAGGCCACCCGCTCGTAGCGTTCTCCAACGGCGTCGAGACGACGGTCCGGACCCTCCTGGTCCGAGCCGGCGTCCTTCCCCACCTCCAGGACGTCATAAGCGTGGACGACCTGAAGACGTTTAAGCCGGACCCCGAGGTCTACCGCTACCTGGCCCGGCGTCTCGGCGCTGAACCGTCCAGAATCTGGCTCGTCTCGAGCAACCCCTTCGACGTCATCGGCGCCAAAGCGGTTGGCCTGAAGGCCGCCTGGGTCCAACGCAACCCCGAGGCCCGATTCGATCCCTGGGACGTCGAACCAGACCTCGTCGCCCCGGACCTCCAAACGCTCGCCGAGAAGATCTAGGAGGCCTCCCGCGCACCTCCACGTCTTTGTCTACGGCACCCTGAAACGGGGCCAGAGCAACCACGAACGCTTCTGCCGGGGCCTCGTTTCGGCGAGAGAAGCGACCGTACAGGGTCGACTCTACGACCTCTCCTTCGGCTTCCCGGCCCTCGTCGTCCCGGAAGAGGACGTGCGCGCCACCGGCACCTCAGGCTACCTCGCCGACGCAGAGATGCAGCACAGCATGGAGACCGGGCCGCAAGCGTCCCTCCTCCTCCCGAATTGGGGCACCGTGCATGGCGAGGTACTCACCTTCGCTAACCCCGGGGAGCGTCTCCCCGCCCTCGATGGTCTGGAGGGCTTCCGTCCGGGCGAAAAGAGCTTCTACAGGCGCGTCCTCATCCCCGCCGCGCTTACGGAGACGGGCGAGAGTGTTCTCGCGTGGGCCTACGCCGTCGAGTCGGCGAGCGGCGTGCATCTGCCGTGTGGACGCTGGCCGCCGCCATGACCTTACTAAACAAGACCCAAGTCGCGTCCGGTCTCCACAGATCGCAGAAGGGAGGGCCCGCACTGTGCGAACCCTCCCTTCCCAGAATAGTTTCGTCCGTCTGGGAGTCGCGGTCGCTCGAATTTGAAGAATCCTGCGTCTCTAACGCTGGACGCGTCGCCACACCTTGCTGATCCCACCCTCTTCCTGTCCACCCTCGCCCGAGCGCTGCTGCATCTCCCGGGTCTCGTCGCGAGAACCTGTCGTGCCAGCGTCCCGGTCTTCGAGGTCGCCCTCACCACCGGGCTCGCCGCCGTGTTGGATCATTCCCTCTCCGGCCGATCCAGAGCCCGGCATCGAGCCGGAAGTCTCGGAGCCCCCGCGACCGCCGGACTCGCTACGTTCGCCGCCCTCGCGGAGCCCCTCGCGTATTCCCTCGCGGACTCCCTCCCGAACCGCCTCGCGGACCCTCTCGTCCTCTGTGCGGCCCGGATCTCCGGTTTGGGTCTCCCCTGTGCTACCCGATCTCGCCTCGTCGTCGCGGCCCTCTACGGAAGTGCCGGAGCGATCCTCGTAGCCCTGGTCGCCTCGCTCACCGACCTCGCGCCGATCCATCCCCTCTTCGGCCGCCCCGGAGCCCGTTACCACGCCGGAAGTGCCCGGATCCTCGCGGTGACCGCGGGTCATGCTGCCCACGTCCTCTTCCGCGCGACCACGCTCGCTAGTCTCGATGTCCGGAATGCTCCCCGAAGGGGTAGCGCTGCCGGCGCCAGCCCCTCCCATCGCCGACTCGGAGCTCATGTCCTCGCGGTTCTGGTACGTCTCCTGTCCCACGCGCTCCCGATCCTCGGCACCACCCGCCGAGGCGCCCGAGCGCCTGTCCGGCATGTCGCGGTCGCCTGCCATCGTGTCGTCCTCACCCATCGTCGCGCCCGCTGCGGCTCCACCCGCGGTCGTTCCGGAGGCCCGGCCATAGGAGCCTTGTCCGGCGGGGCCCCCCAGGCCGAAGTGGCGGCGGATCCTGTCTTCGAACCCGGCGTCCACCTCGTCGTCGTCGCTATAGGTTGGGGCGTCTTTTACGTGCTCCTTTGTCTCGGCGACCTCTATCCTGCGCCCCTGCTCGTCGACGCGCGAGATCTCCATCGGCACCAAAGTCGTCCCCGAGAGCCCGAACAGGCCCATCTCTACCCCGATGTACTCCTCGCGGTCGGTCTCGTCCACGAAGAGCTCATCCACCTTGCCTATCTTCTCACCCGCGTTGTCGTAGACCGTATAGCCCTCGTACTTCTCCTCAAGTTCTCTCAGCCGCTCATCGCTGGCCACAGCTAACTCCTCCTTGTGACGTTTGCTCCACGCGCAAGAAAATTACCCTCTCACCGCCGGAGTAAACATATGGGGCAGGGGTACCAACCAGAATGGTCCGCGGAGCGGCCGGATCCATACGCCAGGGTATACTGCCGGCGGGATAGGTGGATGTATTGGTGCTGGTTCCGCGGGAGGTCGTCTCTGGAGCATGGGTTCTTCCAAGCATGTAATGGCCATCGATGCCGGGTCCTCCTCGGTGCGATGCTCCCTCTACGACGAGACGGGCATCCTTGTGAAGGACACCGGTACGAGCTTCGGATACGGGTTCGAGACCACCCGTGACGGCGGGGCGACCCTCGACGTCGATGCGCTCTGCGGGCTCGTCTTCCATGCTATAGACGAGACGCTCGCCCATGCCGGGGCGCGAGAGATCTCCGGGGTGGCGTTGAGCACGTTCTGGCACGGCGTCCTGGGCGTGGACCGGCGGGGCAACCCGACCACGCCGGTCTTTACCTGGGCCGACCGGCGGGCCGCAGGCGCAGCCGAGGAGCTCCGGGGGCGGCTCGACGAGACCGCCGTCCACCGAAGGACCGGGTGCATGCTCCACTCCAGCTACCTGCCGGCGAAGCTCATGTGGTTGAGTCGCTCCTCTCCGCAAGAGTTCGAGAGTACCGTACGCTGGCTCTCTCCGGGGGAATACCTCCATCTCAAGCTCTTCGGCGAGGCGACGGCGGGCACCTCAATGGCCGCCGGCACCGGCCTCTTCGACCAGAACCGGGCGGTCTGGGATAGAGAACTGCTAGACGCGCTTCCCATAGGCGCCGGGCAACTCTCCCCTGTCTCGGATGAGCCGCTGCGAGGTTTGCGGGGGGAGTGGGCGCGGCGGTGGCCGGCGCTCGAGAACGTGCCGTGGTTCCCGGCGGTCGGGGACGGGGCATGCTCCAACGTAGGAAGTGGCTGTGTGGGGCGCGGGAGACTGGCGCTCATGGTCGGGACGAGCGGGGCGATGAGGATGCTGTGGCAGGCTGGTTCAGCCGAGCCGCCCGGGGATCTGTGGTGTTACCGGGTGAACGTGAGCAGGTTCATCGCCGGCGGGGCGCTCTCTGACGGCGGTAACCTCGTGGCCTGGCTGCGTAAGACCCTGCGGCTGCCGGAGCCTCGGGAGACCGAGAAGCTACTCGCCGCGATGGAGCCCGGTGCGCACGGACTAACCTTTCTGCCGCTCCTGGCCGGAGAACGCGGGCCGGGCTGGGCAGACAAGGCGAACGGCACCGTGGCGGGGCTCTCGATGACGACGGAGCCGGTCGAGATACTGCGCGCCGCGATGGAGGCAATAGCACTCCGCTTCACGCTTATAGCGCAGAGGCTGGACGAGGCCTTCCCTCACGAGGCCGGGGACCGGGAGATCGTCGCCACCGGAGGCGGTCTGCTGGGCTCGCCGACGTGGACGGAGATCATGGCGGACGCGCTGGGTAGACCTATAACCGTCTCGGCGATCCCGGAGGCGTCGAGCCGGGGCGCGGCGCTGCTAGCCCTGGAGGCGCTTGGGGGGCCCAGGGTCGAGGAGTTCGAGGCGCCTCTGGGCGAGACGCACGAGCCGGCCCCTTCGCGCCACGAGGTCTACAGGGAGGCCCTGGAGCGCCAGCGCAAGCTCTACGACGCCGTAGTGAAGGGAGAATAAAGAGATGCGAGCCCCAGGGGCTTGGCCCCTGGAGCTCGCGTGTCGGGATGAGCGGGAGTTACAGACTTTCCTGGTGGTGCTGACGATCCTCTAGCGGGACGTAGTCAGCTTCGCGGGGGCCCGTGTAGATCTGGCGGGGACGCGCGATCTTGAACTCTTCGTCGTTCATCAGCTCTAGCCACTGGGCCATCCAGCCGGGAGTCCGTCCTATGGCGAACATAACGGTGAAGGCGTCGGCCGGGATGTTCATCGCCTCGTAGATGATCCCCGACCAGTAGTCGACGTTGGGGTAGAGCTTGCGGCTCGTGAAGTACTCGTCGTCGAGCGCGCGCTTCTCGAGCTCTATGGCTACGTCGAGGAGCGGGCTCTCCTTGCTCGTGGCCTCCAGGACCTCGTCGACGTGGCCGCGAATTATGCGAGCACGCGGATCGTAGTTCTTGTAGACCCGGTGGCCGAAGCCCATCAGCCGCTCGTTGCCGTCCTTGACACCCTGCAGGAAATCGGGGATGTTGTCGGTCGAGCCTATCCGCTGGAGCATCTTGAGGACCGCGACGTTCGCCCCGCCGTGCAGAGGCCCATAGAGCCCGGCCACACCGGCAGCGATGGCTGAGAATGGATCGGGCAGCGAGGAGCCGGCGACCCGCACGGCCGCCGCCGAGCAGTTCTGCTCGTGGTCCGCATGCAGGATAAACAGTACGTCGAGTGCCTTCTCGATGCGCGGGTCCGGCTTGTAGCTGGGCTCGGCCATCTTGAAGAGCATCGAGAGGAAGTTACCCGTGTAGGAGAGGTCGTTATCCGGGTAGACGTACGGTAGCCCCAAGGAGCGCCGGTAGGCGAACGCGGCGAGGGTCGGCATCTTGGCGATCATACGCACCGCCGAGACGTGGCGCTGGTACTCGTCGCCCACCTCCATGGCCTCCGGGTAGAAGGTCGAGAGCGCGCCGACAGAGGCGAGGAGCATGCCCATCGGGTTCGCGTCGTGGCGGAAGCCACTCATGAAGTCCTTGATGTTCTCGTGGACGTAGGTGTGATGGGTAACCTGGTAGATCCAGTTGTTCAACTGGTCCTCGGTGGGGAGGTGGCCGTGGATCAGGAGATACGAAACCTCAAGGAACGTCGAGTTCTCGGCGAGTTGCTCGATAGGAATGCCCCGGTGCTCCAGAACACCGTTCTCGCCGTCTATGTAGGTGATGGCGCTCCGGCAGCTCGCCGTGTTCGAGTAACCCGGATCGTAGGTCATAAGGCCGAAGTCATCATCGGAGACCTTGATCTGGCGAAGGTCCATCGCCCGCACGGTGCCGTCCTTGATCTCGACATCATACGTCTTGCCCGTGCGGTTGTCGGTCACCGTGAGGCTGTTCTCCTCCTCGGTCCCGCTGCTGCCGTCCTGCGTCGCCTGCGCTTTATCTGTCAACCTCTCTGCCCCTTTCGTAACTTCCACCCTGGGCCAGCTCTCCGGCGGCCTTCTTTTCCCAACTGTTATTGACGAGACTATTATACCGTTCGCCGCCGGACAAATGGAAAGCAGCCGGTGGGGCCTGCCCGGGGAAGAAGGGGCCGGAGAAAGAGGAAGGTAGGATAAAAGAAGTAGGGTGAACCGATCCCCTGTACACGGCCCCTGGGGCCTCCGGGCGCGTACCCGTGCCAGGCAGGCCGGGGCGTGGCGGCGTATGGACTACCTTCTGGCGGGTAGGTGAAGCGAGGATCGGGGAGTTGGTGGTCGAGTCGGGGCATATAGGCGTAGGTTGGACCCGCGAGGCGCGCGGAGATTACTCTGCCTCGCTCTTCTCCGGCTACGAGCGCCAGATGCGGCGGCACTCCGCCGGGGAGTACCTCTCGGGTCTTGCCTTCATCAGGCTCCTCCCCCATCTCCAACCCTGAAGCTCCTCTTCGAGGCTTGCGAAGAAGACGCCGGGGCGGGCTGAACACTCCTCAAGCACCCTGTACCAGCGCCACAAGAGAGGCGCTGCCCGCTACCTCTTCTCGAGGCTGCTTAGCCAGGAACTGGTTCGAAGTTGCCGGCCTTATGGACCTGCCCCGGCAGCTCCTTGCCGAGCTGTTCAGCGAGCCACTGGGCGCACTCGATGAGCGCGTCCAGCTCGATCCCCGTCTCGTGACCCATCCCGTGCAACAGGTACACGAGGTCCTCCGTCGCGATGTTGCCGGTGGCCTGTGGGGCGAACGGACAGCCACCCGAACCGCCGACCGAGGCGTCGAGCACAGTCGCCCCCGCCTCCACCGCCGCGATGGCGTTCGCTATCCCCGTGTTGCGCGTGTCGTGGAAGTGGCAGCCGACGGTAACCCCGGAGTTCAGGATGCCCGTGACCAGTTCGCGTACACCTTTCGGGACACCGACGCCGATGGTATCGGCCAGCACGATCTCATCCGGCTTCGCCTCGCCTACCCGTTTCGCCAGGTCGAGGACCACCTCTGGCTTCACCCGTCCCTCGAAGGGGCATCCAAAGGCGGCGCTCAAGGTGATCGAGACACGCACCCCGTCGAGCCGCGCCCGCTCGACGATCCGTGCAGCTAAAGCGGTTGCGTCCGCGACGGTCGTGTTCTGGTTGCGCTCCGCGAACGTCTCCGTTACCGGGAAGGCGTAGCGTACCTCGTCCACCCCTGCCTGTATCGCCCGCTCGTAGCCCTTCTCGTTGAGGACGAGCCCCGCATAGCTCGTGCCGGGCCTGCGCTCTATCCCCGCCATCACCTCCTCGGCGCCCGCCATCTGCGGCACCAGCTTGGGGTTTACAAAGCTCGCCGCCTCGACCCTCGGGACGCCCGCGGCCGCCAGCCTGTCGCAGAGCCCGGCCCGGACCTCCGGGGAGAGCGTCTTATCTTCGTTCTGGAGACCGTCGCGTGGACCGACGTCCACTATCTCTATGCGCATTGGATCACCGCCCACCCCCGCTCCTCACGGCGGAGAGCACAGTCCGGCCGCAATGTCGTATCCCTTGTCACTTACCCTCCTTTCGCAGGCACGGTAACGAGGAGCCCGGCCTGCGTCAAGCTTCTCGGTAATACCATGCCGCCCAACCTCGAAGCTAACGCGGGCTCCGAACCTCCTCGTCGCTGAAACGCTCTTCGAGTTTGCGTACCTCGGGCAGTCCGATGAAGTCTATGAAGTCACCCAGGGGCAACAGCCGGTCCATCGCCCGCGTCGGGGTACCTTCGGCGTGGATGCGTGCGAAAACCTCTCTCATGGAGACGGTGGCCACGAGCAGCGCGCTGACGGGGAAGATGATGAGGTGGAACCCCAACTCCTTCAGACGCTCCAGCGGAACGGCGGGCGTCTTGCCACTCTCGACCCAGTTGAAGAGCAGCGGCACCTCCGGGAAGGTCTCCGCAACGACGGCTATCTCCTCCTCGCTCTGAGGCGCCTCCACGAAGAGCACGTCGGCCCCGGCCTCGCGGTAGCGGCTGGCTCTCTCCAAAGCGCCGTCCATGCCCTCGACGGCGCGGGCGTCGGTGCGAGCAATGATCACGAACTCCTCCGAGTGCCGGGCCTCCACGGCGGCGTGGACCTTCTCGACCATCTCGGAGGTGGAGATGACCTCCTTGCCCTCCATGTGGCCGCATTTCTTGGGCATCACCTGGTCCTCTATGTGGATAGCAGAGACCCCCGCAGCCTCGTACTCCTGTACGGTCCGGATGACGTTGATAGGGTTTCCGTAGCCGTTGTCGGCGTCGGCTATGACCGGCACCTCGACCGCCCCCACGATGCGCCGGGCGTTGTCGACCATCTCGCTAAAGGTCAGGAGCCCGATGTCCGGACGACCCAGGAACGAAGCGGCCGTGCCGAAGCCCGTCATGTACACCGCCCCGAACCCCGCCTCCTCGACCAGCCGGGCCGAGAGGGCGTCGTATGCGCCGGGGGCAAGAACAGGCTCCGACCCCGCAAGCATCTCCCGCAACCGCCCCGGCCCCGCATTCCGCTGCATTAGATCCGCCAAGACAAACTCCTTATCCTCGTTCTCCTCCGAGCCACTCGTAACCAGAGGGTACCAGTCCACCTCTAATGCTCCGTTCCTCAAAGACGATAAACAAAGGAACGCCGCCGATGCCTTCGGGGCTTCCGCGCTCGCCCCACACCCACGGTTTCGCTCCGCGATAAAGTTGCTGGGTCGCAACCCGCGCGGCTTTATTGATCTCTTCTCCGTTCGCAAAGGTTTGGCCCGCTAATGCCTCCCGCCTGAACAGGCGCCACCACGCTTCTTGCAGGTTCAGCCAGCACGCTCCAAGCGGAATGAAGACCTGCTTCACCCGCGGGTGTTCCTCCAGCCACTTCCGGATAGGTGGGGCTTTTGTGACTGGAGAGGTTGTCGGTTGTCAGAGGTAGAGCTCCCCGCTCGGATTTGTCTGCTCGAGGGCTTTGAGTAGTCTAAGATAGCCTTCCGTGTTGCGCGAGCGGTGGGCGAGGGTGAGCGCCTGAGCGTCGCCCACCCGCAGCGTTGCGTAGACCCAGACTTCTTGGGATCCCTATCCTCCCGCGCCTTGATGCGGTCGCCGGATGGCCACCGCATCAAGGCGCGGGAGGATAGGTGCTGGGGCTCACCGGCCCTAACTCCTCCAGGCAGATGGTCCTCACGCCATCGGGCGGCCTGATGTAGAGCGCGGCGACTTTCGTTCTTTTGGGACGAACTCCGGGTCGTGGCTCTCACCCCACGGATGCCCGTTACGCCACCTCACCCCTCCGGCCTTCAGTATGCTCCTCACCTGGCTGCCCCCGACGGTGATAGCGTGCTCTCGGGCGGCGGTGAGGGCATCCAACGTCCAGTGGGCTTCCTTCTCCTCATCCCTGTCCTCCAACTCGCCGCCGGCGTCGCGGACCAACCTCCCGGATGGATCGGTGGCTACCAGCGAGATGATCCAGGAGCGTTCGGCTTCGGTGAGCCGGGTCTTTCGTCCGGCACCCGGACGGTCGCCGAGCTCGTCTATCCCCTCGGCGTTGAAGCGGTGGATACGCTCGCGCACCGTCTGAGGATGTGGCATCCGAGCTCGGCGGCGATCCCCGTGGTGCGCAGACCGCTCCAGCCGCGCAAGATCATCCGGGCACACAGTATTCAGTCACCAGGAGCATGGCGGCTATTGGCAAGCTTTCGGAGCTGTCACTCCTCGTCTGGATCGCCGGTAGAACGAGCGTAAAGCAGTTTAGGCAAGGCTGTCTCCTCCATTCAGTACTATGCCACCACCAATTATGCCGCGTTATCTATACTAGAATTGAGGAACGGAGCAATATTCGACCGAAGATGTCATTGATGCTCACTGCAAGCTCTGGCAGCAACCGAGGGGAGATGGAGACGACGCCGGAGTCGAGGTGTCCGACCTCTTTATACGGACCGCCCTCGGGACGCGAGTACGTCAGAACCTCGTTATCCCGCAGGTTCACGATCCAGACCTCCGGAACGCCTGTCCGGGCGTAAAGGGCACTTTGACATCGCGGTCGAACTCCAGCGCCGTGTCGGAGACCTCGATCAGGAGGAGCACATCCTCGGGCGTGGGACGTTTGCCCGCGTAGAAGTCCTCCCGCGGACGGAGCAGTTCGACGTCGGGCTCGGTATCGGAGCGGTCCGAGATCCTCGCCGGGTTCTGCACATGGACGATGGTGGTCATCTCCAGGATATCCCCTGCTATGAGTTCGACGCGGTCGTCTCCGTGAAAAATTCTGGCCTGCCCATACGAAGATACTCCTCGACGGAAGTTCACCGTCGACGAGGCTCGGCCGCCCGTTCCTGCCGCCCAAAGGTCCTCATATTCCTCCTAACCGCCGAAGAAGCGCCGGAGCCAACCAGGCAACGTGCCCCCTTCGGTGGCGCGCTTGTAGTCCTCGAGGTCCTCGGCGTGGACCGCTACGCCGGACTCGCCCAATAGAGCACGGGCGTCGTCCATGCGGGAGGCGGGCACACCCCCCGCGAAGGTTGCCTCGACGAGGTAATTGTCGTTCCACCGGATGCGGTAGATGCGCAAGACCAGGAGTTCCTCTCTCGTGAAGCGCCGATCTAGCTCCCTGGCGTGATAGCGGGCCTCTTCTTCGCTGACAAACTCGTAGCCCAAAGAGTGCGAGCCCGCCATCTCAGGCAGCCTCCAGGACGCGTCCCATCCATAGACCGGGGTCCCGTATCTCCTCCAGGGTGGGCATGTACTCCGGACCATCCCAGACGCGGTTGAGGCCGCCCATGCCGGCGCGCCTGGCAACGGCGTCGGCGAACTCCTCGCCCATACGATACTGCTCCAGCTTCATATCGAGGCCGGTTATGCGGAAGATGGCGGTCTCCAGAGGCGGGCGGTGGGCCCGGCTCCTGGACATGCGCTCCTTGAGTTGGTCGTAGCCGGGGACGAGCCGCCGGCCTACGTGGTGCATGACGTAGTCGGAGTAGCCCTCTATGACGCTCATGGTCGACTGCATCTCCTCGAAGGCTTCGCGCTGGCCTCTGCTCATAACGAGCTCCAGGGAACGCCCGCCGGTCCGGAGGTTCTCGGCGAGGCGCCGGACGGTCTCGATCGCCCCGAGCCGATCGGCGAGTGGCCCCGTGAAGCCTTCGACGAGCCCGCCGAGATGGTCCCGGAGCCAGGGATGGCCCTCGAACTGCAACGCGTGGGTGGTCTCGTGCAGCACGATATAGAGCCGCAGCCCGGCGAGCGGCACCCCGATCCTCCCCGCCGCCGAGGTGATGTTCCCGTCGAGAAAAAAGATCTCACCCGGCTCCCCGGGCCTCTTCCGGGGCTTCTTTCCGGTGACGAGGGGACCGGTATCGTACTGCCCCAGAACGCGCGCCGAGAGGAAGCCCAACAGCAGCCCTATCTGAGCCGTGAGCGTCGCTTTTCCGAAGGCCCACGTGAGGTCACTCGCGCCGGCCGAGGCACGCTGCAGGACCGGCTCCAGGAGCGCTCCGAAGCTCTCGATGTTGAAGTCGATCCACTCGGCCCGGTCGGCGACCCGAACGGGACGCTCGCCGTGGGGCAGGCTTATGCCCGTAAACTCCGCGAGCGGGCCGAGAGCCTCCTCAACCGCCGCCGGGTAGTCGAAGGCGCCGTGCCGCGCCGGTATGTCCCCCTCCGTGCGCGTGGCGAGCGCCACCGCGACCCTGCGCGCGAGGCCCCAGGAGATCACACCCATCCTCCCTGAAGCCTCCCTGAAACCACCCTTACAACCCGCTCTCTCACGTAAAGGAGTATATACGCTCGTCAGCCCCTGGAACGCCGCTTCATTGTATCCTGGGAGCTCGCGGGTTATATTCCCCTTATGGGTTTCGGCATCGGCTTCAACGAACTAATCATCGTCGGGCTCCTGTTCCTGATCCTCTTCGGCCCCAGCAAGCTCCCGCAGATGGCCCGCGACATCGGTAAGTTCGTCTCCGAAGCTCGCCGCTCGATGGATGAGTTCAAGTCCGAGTTGATCTCCAGCGACGACGAGGACGAAGAAGACCGCAGCCCCAAACGCAAACGGAAGTAGCCTCCAGAGCTTACAGCGCTACGGGCCAGGTTCGACACTTACAATCCTGCTTAATTCGAGTTAAATGTACCCGCCAGGTCAAACTACGCCGTCTACGGTCGGTGGCCGGCCAACTCCGCAACGCCCGTACGGTCTTTTGGATCTACACCTCGAACGGTTAAGTCAGCAGGACCGTAAACTAGAGAACGAACGGCGGGAAATGGGTGTACCCGGTCACCTAACCCCTGAATGCCGGAGACGCCTGGAACGTGCAGGTATCCAATCGCAGTTCCAGCACGGGCTACGTCATCCCGACGCGATAAAGGTCGTCCGCGCGTAACCGGCGGCTAGCGAAGCGCGACGGCGCTCTACTCGGGGACATCCCCTTCCGCGTGGCCCGTCTCGCGACTCTCTAGCGTTTTCGCGACATAGAGGCCGCGCCTTAGAGGGTTCTCGTGATGGCTCCAGCCGCCGGCGGCGACGTTGCGGGTGCTTTCGAGGAACATGGCGGCGCGGGCATCGAGGTTGTCCAGGAGGTTCACGAGCAGAGCTTCCAGGGTTTTGGGTTGCTCGGGGGAACCGTACTCCTTCTCGCCCTGGTGGCTGAGCATGACGTGCGAGAGTTGGAGGGCGAGCTCCTCTGGGAAGCCGGGGATCTGGGAGGCGTGGACGGCGACGATCCGGTCACCCAAAACCACGTGTCCCTGAAGGCGGCCCTCGGTAGAGTAGGCGAAGCTGCCATTCTCCCAGGAGAGCTCCTTTGTCTTGCCGACGTCGTGAAAGACGGCCCCGAAGAGCAGCAGGTCCCTGTCGACCGGGTAGATCTCCGCGAGCGCCTCCGCCACCCGCAGACAGTGGACCGAGTGCTCCAGCAGTCCCCCGAGGCGGGCATGGTGCATCGCCTTCGCCGCGGGCGCCGTGCAAAAGGCCTCCCACAGCTCCTCGTCGGCGACCATGCGGGCGAAGAGCTCCCTGAGGTGCGGATCTTCGAGGGCGCGGCCGGCCTCGATCAACTCCTCTGCCAGAGACTCGCGGTCCTGCTCCGTGGCCGGGAGGTAGTCCTCCTCCTCGACCTCGTGCTTCGAGAGAACCCTCATGCGCTCGACCTTTACCTGGAGCATCCCGCGGTACTCGTGGGCATTCCCCTCGACATAGACGTACTCGGAACCGCTCAGGCCGCTTGAGAGCTCGACGGGGAGCCGCCACATCCGGGCGTCCACGGAGCCGGTCTTGTCTACGAGCTTCGTCGAGAGGTACGGCGAGCCGCGGCTGTCAGGGCGCACGATCGTATCGGTGGCGAGGAAGGTAGAGCGCAGGCTCATGCCCGGCCGCAGGTCCCGTGCCCAAAACTTTTCCTTCGCCTTCGAGATCGGTTGTCGCGCCCCTCTAGCCCTTAGCTTCACTTCGGGGTATTTAGCCCTTTACAGCCCCCGCGGTCAGGCCGGAGACGATCCGTCGCTGGAAGAGCAGGACGAGTATCACCAGCGGCACCGTCACCACCACCGCCGCGGCGGCTTGAGCCCCGTAATCTACCGTATAAACGGTCGCGAAGTTAGGGATGACGACCGTCACCGGCTGGGTCCTGTCATCGAAGAGGAACGTGTTGGCGAAGAGGAACTCATTCCAGGCGAAGATGAAGGTCAAGATTGCCGTGGTGAACACGCCGGGCGCCGCGAGCGGCACTATGACCTTTCGAAACGCCTGTATCGTCGTCGCCCCGTCTACCTTCGCGGCCTCTTCGAGGTCCACCGGCAACTCCCTGAAGAAGGAGACCAGGATCCAGATCGTCAGCGGCAGGGCGAAGACTATGTCCGGGACTATTGCCGCCCAGTAAGTATCTATGATGCCGATCTGACGGAACTGTATAAAGAGCGGGGCGATGATCGCCACGTGGGGGAAGAAGCTAATCGCGAGTATCAGCGTCATCACGATGCTCTTGAAGCGGAAGCGCAGGCGCGCGATAGCGTAGGCCGCGATCGAGCCGAAGAACAAGCATATCACCGTCGTTACCCCGGCGATTATGGTGCTGTTGATGAGCGCCCTCTGAAAGGACGAATCCCCGAAGATCGTGCCGTAGGAGGCACCGGTCGGTGAGTTCGGCAGGATCGTCGGCGGCGAGGCGAAGAGTTCGCTCTTGGTGATGATGCTCATCTTGAACACCCAGAGTAAGGGCGCGACGCTAACCAGCACGAACAGGATCAGGAACACGTAGAAGAGGAGCATGTTGAGGTTTACCCTGGATTCCGAAGCACTTGCTGCAGCCATAATCTTCTACTCCTCCGTCGAAGTCTGCATACCGAGGCCCTTGATAAAGAAGAGCGCGAGCAGGAACGCCGTCAAGAAGATGAAGACCGACGCCGCGTTCCCTATTGGGAAGTTAAGCTGGCTGATCCTGACCGCCTTGTACACGAAGGTAGACAGAGACTCAAGCTCCCGGTTACTCATAGCCCAGAAGAGGTCGTAGATCCGGTACGCATCGAGCGTACGGAACAGCACCGCGACCAGGATGGCCGGCTTGAGGAGCGGCAGGGTTATCCTGAAGAAACGCTGCATGACGCTCGCCCCATCGACCTTCGCCGCCTCGTAGACGTCGCCGGGGATCGTCTGAAGACCCGCGAGCAATAATAGCGCCATGAAAGGCGTCGTCTTCCAGGTGTCTACCATGATCGCACCTATAAGGAGCAGCGTCTGGTCGGAGAGTATCGGCTGGCTGATGATGTTCAGCGCGCTCGCCACGTACTGGATGATCCCGACCTGATCCTGGAACATCAGTCGCCACATCACAGCCGAGATGACCGTCGGGAACGCCCACGGCACCAGGATCGCCGCCCTCACCAGCCCCCGGCCCCTGAACGCCCGGTTTATGGCGAGGGCTATAGTCAACCCGATCATGAACTCGAAGAACACGCTAACCCCCGTAAAGATAACCGTGTTCCTCAGCCCATCCAGGAACTCGCTGTTCTGGAACATCGAGACGTAGTTCTGGAGACCTACGAAGTTCCCGACGTTGTTGACGTTCGCCTGGAAGAAGCTCAGGTAGAACGAGTAGGCGATCGGGTAAAACGCTACAACCAGAATGATAAACAGGGCGGGCAGGATCATGTAATACGCGGTGCGCCGCTCGGGGTTCCCGAACTCCTCCCTCAGCGCGCCCCGTTTCTTTCTCTCTGTAGGCGCCGTCGTCAAGCCTTTCCCCTTTCCTCTACGAGCCGGGGGACGGTCTTCGCCGCCCCCGACCTTCTCAGGGCTACGCCTGCTGTCCCTGCTCGACGATCTCCGTCAACTCCTCTTGGAGCGTCTGCACGGCCGTCTCCGGTGTAGCGTCGCCGTTCAGCGAGGCGTTGAACTGCGAGGCCATCCTCAAAGACATGTCTGAATAGTACGGAGAGCGTGGGCGCGACCGGGTATTCTGAAGTGCCTCCGGGGCCAGCGCGATAACCGGCACAGCGTCCAGGACTTCCTGATCCTCATAGAGCGACTGCAGGGTCGGCAGGAAGGAGCCATCGAGCGCCCTTTGCTTCTGTTGCTCTTCCGAGCTCGCGAACCTTATAAACTCGTAGGCGGCGTCCTGTGCCTCTGGGTCGGCGGCGGCGTTTATGTAGAAGTTCCATCCGCCGAGACCGCTGACGCTCTCGCCGCCCTCGCCCGCCGGCAAGGGCGCCACGCCCACCTGGTCGGTTGTAATGCTGGATTCATCCGGGTTGGAGACAAGCGCGTACAGATACGGCCAGTTGCGGCAGAAGACCGCGTCCCCGTTCAGGAAGGTCGTCTGTGCCTCCTGCTCGGTATAGGTCGAGACTGCCTGGGGCGCTATACCGTCCTCGACCATGCTCCGCTCCATGCTCAGTCCCTCGACCGACTCGGGGCTGTCGATCACGACCTGGTCGGACGAGCCGTCCTCGAGGACCTGGCCGCCGTGGCTGTAGATGTACTCCAGCCCGTTCACGACCCCGCCCTCGTAGTCCGACCCCTGAAAGACGAACCCGTACTGGGTGCCGGACTGCTGCTGCACGCTACTGGCCTGCTGCTTTAGCTCCTCCCAGGTCTGGGGCGGCTCGCTGAAGCCGGCCTGTTCTAGAAGGTCCCTGCGATAGTAAAGCATCCCCGCGTCGGTGAACCACGGCACCCCGTAGACCCCACCCTCGACGGTACATGACTCCACGGGGCCTTCGAGGAACGCTGCCCGGTCCTCCTCGGTAAAGCGGTCGGAGAGGTCGATAATGTAGCCAGGCGCCGCGAACTGTGCCGGCCAGATCACGTCACCCCCGATAAGGGCCACATCACCACTACCAGCCTGGAGTTCCGTCCGTATCTGGTCGAAGTACTGGCCCGTATCGGCCGGCATCTCCCGGTAGTTGGCTGTGTACTGGCCCTCATACTCCGTGTTGAAGCGATCTACGAGCGCCTGCAAACTCCCCGAGGAATCCGGGCCGAAGGTAAAGGTAAACTCACCACCCCCACCGCCCCCGCCACCCCCGCAGCCGGCGACGCCTAGCAGTGCCGCGCCGGCAAGGCCAGCGCCACTGATCTTCAGGAAGTCCCGCCGGCTCATCCAGCCTACGGCTGGCGTGTTGGCGGCCGTTGCTTCCTCCCTCGGTCCCTCGGTTCTCTCCGTCATCTGGCTTTACTCCTCCTTAGCTATCCCCACGTTCTCCATGCTCCCATCCACTGGGCTAATAAGCGTTCGTCGCGGGTTTCCCCTACCGCGCGACGGTCCGTCGGATCAGATAATGGCCTTCTCGGTCTCGGGGTCGAAGAGGCGTATCTTGCTGGCGTCCACCGCTAGCTTGAGGGAACGATCTATCCGCGCCTGGCTCTCCGCTGAGACCCTCGCCACCATGAGCTCCCCGAAGTCGTCGGCTGAACCCGAGCCCTCGGCACCGCCCTGGTCGGCTCCCTCCCCTTCGCCCTCCGTCAACTTCTCGAGACTCTCCAGATGGGCAGCCATCTCCTTGTCCATCCCAAAGTACAGGTACTTCTCGCTACCCATGCTCTCTATGACCTGGGGCGTGACCGTTACGCAGTCAGAGTCGGACGTAATCTCCGTGAGACTGGCGTCCTCGATGTGCTCGGGGCGTATCCCGAGGACGACCTCCTTGCCCGCATACTGCCCCAGGCCCTCGCTCTTCCCTATTACCTCGCGGCTAAGAGAAATTCGCGTCTGACCGAAGGTCACAGCATAACCGCCATTTTCCTTCTCCAGCCTCGCCCGGATGAAGTTCATCGCAGGACTCCCGATAAAGCCCGCCACGAAGACGTTCACCGGGTGCTCGTACATCTGTTGCGGAGAGGCGACCTGCTGGACGATGCCGTCCTTGAGGACCACGATGCGGTCGGCCATCGTCATCGCCTCGGTCTGGTCGTGGGTGACGTAGATCGTGGTGGTGCCGATGCGGTTGTGCAGCTTGGCGATCTCCGTGCGCATCTGCACCCGGAGCTTCGCGTCAAGGTTAGAGAGGGGCTCGTCCATCAGGAACGCCTTCGGCTCCCGGACCAAAGCCCTCCCCAAAGCTACCCGCTGGCGCTGGCCGCCGGAGAGGGCTTTAGGCTTCCTATCCAGGAAGCGCTCGATGGAGAGGATGCGGGCGGCCTCCTCGACGCGACGGTTGATCTCGTCCTTGCTCATCTTCCTGAGCTTGAGCGCGAAACCCATGTTCTCCCGGACGTTCATGTGCGGGTAGAGCGCGTAGTTCTGGAAGACCATCGCCACGTCCCGCTCCCTCGGAGGCAGGTCGTTCACGACATTGTCCCCTATAAAGACCTTGCCTTTAGAGATGTCTTCGAGACCAGCGATCATGCGCAGCGCCGTTGACTTGCCGCAGCCGCTAGGCCCAACGAAGACGACGAACTCGCCGTCCTTTATGTCGAGGCTCATGCTGTCGACGGCGAGCACGTCCTCACCGTAGATCTTGCTTACTTCCTCCATCGTGACTTCCGCCACCTCGAACCTCCTCCTGCCGTTCGGAACCCCCGTAGTACACCCAGCCTTCCCTCGTAGCTGGCTCTCCGGAGGCCCGACTCACCCCTTTAACACCCCTATTCTACCTGAACGCTAACCTCCGCTGTAGAGGAGGTAACGGTTTTTGATATTGTTGATGCGTTCTACGGAGGCATCTATGCGCTCGCGTGGTATCTCCCCGAACTCGACGGCGGCCACGACGGCATCGTAGGCGGCGGCCTGCTCCTCGGGGGGACCAGAGACCATGAGCAGGTCCACACCGGCCTTTGTGGCTTCTACCGCCGCTTCGGCGATCGTGCCGTCTCGTCGGGCACCTTCCATCACCAGGTCGTCTGTGACGATCACACCGTCGAACCCGAGATCCCCCCGCAACAGCCCGACCGCCGCCGGCGAGAGGCTCGCAGGCATCTCCGGGTCGAGGGCCGGATAGACGAGGTGCCCCAGCATCACCATCGGTACCCCCGCCTCGACCGCCGCCTCGAACGGCTGTACGTCGCTCTCCAGGATGGTTCTCATGTCATGGTCTACTGTGGGCCGGGCGACGTGGGAGTCTTCGATGGCGGGACCGTGGTTCGGGAAGTGCTTCGCCGCCGAGACGACGCCCGCCCTCTCGAAGCCCTCTATCGAGGCCGCGCCCATCCGGGCGACGAGGGCCGGATCCACGCCATAGGAGCGGCTACTTATCGCCGCCCCCGAACCCGTATCCACCACGGGGGCGAGGTCAGTATTCACGCCGCCCCGTAGCAAGTCGTGTCCTATCTGCTCCGAGATACGGCGTGCCTCCCCAGGGTCTCCCCTCTCCCCCACCTCCGCCGCCGAAGGTTGCTCGGATACCCACGGAGCATGCTGCACCTCCCCGCCCTCGTGGTCCGCCGCGACGAGGAGCGGTATGGCAGGTCCGGTGCTCGTGGCGAGCTCTTGCAGGGCGTCCGTGAGGCTCTTCGTCTGTTCCTCGCTCTGCATGTTGTGCCCGAGGAGCAAGACGCCGCCGACGTTGCGTTCCCGGACCATCTTCTCGATGTAGTAGTCCGGCTCCGTCCCGCCCACACCGACGATAAACATCTGTCCTACCGCGTCCCGCACGCTCAAGCTCCCGGCCTCCTCATTAGTCTCCTTCGTCCCGGCGCCGGTCTCCTCCGGCGCTTTCCCGGAAGGTTGCGGCTGACCTCCACACCCGGCGAGCGTGGCCAGGGAGACCACGAGCGCACAGAGTACGAGATGGAACGAGCGTATCGCCGGTCTTCTCGTCCTCAAGCTCCTCCGTTCCGGGTATCGGGCGGGGCAAGTTTACCGCTGAGAGCCGCGCCAGTCTCGGGTATCCTTCTCTCGATGTGATCGAGCTATCCTACGAATCCGGCACCCTGCTCGCCGGCGGCGGTAAGCCCCCGGAGCCTTTCGTGTGGGACAAACGCACCGAACAGTGGCGGGCGCCCGCGGGCGCTTACCGCGAGACCGTGCTGGCTCTGCGCGAAGGCGGGACTCCCTACGAGGATCACGCCGCCCGCTTCGAGAAGCTCTCCCTGGAGTCCCGCGTGGCGATGGAGCCGCGCCCCTACCAGAGGGAGGCCCTGAACACCTGGCGACGCGGGGAGTTGCGAGGGGTCGTCGTGCTGCCTACCGGCGCGGGAAAGACGGCCGTCGCGGTGCGGGCGATAGAGCGGGCGGGGAGGAGTACGCTCGTCGTAGTGCCCACGCTCGCCCTCCTCAAGCAGTGGTACTCGATACTCTCGGACTCGTTCGGCCACTCGGTGACGGTCGGGCTCCTGGGCGGCGGGTACCACGAGGTGACGCCTCTGACCGTCACGACCTACGACTCGGCGTACATCCACGCCGAGCGGTACGGGGATAGGTTCGCGCTCGTGGTCTACGACGAGGTGCATCACCTGCCCTCACCGAAGTATGCAATGATCCCCAAGATGCTCCTCGCCCCCTACTCTCTGGGCCTCACCGCCACCCCGGAGCGGCCCGACGGCGGGCACGAGATGTTGCCCGAGCTCGCCGGCCCCGTCGTCTACAGGCTCTCGCCGGAGGATCTGGCGGGGACCTACCTTGCGCCCTTCGAGACGGTGCGTCTCCCCGTGGAGCTCACCGCCGTCGAGCGGGTCGAGTACGCGGAGGCCGACGCGGTGTACAGGGACTTTCTGACCAAACACCGTCTCTCGATGCGTTCGCCGGAGGACTGGCAACGGTTCATCATGGTCGCGTCCACGAGCCATTCTGGGGGGAGGGAGGCGCTGTTGGCGGCGCGGCGGAGGCGGGAGATCCGGGCAAACGCCGAACGCAAGGGCGCGACGCTCGAAAGCCTGCTCAGGCAACACTGGCACGACCGGACCATCGTGTTCACGAAGAGCGTCGGGGAGGTGTACGCCCTCTCGAAGAGGTTCCTCGTGCCCGGCATAACCTACGAGACGCCGGCCCGGGAGCGAAAGGAGATCCTGGACCGCTTCCGGGAGGGCCGCTACCGGGCTGTCATAGCCTCGGACGTCCTGAACGAGGGCGTCGACGTGCCAGAGGCGAACGTCGCCGTGATCCTGGCCGGCAGCGCATCCCACCGCGAGTACATCCAGCGCCTCGGCCGGGTCCTCCGTCCGCGCGAAGGGAAGAGGGCAATTCTCTACGAGCTAGTCACCGGAGGCACCGGCGAGGAGGCCGCCTCGCGCCGCCGCCGGGAGCCCGTCGCGGGGGCGTACCCCTAATGCTTCGCGGCGAGCACGTCATGGCCCGCCTGATGCGCGGTCGTCTGGTCCCCCACCGGCTCTCACCCAACGACGAACGTACCCGGGAGGTCGCCGAGGCGCTTGTGGACCTCTATGCCAGTCACCTGGGGAAGCCCAGGGCAGAGCTTGAGGAAGAGCTCTCACTTCTGGAGGAGGAGCTCGGGCCGCGCCTGGACGTCCGGAGGGGGTTCAAGGTCCTGCGCGGGCTCGCCAAGCTCCTCGAAGAGAGGTCGGAGTGGGCGGCGCCGACGGAGGCCGATCCATACACCCTGCGGACCCGCCTCTTCGAGCTCGCCGCGGCGCTCCCCGAGCTACCATCGGGTACGGTCACCCTGCTCGAAGGCGGTACCCGCGAGGACGTGCTCGCGCAGGTCTCGACCGAGACCGGGATAGAGGACCCGGTCGCCCTGATGTACGCCGACCGGCAGGGGGCGCAGCTCCTCGCCGGGTTCGAGCCGCCCTCCGCCGAGGCCCTGATCTCCCGCTACAACGTCGCCCAAGTGCAGGGCGTCCTCTACTCCGCGAGGGACCTCTCCGTAGACCTCGGGAGGGAGGCGGACACCCGGCTCGTCTTCCACTACGTGAAGCTGCTCGGTCTGATCTACACCCTCGAACCTACCCCTAAAGGCCACCGCCTCCACCTCGACGGCCCGCTCTCCCTCTTCGGCGGCACGCGCAAGTACGGCCTCCGCCTCGCCAAGCTCCTCCCCGGCCTCCTCCTGACCGCCCCCTGGAAGCTGCACGCCAACGTCTCCTGGAAGGGCCAAGAAGCGAGCCTGGAGCTAAATTCGGAGACGCCGAGCCTAACGAGCCACTACAAAGGTCCCGCCGACGTGGGAGAGGGCGACGTGCGCGAGGCGTTCCATAAAGCGTGGGATCGGGCGAAGGACAAGGGAGGATGGGAGATCGAAGAAGGAACAGGAGTGATTCCAGTCCCCCCGCTCAAGGTCGCGCTCGTCCCGGACTTCGCGTTCCGGAACGCTACAACGGGCGAGAGGGTACATCTGGAGATACTGGGTTTCTGGTCCGAGCGGTACCTGGTGGAGCGGGTCAGGCTCTTGCGGGAGGCCGCCAAACGGGGGCACCGTGTCCTCGTCGCCGCGCCCGAATCTTTAGGCGCCTCGACCGGGACGCTCGCGCAGGCGACGCGGGGCTACGTGATCCCCTTCAAGAGCCGCCTGGACGCGAAGTCCGTCCTCGCGGCACTCGGCACACAAGATACGTCCGAGGCTACAATGGAGAGATGAGCAAGGACACCAGGTCTCTCCTGGCACTCACCGTTGGCTGCACCTTCGCGGCCGTCCTCTTCGGGTTCGGGACGAACGTGTTCTCCTTCCGGAGCGCCTACGAGGAACTCGGACGGGAGACCTTGATACAGGCTACCTCCACCTTCGTCTACCTGGGGCTGGCCCTGATCCTGGTCTTCAAGGGCGGCTGGAAAGGTGTCCTGGCGACACTCTGCATGTTGGTCGGGGCCACCGCAGCGACGTGGGCACTCTTCCCCCTCTCCCTCGGCCTGGCCGGTGTCGGCGACCCGGCAGGCTACGCGGAGAGGTTCACGAGGCCCTGGCCCTCTTACTCGAACTGGGCCACGTTCGACGTCGTCTTCGTCGGTGGCGCCGCCGCCCTCGCCCAGGGTCTGCGGCTCATGGCCCACGTCAATCCCAGCAGTACCCCCCGGGACGAGTAACCTCGATCTCCTCGTCCTCGTCGAGGTCCAACAAAAAGACCTCCCCCTTCGCGTTGAAGTCGTAAGCCTCCCGGGACAGCTTCCCCCGCTCAGAGTCCTCGACTTCCACGTCCGTCACCAGCCTCCCCCGCCCCTCGCACCGCTTGCAAGGGAAAGGCCGCCACGAAGCCCCGTCGTCCCCACGGCCCTCGCAGTTCGGGCAAGTGCGGAAGCCCGTGTAACGAATCGTCAGCTTCTTGACCATCTCTGTTTTCTAACACACCAGCCGGTTAGCTCTCCCATCGCCAGCTCTTCTGGTAGGAGATCTGCTCTTGCGAGAGCTCTTCAGGCTCGACGCCTAAAGAGGCGAGCTTGGCACGGGCGACATACTCGTCGATCTCGGGTGGCACCGGATGGAGGCCGGGGGGCATGCCGGCGGCGTTCTTTGCGAGGTGGTGAGCGGCGAGGGCCTGTACGGCGAAGGTGAGGTCCATGATCTCCACCGGATGTCCGTCTCCGGCGGCGATGTTGATGAGCCTCCCTCTGGCCAGAACGTGTAGCCGCCGCCCGTCGGGCATCTCGTACTCGGTGACGTTCTCGCGCACCTCCCTGATCCCGACCGCCATCTCCCTCAAGGCCGAAAGGTCGAACTCGTGGTCGTAATGCCCCGCGTTGGCGAGCAGTACCCCACCCTTCATCCTTTCGAAGTGCTCGCGAGCGAGGACCTTCAGATTCCCCGTACCGGTGAGGAAGACGGCCCCTACCTCCGCCGCCTGCAGCGAGTTCATGACCTCGTAGCCTTCGGCGTAGGCTTCGAGGAGCTTGACCGGATCCGGCTCGCAGACGATGACGCGGGCACCGAGGCCGTCGGCGTACCTGGCGAGGCCGCGTCCTACCCAGCCAAAGCCCATCACCACGACCGCCTTGCCGCTGATAAAGAGGTTGGTGTTGGCGAGCAGGGCGACGAGCGAGGAGTGGCCGGTACCGTAGCGGTTGTCGAAGAGATGCTTCATCTTCGCGTCGTTGGCGGCGAGGACCGGGAAGGGCAGGACGCCCTCCGCCTCCATCGCCCTGAGCTTGAGGACGCCGGTCGTCGTCTCCTCCGAGGCGCCAACGACGTTCCCGACGAGATCCGGGTGGTGCTCGACGAGCCTTCCGACCAGCTCCGCCCCGTCGTCTATTAGTAGCTCGGGGCCGGTCTCAAGGGTCTGGTGCAGGTAGCGCTCGAACTCCTCGTCGGTCGGGTCGTGGGTGGCGAAGACCCGCACTCCCCGCTCGGCCAGAGCGGCGCAGACGTCGTCCTGGGTTGAGAGCGGGTTGCTGCCCGCGACCGTGACCTCAGCCCCGGCCCCCGCGAGCAGCAACGCCAGGTACGCCGTCTTCGCCTCCAGGTGAATACTCATGGCGATCCTTCGGCCCCACAGCCTCCCGTCGGCAAGCTGCACCTCCGAGATAGCATTCAGGACGGACGAGTGCTGGGCGACCCAGTCGATCTTGCGGTGCCCCTCGGGGGCGAGCGCGGGGTCCTTTATGACGGATTCCTTGTACAAGTTCACGCCTCCAACACCTTTTCTTCCAGCTTACAGCGCCTCGCCTACGTCTCTCCCCGGCGTCGCTCCTCGAGGACTCCTCCGAGCACCTCCGGACGGTTGGTTATTATGACGTCTACGCTGAGGTCGAGGAGACGGTGCATCTCCGCCGCGTCATCTATCGTCCAGACATCCACCCGCACGCCCCGGCTGTGGGCAGCCTCGACGAAGCGCGGCGTGACCAGCTCGCGCACGCCGAACCTGGTCGGGACTTGCAAGGCGTCGTAGGCGGGGCGTAAGAGAAACCCGAGGCGCAGCCTGCTCAGGCGGTAGAAGACGCCGATCTCACGCCGCGACGCCCCCGTCGAGATCCTGCCTCCCGACAACTTCCGGAAGCGCTTCATGACGTCCTGCATCTCGGAGACTACGAGCACGCGGTCCCCCGCACCCGCCTCCTCTATGGTCCTCAAAACGGCCGCCTCGATACCTGGCTGGTCCTCCTTGATATCTATATTCACCTTATGATCCGGGAACTCGCGCAGGACCTCCCCGAGCTCCGACACCCGCACCCCCCGGCCCCGATACGGATACGTCGCTCCTTCGTCCGGCGTGAAGCGATACCCTGCGTCGAGGATCCGCACCTCCCGGAGCGTCATCTCGCGCACGAGGCCCGCGCCGTCGGTGGTGCGGTCCACGGAGTCATCGTGGATCACGGCTACGCGCCCATCCGAGGTCAGGTGGACGTCGAGCTCCAGCCCTCCGGCCCCTGCGGCCAGACGAAAAGACTCCAGGGTGTTCTCAGGCGCTATGAACGAGGCGCCTCGATGGGCGAAGTTGATCGGCCAAACGTCGTCCCGGCGCCGCGCCCTTCCTCTACGAAGGACGGCGACCACGCCCCCTCCGAGACCGGCCACGAGGGCCGCGAGTATCCACTTCCCGCCCATCCACGGAACTTAACACACACCGGGGAAGCCGACGCGGCGGTAGGTTACCGGCTGGATCTGGCGACGCCGGGTCGCTTCCCCTAGACTGTGCCGGACCGTGTAGGAACGTACTAGGAGGACGGATGGCGGGGCTTCTGGAGGGCAAGAAGGTGCTGGTCACAGGGGTATTGGACCGGCGTTCCATCGCCTACTCTGCGGCGCGGCTCGCGGCCGAGCAGGGGGCGGAGATCGCCCTTAGCGGCTTCGGCAGGGCTATGAGCCTCACTAAACGCACCGCCAAGCGCCTGGGAGACGTCGAGCCCCCCGTCCTGGAGCTTGACGTCAACAAGCCGGAGGACATAGAGGCAGTCGCCAGGGACCTCGGGGAGCGCTGGGGTGAGCTGGACGGAATCGTCCATGCCATAGCCTTCGCCCCCGAAGACGCCCTCGGCGGTAACTTCCTCTCCGCCGAATGGCCCTCCGTCGCTACCGCCGTACAGACCTCCGCCTACTCCTTGAAGGCGCTCTCCGTCGGCCTCATGGGCCTCATGAAGCCCGGCTCCTCCGTCGTCGGCCTCGACTTCGACGCCCGCGTCGCCTGGCCCGCCTACGACTGGATGGGTGTTGCAAAAGCGGCGCTGGAGTCAACCTCCCGCTACCTCGCCCGCGACCTCGGGCCCAGAGGCATCCGAGTCAACCTGGTCTCCGCCGGGCCGTTGAGGACCCTCGCCGCCAAAGGCATCTCCGGCTTCGAGGAGATCGAGGGCGAGTGGGAGCGGCAAGCCCCCCTGAGTTGGAGCACCGCCGACCCCGATCCCGTCGGACGCGCGGTCGTGAGCCTCTTGAGCGACTGGTGGCCGGCGACTACCGGTGAGCTGATCCACGTGGACGGCGGCTACCATGCGATGGGCGCCCCGATCAAATAACGTGACACTTAGGCTTTAAGCTGTCTGGGCTCGGCGGGCTATAGAAGCAAACTTACCGTATTGTTCTACCCAGGCGAGTTGAACTTGCCCGTAGGACCGTTGCGATGTTTGGCTACGATGACCTCAGCGAATCCCTTGTCGTCAGAGTCAGGATTGTAGTACTCGTCGCGGTAAAGGAACATCACTGCATCAGCGAACTGCTCCATTGCCTCCAATTCCCCCAGGTCCGAGAGCAACGGTCGTTTGTCATGGCGGCGGTCGGGACGGGCGCCCAACTGGCTCGTCATCAGAACTGGCATTTGGAGATCACGGGCCATGACCTTAAAATCTCTAACGATTTCCGTCACATGGCGTTGGCGTTCTTCAAAGCTGGAAGCTGATGGCATCATGAGTTGTAGGTAGTCCACCACCATTAGCGAAGGCGGTGACCCACCAGAATTTCGCAGCTCGCTACCAAGGCAGCGTATCTTCTCCCGCATTTGCCTGATAGATATGTGCGGCGAGTCTGCTATCCAAAGGGGATACCGAGATACTTCGGCAATACTACGAACTAGCTTGGGCCAATGTTCAGGTCTGATATACCCGCTACTTAAATCCCTGGCTGATATATAAGCAGCCGCGGAGATTAAACGTTGCATTATCCGCTCTTTATTCATCTCCGAACTGAAAACGAGCACTGTTTCATTGCGCTTAGCAGCTTGCGCCGCTACGTTCAGGGCAAACGCTGTCTTCCCCATTGATGGTCTAGCGACTAGGCAAATAAGGTTACCAGGAGAAAAACCTCCAGTAAGATAATCAAGATCATCAAAGCCTGTGAGCAATTCGCCCGTCCTTTACAGCAATATAATCCATACTCATTTCAGACGCCTCGTCGCGCTAGAGAAGCGAACTTGGTGTACTGCTCCAGCCAGGCGAGCTGCACCTTGCCGGTTGGGCCGTTGCGGTGCTTGCCGATGATGACCTCGGCGATTCCCTTATCGTCGGAGTCGGGGTTATAGTACTCGTCGCGGTAGAGGAACATCACCATATCCGCAT
>CADCVG010000002.1 GCA_902806075.1 uncultured Rubrobacteraceae bacterium
AGACACTGTTTGCGAGCTGGTTCTGTGAGCCCCATCGCGATAGTCACGGCCTCGGACTCAGGAATTGGCCAGGAGGCCGCTAAAAAGTTGGCGGAGGATGGATTCGATTTAGGGATCACCTACCACGAGGACGAGGCCGGAGCCAGAGAGACGCTCGCGGCTGTCGAGAAGACGGGCCGCCGGGGAGAGATACGCAGGCTCGACCTAACCGAACTACCCGAGGCTGCGGAGGTAATAGACGACCTTGCGGACTCTTTGGGCGGCGTGGACGTCCTCGTGAACAACGCCGGGACCGGCGACCCCACAGGTGACTTCCTGCAGCTCTCCTATGAGGAGTGGCGCCAGGTACTGGACACGAACCTGAACGGGGCGTTCCTCTGCTCTCAGCGGGCGGCGAGGAGGATGGCGGACGCCGGAAACGGCGGCCGTATCATCAACATCACCTCCGTACACGAGCATATCCCCCGTATCGGAGCCTCCGCTTACTGTGCCTCGAAGGGAGGATTGGGCCTGCTAACCAAGGTCATGGCGATGGAACTCGCCGACTACGGCGTCCTCGTAAACGCCATCGCCCCGGGTGAGATCTCCACCCAAATGACCGGCCAGGAGGACACGGACCCGACCACGGTAGAGCGTCCCAACCTGCCGCTCGGACGCCCCGGTCACGCCCGTGAGATAGCCACGTGGGTCGCCTTCCTCGCCTCAGAGAGAGCCTCTTACACCACCGGCCAATCGTTCGTCGTGGACGGCGGCCTCACACTCATGGCTGCTCAACTTTCTAGTTGAGCAGTTGTCAGTTCTCGGTGGTCAGCTGCCAGTACTTTTCGATAACGGAACGTCCGCCGTGTCCGCACCACGTCTGTGGAGGTATGGAGACCCGGCGGACAGGAGGCTCTGCCCCCCGTGCTTCTTGCTGAAAGCTAACGACTGACGATGAACGCTGTTCAGAACAGCCTCTCGCCGGGACCGTAGTTCAGGTCTTCCAGCTCGTAGCCGAGGTCTCTGGCCGACGCCTCGAAGAAGGCCCGGTTGCGGTGGGCGAAGGGGAGCCACTCCTTATAGCGGTCGTAGGACTCCCCGACGGGAGGCGGCTCTTCGATCCCGGCGAGGTTGCGCATGTAGAGCTGCATCTCGGAGAAGCGCGCAACCCAGGGGTCTTCGGGCTCCTCATCCCATTCGAGGGCTGAGCGGAAGGTCTCGAAGGGGACGGGGGCGGGAGATTTTTCGAGGTCCTCGGAGAGGAAGCGCTCGTCGAGGAAGGAGGTCGCCATGTCGAGCCCCGTGATGAGGGCCGGCAGGTAGGGAGCCTGGCGGGCGGGATGACCTTTGGGGAGACCCCATCGCAAGGCGCCGGCCACTCCCCCCAGCATGCGGAAGGTATAGGGTAGCGAGCGGTAGGCCCGGCGGCTGTGATAATAGTAGACGATGGGGTAGCGGCGAAGCCCTTCATAGAGCCCCACGAGGGAGCTGTGGTGGGCCACTATTTGAGGCTCTATATCCAGGGGCTCACCGCTGGGGAAATGCGGGGCCAGGATGCTCAAAGGTTCGGCGGTATCCGAGGCCTGGTGAAGGAGACCCGCGGCCGTAACGCCCAACTGCTGCAAAACCCCGTATACGCCTACGACGTAGCTTATGGCGAGCGTCAGAATCCCGAAGCCTATTAGCGCCTCGGAGACGGCCAGAGCCTGGTAAACCCCGGTCGCCGGGGTAACGTCGCCGAAGCCCAGCGTTGAGATCGCCGTCCCGCTGACGTAGAGCGCCTCGCCGAAGGAAGGCTCAAGGCCGGGATTCGAGAAGTTGAAGCTCTGCGCGTCCATCCCCGCGTAGTAGACGAGCGCGTAGCCGACGAGCACGAGGACGATCCAGACCGTAATGTTGACCGGGACCATCAAAGGGGCGGCCGTCGAGAGCCCGAAAGACCGGAGCCTCCGGGGCAGGGGACGCGTGAGGAGACGCACCGTCTTGAACAGGCCACCGTAGAGACGGCTGCTCAAGAAGCCAAAGCCATCCGGGTGGAGCACGGTGAAGAAGACGTCCGCGATGCCCGCGAGGATCAACATAACTCCCGCCACGATGATCAGCCAATCCATGATCCCATTATGCCCGTCATGGCGGCGGTCAGAACAGAAATGAGAATACTGACAGCCAGGCGTTTATCCGGCAAGCGCCACGGGTATCCGGCACCGGAAAGCGAGAGAGAGGACCTACCCTATGAAGCGAGACGAGTTAGTCAAGCGGGTGCAGGAGATGGGTGAGCTCGGGAGTCGCGAGGAGGCAGAGCGGGCCATCAAGGCAACCTTCGAGACCCTCAAGGAGCGTCTCGCGGGTAACGAGCCGGACAACCTCGCCTCCCAGCTCCCCGAAGACCTCGCGGATCCGCTGCGGGGCGAGGGCGGGCGGCAGGACTTCCCGGTTGGCGAGTTCTACGAGCGGGTCGCCCAGAGAGAGGGAGTCGGGGTGGACCAGGCCACCCGCCACGCCCGGGCCGTGGCCCTGGTCTTGCAAGAAGCGGTAACTACCGGAGAGGTAGACCATGTCCGCGATCAGCTCAAGGATGAGTACGCGGAGTTGTTCGGGCGCAAGGGCGAGTAAGCGCCTCCACCGGCAACCTCATCCGGTATGCTCCTCTAAAACCGGCGGTCTACCGAAGCCTCCCACCTCAGCTGACCATCGGTTTCTCTGTGCCTGCCGGGTCCGCCGGGCGGCGTTCTTCTGGTCAGCTCTTGCTCCTCGCAACCTTTCGGTCGCACTCCAATACAAGCTGGCCTTACGATACCGGGCTCCGGCTCGTAAAGCCTTTGGTTAGCCGGCGGCCTCTACCTCCGCCAGGACCGCCCCGCCGGGGACGCGGTCGCCCTCGGCGTAAGGCAGCGACGCTATCTTGCCAGCGTGGGGGGCCGCCACGGACTGCTCCATCTTCATCGCCTCCAGCACTAGTAACGTCTGGCCCTCCTCGACCTCGTCTCCCTCCCCCACCAGCACCTTCACCACCGTCCCCGGCATCGGCGCGGTCAGGCTCGCTCCATCCGCCGCCCCCGAGGCCGCCCCGTCAACGTCCGGCGCCGCCGGCCTCTCAAGCGTATACGCCGCGCCATCGAGAGAGACCATGACGCTGCGCTCGTCAGCCGCGAAGCCGCCCCCAACAGCACGGCCGTCCACCACGGCCCTTATCTCCCCATCGCCCAAAAAACGCACCTCTACGGCCGACGCTTCGCCGCCTGAGACAAGCCTCCAGACGCCGCTTCGCCCGCTCTCGCGCCGCGCCTCGATCGCGTACCCCTCTCCGTCCGCCCCCCGGTAGACCAGGCGTATGATGCCGCCGAGTCGCCACGGTCCCGCTCCGAAGGGATCGCCGTCGCCGGGCGCGTGGGCACGGGTGAGATCCCCTGCCGCCGCCAGGAGCAAGGCCTCTCGCGGTGGCGGCGGCTCGGGGACGGGCTCGTCGAGACCGTGCTCCTCGATAAAACCCGTCGTGGTCTCGCCCGCGGCGAAGGCCGGCTCCGCGGCGATACGTCGCAGGAGCGGCAGGTTCGTCGCGGCCCCGAGGACCGTGTAGTCCTCCAGCGCCCGGCGGAGCCTCAGAACGGCCGCCGCCCGATCCGGCCCAAAGACGATGAGCTTTGCGAGCATCGGGTCGTAGTTTAGAGAGACCTCGTCGCCGACCTCGACCCCCGCGTCGTTACGGATGCCGGGACCGACCGGTGGCGACCAGGCGCGGAGTATGCCGCCCGAGGGCAGCCCCGTGTACGGGTCCTCGGCGTAGAGGCGCGTCTCGATGGCGGCGCCTCGCGGGGCGACGTCCTCCTGCGCGAAGGGCAACGGCTCCCCGGCGGCGACCGCGAGCTGGAGGTGGACGAGGTCAAGGCCGGTCACGAGCTCGGTGACGGGGTGCTCGACCTGCAGGCGGGCGTTCATCTCCAGGAAGTAGAAGTCCTCGCCGTCCAGGAGGAACTCGACCGTACCGGCGTTCCGGTAACCTGCTACCTCCGCCAGGCGCACCGCGGCCTCGCCCATGGCCTCGCGCAGGTCTTCAGAGAGGGCGGGCGAGGGGGCCTCCTCGACTATCTTCTGGTGTCGGCGTTGGATCGAGCATTCCCGCTCGTAGAGGTGGACGACGTTCCCGTGGTGGTCAGCGATTATCTGCACCTCGACGTGCCTAGGGTCCTCGATCAGCTTTTCGAGGAAGACGGCTCCCGTCCCGAAGGACGCCTCCGCCTCCCTCTTCGCCCCCCGGACGGCCTCGGCGAATTCCTCCGGCCTATGCACGGGCCGCATCCCGCGCCCGCCACCCCCGCCGCTCGCCTTCACCAGGACCGGAAAACCGATCCTCTCCGCTTCTTCGAAGAGCCGCTCCTCGTCGGCCTCGTCCTCCTCACCGGCGTACCCGGGTATCGTCGGCACATCCGCCTCCCGCGCGAGCTCCTTCGCCCGCACCTTGTCCCCGACCCTCTCCATCGCCTCCGCCGCCGGCCCGACCCAGACGAGCCCCGCCTCCCCTACCGCCCGCGCGAAGCCCGCGTTCTCAGAGAGGAACCCGTACCCCGGATGCACCGCCGCAGCCCCACTCTCCTCCGCGACCGCAACTATCTTCTCGACGTCAAGGTAGCTCTCCGCCGCGGGGGCGGGGCCTACGGGATAAGCCTCGTCGGCGAGCCGGACGTGCATCGCACCCTCGTCCGCCTCGGAGTAGACCGCCACGGAAGTGACGCCGAGCTCGCGGCACGCCCGGATCACACGCACCGCTACCTCCCCCCGGTTGGCGATAAGCAACTTGCCAAACGGCGGCTCGCGCAGGTATTCGTAGCTTTCAGTCATAAGCTGGCTCCTGGAGCATCAATTTCCTATCCTTTCAAGCGGTCTCTCGGAGCGCGAACCCTCGAAACTACGACGAATCCTCGCCCCTGGCCGGAAGCTGACCGCTGGCGGCTATCACTCACATCCTGAAGATGCCGTAGCGTGTCTCGACGGCGGGGGCGTTGGCGGCGGCGGAGAGGCCTAGAGCCAGGACCATCCGCGTGTCGGCGGGATCTATTACGCCGTCATCCCAGAGGCGGGCGGTCGAGTGGTAGGGGTTGCCCTCCTCTTCGTACTTCTCCAGGATGGGACTCTTGAACTCCTCGCGCTCCTCGTCGGTCATCTCCTCGCCCTCGCGCTTCTTGCTCTCCTCCTGGACGGTCAGGAGGACGTTCGCCGCCTGCGGGCCGCCCATGACGCTGATGCGGGCGTTCGGCCACATAAAGAGGAGGCGTGGCGAGTAGGCCCGGCCCGCCATCCCGTAGTTTCCCGCCCCGAAAGAGCCGCCGATGATGACGGTGAACTTCGGGACGTTCGCGTTGGCGACGGCCATCACGAGCTTCGCCCCGTCCTTTGCGATGCCGCCGTTCTCGTACTCCTTACCGATCATGAAACCCGTGATGTTCTGCAAGAAGACGAGCGGTATGCCGCGCGAGGCGCACAGCTCGATGAAGTGGGCCCCCTTGAGCGCGCTCTCGCTGAAGAGGATGCCGTTGTTGGCGAGTATGCCAACCGGGTTGCCCATGATGCGGGCGAAGCCGCAGACGAGCGTCTCGCCGTAGAGCGGCTTGAACTCGTGCATCCGGCTGGCGTCCACGATGCGGGCTATTACCTCTCGCACGTCGTAGCTCTGGCGCGGGTCCTGAGGGACGACGCCGTAGATCTCGCGCGGGTCGTAGAGTGGCTCCTCGGCCTCGGTGAGGGTCCAGGGTGGCTTCTTCTCGACGTTCAGGTTGGCGACGATCTGGCGGACTATCGCCGCCGCGTGCTCGTCGTTCTCGGCGAGGTGGTCCGCGACGCCCGAGGTACGGGTATGAACCTCCGCGCCGCCGAGCTCTTCGGCGCTCACCTCCTCGCCCGTCGCGGCCTTCACGAGGGGCGGGCCGCCGAGGAAGATCGTCCCCTCACCCTTGACGATCACCACCTCGTCGCTCATCGCCGGCACGTATGCCCCGCCCGCTGTGCAAGAACCCATGACGGCGGCGACCTGCGGTATCCCCTTCGCCGACATCTGCGCCTGGTTGTAGAAGATACGCCCGAAGTGCTCCCGGTCCGGAAAGACCTCGTCCTGCAAGGGCAGAAACGCCCCGCCGGAGTCGACCAGATAGATGCACGGGAGGTGGTTCTGCTCGGCGACCTCCTGAGCGCGGAGGTGCTTCTTGACGGTCATCGGGTAGTAGGTGCCGCCCTTGACCGTCGCGTCGTTCGCCACGACCATGACCTCCCGCCCTGAGACGCGCCCGATGCCGGTGACTATCCCCGCCGCCGACACCCTCCCGTCGTACATCCCGTAGGCGGCCAAGGTAGAGAGCTCCAGAAAAGCCGTGCCCGGATCGAGGAGCCTGTCTATCCTCTCGCGCACCGGCAGCTTGCCCCGCTCCTCGTGACGCTTCCGGGCCTTCTCGCCGCCGCCCCTGCGCGCCTCCTCCGTCCGGTCACGCAGCTCTTCAAGGAGCCCCTCGTAGGCTTCGGCGTTCGCCTTGAACTCATCGCCCTCTCTGTCTATGAAAGTGCGCAGCTTGCTCACCGTCTCGCCCCCTCTCCGGTCTCCTGTTCGCGGAGGACGTTGCGGCGGACCTTTCCGGTTGGGGTCATCGGCAGTTCTTCGACGAACTCGACCTCACGCGGGTACTCGTGCTTTCCCAAGCGGTCTTTAACGAGCTGTTGCAACTCCGCGGCCAGGTCCTCGCTCTCCTCGCGTCCCTCCCGCAGGACGACGAAGGCCTTGACCGCCTGCCCCCGCATCTCGTCCGGCTTACCGACCGCCGCCGCCATCACGACATCCTGGTGCTTGACCAAAGTCTCCTCGATCTCAACGGGTCCGATACGGTACCCGGCGGAGCTTATAACGTCGTCGTCCCTTCCTACGAAGCGGAAGTACCCTTCATCGTCCATGGAGGCGAGGTCTCCGGTCCTCAACCAGTCCCCGACGAATTTCTCTCGTGTAGCCTCCTCGTTGTTCCAGTACCCGAGCATCATCACCGGGTCCGGTCTCTTTACGGCGACCTCGCCCTCCTCTCCGGGGGGCAGCTCGTTGCCCTCTCCATCTATGACGGCTACGCGGTGTCCGGGGACGGGACGGCCCATCGAGCCGGGTCTTGCGGGCATGAGGGCATTGCAGTTGGAGAGGATGAGGTTGCACTCGGTCTGGCCGTAGAACTCGTTTATAGAGATGCCGAGCTCCTCTCTGGCCCAGTCGAAGGTCTCCTCGCCCAGAGGCTCCCCGCCACAGCCGATTGTCTGTAGCTCCAGCGTCCACCTCTTTCGGGGGTTCTCGACGGTACGCATCATCTTGAGCGCCGTGGGCGGGAAGAAGGCGTTCTGCACGCCCCACCGCTCCATCAAGCCGAAGGCGTTCTCCGGGTCGAAGCCTTGCATCCGGGTTGAGACCACGGGGAGGCCCCAGTGAAGCGCGGGCAAGAGGACATCGAAGAGGCCCCCGATCCAGGCCCAGTCAGCCGGCGTCCAGAACAAATCGCCCATCCGGGGCGCCAGGTCATGCGGCAGGCTGACGCCCGGCAGGTGCCCGAGGAGTATCCCGTGTCCGTGCAGAGCGCCCTTCGGTGAGCCGGTGGTACCCGAGGTGTAGATGATGATCGCCGGGTCCTCGGGCCGGGTCTCTACCGGCTCGAAACGCGGGGAGGCGGCCCGGATCAGGGCGTCGAACGTCTCCGCCCCGGCATGTTCACCATCGGTCAGAATTACGTGACCGAGGTCGGGGAGCTCCTCGTCCAAAGAAGCGACGACCTCGTGGTGTTCGGCGTCGGTCACGATCACCTTTGCTCCACTATCCTCTAGCCTGAAGCGCAGGGCCTCCTCCCCGAAGAGCGCGAAGAGCGGCACGACGACGGCGCCCAGCTTGTAGGCGGCTACGTGGGCTATAAGAAGCTCGGGCGACTGGGAGAGCAGTACGGCTACCCTATCGCCGCGCTCGACGCTCAGAGAGCGAAGGGCGTTCGCGAAGCGATCCGATGCGCGTTTTAGCTCGAAGAAGGTCCACTTGTGTGCCGTGCCGTCCCCGAGGTCGTGGATCAGGGCGAGCTTGCCCTTGTCATGCGCGTGACGGTCGCAGGCGTCCACCCCGATGTTGTAAGTCTGCGGCAGGTCCCAGGCGAACCGCTCGTAGAGCGACGCGTAATCGAGGTTCCTGGGCATCCGGGACGCAAGCGATTCCCAAAAGTCCGAAGCGATCATTCCTCTCCTCCTCCCCCGCGCCGGGGCTCGTCCGTCCGGTCGCGCGGTTCCCCTAACAGATTCTCGTAGGCCTCAGCGCAAGCCTCGAAGTCCGGGCCGTACGGGTTCGAGAGACCCTGGACGGCGTTCAGGGCTTCGCCTCCATCAGGTGGCCGCAGATCCCGGCCTTCATGACCTGTCCCGGGAGCTCATGCTCCAACAACTCCTCGAGGAGTTGCGCGCAGCCAATGAGCGCCTCCAGGTCTACGCCGGTCTCGATTCCCATCTCGTGCAGCATGTGCACGAGGTCTTCGGTCGATATATTCCCCGTGGCCCCCGCCGCATAGGGGCTCCCTCCGAGGCCGCCCACGCTGGCATCGATGCGGTCTATCCCGGCTTCGAGGGCGGCCAGGACGTTGGCGAGTCCCATCCCGCGGGTATTGTGGAAGTGCATCCGCAGGGGGATCTCTGGGTAACGCTCCCGATAAGCCTCGGAAAGCTCGCGCACCTGGGTTGGGTAAGCCATCCCGGTCGTATCCCCGTAGGTGATCTCTTCGGCGCCGAGTTCGATCAAGCGCCCGGAGAGCTCCAACACCCTCTCTTGGGCCACCGGCCCCTCATACGGGCAGCCGAACGCCACTGACAGTACAGCGACGGACGGGGTGTCGGCCCCCCGCGCTATCTCCGCTATGCGGGCAGATTGCTCCAGGGAGTCCTCAACACTCATCCTCACGTTGTTCTGGTTATAGCTTTCGGTAGCCGCGAGGAAGACCTGAATCTCGTTGGCCCCAGCCTCCACAGCCCGGTCGGCTCCCTTCTCGTTCGGGACGATCGCCGAGTAGATCACCCCTGGCCGCCGCTCCAGGCCCGCGAACACGTCCTCCGCGTCGGCTAAAGGCGGAATGGCTTTGGGGTGGACGAAGGAGCTCGCCTCGATCTCGCGCAGGCCCGCTTCGGCAAGGCAGTCTATAAGCCGGAGTTTGTCCTCGGTCGAGAGGATCGCCTCCTCGGCCTGCAGGCCGTCGCGCGGTCCTACCTCTTTCACCTTGACGCTTGCGGGAAGCTCGTTCATCGTTACGCCATCTCCTCCTCTTCGCGAGCGACATCTTCCAAGAAGATGCCGGTGACGGTCTGGTGGTTGATCTCGCTCGTCCTTTCCCCGATCTCGTTTATCTTCACCCGCCGTCGGTAGCGCGCAACGGCGCTCATTTCCATAAACCTTCGCTACCGTAGATCCGAACCGCCCGGGCACGCTTCTCTTCGAAAGACCGACCTCATCCTACGCGGTCTCGACGAGGTCGTAGCGTTCTACAGCATTCTCGCGCAGCTTGAACTTCTGGATCTTGCCACTCCCGGTCATCGGGAACTCTTCGACGAAGTCCACGTACTCGGGGACCTTGAACCGGGCGATGTTCTCGCGGCAGTACTCCTTGACGTCTTCCTGGGTAAGGGAAGCATTCTCCTTCAAGACTATGGCGGCGGCGACCTGTTCGCCGTACTTCTCGTCAGGGACGCCGTAGATTTGTACGCCGGAGATCTCCGGGTGGCCGTAGAGAAATTCCTCGATCTCACGCGGGTACACGTTCTCCCCTCCGCGGATGATCATATCCTTCGCGCGGTCCACGATGTGGATGTAGCCCTCCTCGTCCATCCGGGCGACGTCGCCGCTGTGCAGCCAGCCGTCGGGCTCTATCGTCTCCCTCGTGGCCTCCTCGTCGCCGTGGTAGCCCTGCATTACTACGGGCCCGCGCAACATCAACTCCCCCGGCTCGTCCGGTCCGAGGGTCTTGTCCGGGTCTTCCAGGTCGGCGATGCGGCATTCCACGAAGGGCAAAGCCTGCCCGATGGAGCCGTGCTTGTTGGGGCCGTAAAGGGGATGGGTGGTACCGAGACCCGAAATCTCGGTCATGCCCCACAGCTCTATCAGAGGGCAGCCGAAGCGCTCCTCCACCTCCTGGCTCCGGGATACCGGCATGCTCTGGCCGCCCACCGTGCAGCGGGTGAGCGAGGAGAGGTCGTAGCCGTCCAGCTCCGGGTGGTCCAGCAGAACCTGGTACATGGTCGGCACGCCTTCGAACATGGTCGCTCGATGGTGCTGGATCGCTTCCAGCGCCTGTATAGCGTCGAAACGTTCCAGCAGCACCAGGGTATAGCCGTACAGGAAGGCGCCGTTCATGACTACGTTGCCGTAGACGTGAGCGCAGGGCAGCCCGGTCACGACCGTGTCGGCGGCGGTGCGTACGTGCATGTTGGCGGTCATGGCCGAGTTGAGCAGCACGGCGCGGTGGGTCGCCATCGCGCCCTTGGGGTGGCCGGTCGTCCCCGAGGTGTAGCCGATAGTGGAGGTATCGCCGGACGCGGTGTCAGCGTCCTCGAACTCGGGGGCGTTTCGCTCCAGCAGCTCTTCGAAAGATCGGGCGCCCGCCGGCACGGAGTCGCCGAAGAGGATCACCTCCTCCAACGAGGAGTCGCCCTTTGTCTCCAGCAGCGCCCTGCCTTTCTCCTCGGAGGCGAGCACCACCTTCGCCCTACAGTCGTTGACGATAAAACGCGCCTCCTCCGGCGTGAGCGCGGGGATGACGGGGTTGATCACCGCGCCCAACCGGGCGATGGCATAGTAGCTCACTACCCACTCCCACAAGTTCTGCGAGTAGAGCGATACCCGATCGCCCGGCTCCACGCCCAAGCCGCGCAGGCCATTGGCCAGTCGGCCCGACAGATCGTTCAACTCGTCGAACCCGAATTCACGACTACCGCTGACCAACGCCGTCTTGGCACCATACCGCTCTGCCGCGGTTGGCAGAATTTGGCCGAGATTCTCCAACATGATGGACCTCCTAAAGCTCGATCCCGACAACACTCGTCCGTCGATCAGCTGGGCACACCACGCGCGTTTTCATTGCGACACCATCCTCGCCTTCGTCTCCTCGGGGCTCTCCTCCAGGAGGCTCCGCGCGATGATCTGGCGATTAATCTCGCTGGTCCCCTCCCCTATCTCGTTTATCTTGACCTGCCGCCAGTAACGCGCCACCGCGCTCGTCTCCATAAAACCTTCACCGCCCCATATCTGGACGGCCTGGTCCGCCGCTCTCTTGGCCGCCTCCGAGGCGAAGACCTTCGCCATGCTCGCCTCGCGCCCGAACGAACGTCCCTGGTCCCTGAGCCACGCAGCCTTTATGACCATGTTCCTTGCAAGCTCTATCTCCATCGCCATATCCGCGAGCTTGAACTGTATGGCCTGAAACTCAGCGATTGCCTTACCGAACTGCCGCCTCTCTCTGGCCCGCGCAAGCGCCTCATCCAGGCATGCCTGGGCCAGCCCTACCGAGAGCGCGGCGACCGCCACCCTCCCTGCGTCGAGCGTCTGCAAGAACTGCTGGAAGCCACGCCCGCGCTCGCCTAAAGTGTTCTCTTCCGGCACCCGGCAATCCTCGAAGTAGAGCGGGTGCTGGTCGGAGGCGCGCCAGCCGGTCTTCTCGTAGGCCGGACCGCGCGTGTAGCCGGACGTCTCCTGCGGGACGATTATGGCGGTCAGCTCCGGTCTGCCGTTTTCGCGTACGCCGGTGCGCGCCATCACCGTGACGCCGCCGGTTATATCCGTGCCGGAGTTGGTGATCCACTTCTTCGAGCCGTTTATGGTCCACTCGCCATCCCCCAGCTCGGCGGTTGTCTGTGTACCCCCGGCGTCGGTGCCGGCGTTCTCCTCGGTGAGACCGAAGGCCCACAGGCGCTCGCCTGTCGCGCACGGGGCGAGGTAGCGCTCCTTCTGTTCGGGAGTACCGTGATTTGCGAGCGGCGAGCAGCCCAAAGAGATGTGCGCCTCCATCGTAATGCCGACGGAGGTATCGGCCCGGCAGATCTCCTCTAGCGCCAGGTTGTAGGCGACGAAGTCACCACCGGAGCCCCCGTACTCCTCGGGTAGGCTGAGGCCCATTAGCCCGAGACGGGCCATCTCGGCGACGAGATCGTAGGGGAATTTCTGCTCGCGGTCGAGCTCGGCGGCGCGTGGCCGTATCTCCTCCTGCGCGAAGTCGCGGGCGAGGTCCCGCCACCGCTGCTGCTCGCTCGTCGGATCTAAGTTCATCGCCGTCCCTCCCGGTCATGAAACGACCCACAAGCATGACAACAACCGGTCCATCCCCAAGGCATGGCCCCATCAGGTTCGCCTCTAAACACCTCCGCCGCCGTCTCCGCCACCACCTCCATCGAAGCCTCCACTGTCTCCTCCACCGTCGCCGCCGCTATCACCGTACGCGTCGCTGGCATACACCCCGCCGAGGCCCGCGCTCTCTGCTCCTGAACGGTGCCTTCCTCCGCCGGGGCCGCCCCTACGAGAGAAGACGACGCCGAGGACTATTATGGTCGAGATCACGAGGACGGCCACGCCGGCGGCCACGGAGCCCGAGAAGATCAGGAGTACCCCGAGCACGTCCAACGCCAGGCCGAAGCCGACTCCCAAGACGATCCTTCTGTCCACCCCGCGCATCCTTTTGCCCCCCTACGCCGTTGTCAGGTCGTAGCGTTCGACGGCTGCCTCGCGCAGCTTGTATTTCTGGATCTTGCCGCTCGCCGTCATCGGGTACTCCTCGACGAAATCCACGTACTCGGGGACCTTGTAGGAGGCGATGTTCTCGCGGCAGAACTCCTTGACGCCCTCTTCTGTCAGGGAGGCGCCGGACTTCGGTATGATGGCGGCGGCGACCTGCTCGCCGTACTTCTCGTCGGGGACGCCGTAGACCTGGACGTCGGAGACGTCGGGGTGGGTGTAGAGGAACTCCTCGATCTCGCGCGGGTAGATGTTCTCGCCACCCCGGATGATCATGTCCTTCGCCCGGCCCGTTATCTTTACGTACCCGTTCTCGTCCATGACCGCCAGGTCCCCGGTGTGAAGCCAGCCGTCCTCATCTATGACCTCTCGGGTCCGATCCTCCATCTTGTAGTAACCCTTCATCACGTGGTAGCCGCGGGTACAGAGGTCGCCCTGCTCTCCTGTCCCGACCTCCTCGCCGGTATCGACGTCCACTATCTTCACCTCGACCTCGGGGAGCTTGCGGCCGACGGTAGAGACGCGGAGCTCTATCGGATCGTCGGTGCGGGTCTGGGTTATGACGGGGCTCGACTCGGTCTGGCCGTAGGCGATGGTGATCTCCTCTGCCCCCATGTCGTTTACGACCTGCTTCATCACCTCCTCGGGACAAGGGCTGCCCGCCATGATCCCGGTCCGCAAAGAAGAGGTATCGTACTCCCCGTAATTCTCGTGCTCCAGCTCCGCGATGAACATCGTCGGCACCCCCAGGAGCGCCGTACACCGCTCCTCGTGGACGGCTTTCAGGACCTCCTCCGGATCGAACTGCTCAACGGGCACCATCGTCCCCTCGTGAGTAACGGTGTTCAGCGTGCCCAGGACGCAGCCGAAGCAGTGGAAGAAAGGCACCGGGATGCATACCCGATCCTCCGGCCCGAGCTCCATGCACTCGCCGATGTGGAACGCGTTCTTGACGATGTTCTCGTGCGTAAGCTGCACGCCCTTCGGGAACCCCGTCGTCCCCGAGGTGTACTGCATGTTTATGACCTCGTCCGCATCGAGAGTCGCCTGCAGTTCGCTTAGCTCCTCTTCCGAAACCTTCTCGGCTCCCTTCAGGAACTCTTTGTAAGGAGTCAGACCCGGCACGTTCCCGGCCTCGTCTCCGATGAGCACCACGTTCTTGAGGTGCGGGAGACCCTCTACCTCCAGCTCGCCAGACTCCGCCTCGACCAGGTCCGGGACGGCTCTCTGCAGGATCTCCACGAAGTCCACATCCTTCACGCCCTCCGTAAGGAACAGTACCGCCGCGTCCGACTGCTCCAGGACGTACCGGAGCTCGTTGGACTTGTACGCCGGGTTGATGGTGACGAGGACGGTCCCGGTCTTGCCGGTGGCGAACTGGAGCGTCACCCACTCCGGCACGTTCTGCCCCCACACCGCGACGTGGTCGCCCTTCTTCAAGCCCAGGGCCAACAGCGCACGGGCACACCGCTCGACTACCTCGTTGAACTCCCCGTAGGAGTACCGCAGGCCCCGGTCCACGTAGACCAGAGCGTCGCTCTCCGGGCGACGCTCCGTCACGAGGTCCAGAAGCCCCCCGACGGTTAGACCCTCGATGTCCTCCGGCCGCATAAGATCCTCCTGATCCTCGTTCCCCAACGATAAGAGCGATTGTAGCAGCGGTATCCTGGCGGGCAAGTGGTCCGCCAGGATACCGTTCGGGCCTCGTACTAGCTCTCCGCGATGAGCCGGCGTTCCTCGGGTTGATCCTCGAAGATGTCACCCTGGAAGGTCTCCGCGGCCAGGTAGGCGGCGATCACGGTAATGATCGCCATTCCAGCCGTGTATAGGGCGACCGCCGGCCAGCCGTAGTATCCGAGCAGTGCCGTGGCGATGAGCGGCGAGAGACCGCCCGCCAGGACCGAGGCCAGCTGGTACCCCAAAGAAGCCCCAGAGTAACGCACGCGGGTGCCGAAGAGCTCCGAGAAGAAGGCCGCCTGCGGGCCATACATCGCATCGTGGCCGATGTTGACGCCGAGGACTATAGCCAGCCAGATCAGTGGCTCTATCCCCGTGTTCACCAGCCAGAAGAACGGGAAGGCGAAGACCAGCGAGAAGAGCGCGCCGATGAGGTACACCCGTCTACGCCCGATTCTATCCGAGAGCGCCCCGAAGAGGGGGATGGTAAAGAGCCCGATGGTAGCGGCGATAAGGACCCCGTACAAGCCGACGTTCCGGTCCAGAGCCAGCTCGCCCGCGACGTAGCTCAGGACGAAGACGGTCAGTACGTAGAAAGTACCGTTCTCGGCGATGCGCATGCCCATCGCAAGGAGCACGTTCTTCGGATAGGTGCGGAGCACGTCTATGATGGGCATGGGCGCCTCGGTCCCCGACTCCTGCACCTGCTGGAAGGCGGGAGTCTCCATGAGCTTGAGCCGGATAAACAGGCCTACGCCGACGAGCACGATGCTCACCAGGAACGGTATCCGCCAGCCCCAGGCCAGGAACTGCTCCTCGGGGAGGTACGATGAGGAGGCGAGGAAGACCAGGTTCGCGAGCAGGAGGCCCGCCGGGACCCCCATCTGAGGCCAGCTCCCGTAGTAGCCTCGCCGCCCGGGGGGCGAGTGCTCGACCGCCATGAGGACCGCTCCGCCCCACTCTCCGCCGACCCCGATGCCCTGAACGAAGCGGAGCGCGACGAGCAGGATCGGCGCCCAGACTCCTATCGAGTCGTAGGTCGGTAAGAGCCCCATCACGAACGTCGCGACGCCCATGATCAGGAGCGCAAGAACGAGCATCGCCTTTCGCCCGATCTTGTCTCCGTAGTGCCCGAAGACTATCCCGCCTAACGGACGCGCCGCGAAGCCAACCGCATACGTGCCGAAAGCCGCCAGAGTACCCGCGAGCGGCTCGAAGGTCGGAAAGAATAGCTGGTTGAAGACCAGCGCCGCCGCCGTCCCATACAGGAAGAAGTCGTACCACTCGATGGTGGTACCGATAAAGCTGGAGACTATAACCGGCCTGATAGAGGAAGTCTGGCCCTCTTGCTGCCCGCCGGCCCTATCCATGCTCGTCACCTACACATACGAACGTGCTCTGCATTCTAAAAGCACCTCCTCTTTCTTTGTCCCTGTTCCCTGAGAGAAGATTAAAGGAGGCGCAAACTCGGGTCAAATCTCGAGCGGTAAGCTATCGGCGTTCGGCCTTCTACGCCAGACTCTCTATCCGGAAGCATCATCCCCGGACTGGCGTTTGCACGAGAGGCGTCTCTTCACTGGGAGGCGCTTCGAGAGCGCACGAGAGCTAGGCCTCCGAAGCTGGCCACTGAAAGCTGCCTATCCGCCGCTCTCCACGGGACGTTGCACCGCCGGGTTCGGTCCGGGTTCGGAGAACCAGCGCGTGACCTCGACCTTGTTCTCTGTGAAGAACCTGACCCCGTCCTTGCCGGTGGCGTGCAGGTCGCCGTAGAAGGAGTCCTTTATGCCGTTAAACGGGAAGAATGCCATGGGCGCCGCGACGCCGACGTTCACCCCGAGCATCCCGGCCTCGACGTTCTCGCGCCAGTGTCTCACGGCGGCGCCGTTCTCGGTGTAGATGGAGCAGGCGTTGCCGAACGGGGAGCCGTTGGTGAACTCTATGGCCTCGTCGAGGGTATCCACACGGACGACGGAGAGGACGGGACCGAAGATCTCCTCGCGCCCCACCCGCATCTCGCCGGTCACCCGGTCGAGGATAGTGGCTCCCATGAAGAAGCCCTCTTCTCGCGGCGCTTCGCGCCCGTCGAGGACGACCTCGGCCCCCTCCTTCTCGCCGATGTGTATGTACTCCCTGACCCTCTCGCGGTGGGAGTCGCGGATAACGGGCGTAAGCTCGCTCCCCTCCTCCTTGCCCGGTCCGACCTTCATCGCCCGGGCCTTCTCCTTGAGCGCCTCGACGAGCGGGTCGGCGATCTCTCCGACCGCGACGAGCACGCTCCCCGCGAGACACCGCTCCCCCGCGTTGCCGTAGGCCGAGGAGACTATGTTGTCCACGGCCTTGTCCATGACGACGTCGGGCATCACGATCATCGAGTTCTTCGCCCCCGCCAAGGCCTGCACCCTCTTACCGTGTGCCGCGCCCACTCTATAGACGTGCTCGGCGACGGGCTTCGAGCCCACGAAGGAGACAGCTTCTATACCGGGGTGTTCGAGGATGGCGTCCACCGCCTCCCGCGCCCCGTTGACGATGCTGAAGATCCCCTCAGGAAGCCCCGCCTCCTGCAAGAGCTCCCCGAGCAGCACCGCGGACAAGGGCGTGCGCTCCGAAGGTTTCAGGATGTAAGCGTTCCCCGCGCCGATGGCGACGGGCAGCGTCCACAGCGGCACCATGCACGGGAAGTTGAACGGTGTGATCGCCGCGACTACCCCCAGGGGATAACGGTAGGAGACGTTGTCCACGCCACGGGCCACGTCGCGCCCCGACTCGCCCATCATCAGGGTAGGCATCCCGCAGGCGAACTCGACGACCTCGATGCCGCGCCTGACCTCCCCGCCGGCGTCCTTCGCATCCTTGCCGTTCTCCAGGGTAACCAGGTCCCGGAGCTCCCAGAAGTGCTCCTCGAGCAGCATCTTGAAGCGGAACAGCACGCGCGCCCGCTCCACGACCGGCGTAGCCGCCCATCCTGGAAAAGCCTCCCTGGCCTTCTCCACCGCCCTGTCCAGGTCCTCTGCGGTGCTCAGGGGAGTCTCGGCCACCACCTCGCCCGTCGCCGGGTCGTAGACCGGCTCGGTGGCGCGCCCGTTGCCCTCCTCCCAGATCCCTCCGATGAGGTTCCTGACCTCCAGATTCTTCTCTCTGGTCTCCTGCATAAGCGCAACCTCCTCCGCCCGCTCGTACTCTCCGAGGCCCCCGCCCGGGACAACCCGCAGAATACCACCGGTATGCACTTACAGGGTCCGTTTGTACCTGCATCGCGCGTGGCATGGAGTGAACAAACGATGGCCTTCTACCCACGAAGGACGCCCTCGAAGTCGTGCTATCGCTCTGTATAATCGCTCCGTGTCCGAGAAATCACACGTCAGGACCAGGATCGAGGAGCTCAGGGAGCGGGTCCGGTATCACAACCGCCGCTACTACGTCGAGGATGCTCCGGAGATCCCCGACGCCGAGTACGACGCCCTCTACAGAGAGCTCGAATCCCTGGAGGCCGAACACCCCGAGCTCGTCACCCCGGACTCCCCCACCCAGAGAGTAGGCGGCGAGCCCCTGGAGGAGTTCCAGCAGGTCCGCCACGCCGTCCCGATGCTCTCCCTGGCCAACGCCCGCAAGCTCGAAGAACTGAAAGAGTGG
>CADCVG010000003.1 GCA_902806075.1 uncultured Rubrobacteraceae bacterium
ACAGTTGAACGGCGCCCCCCGGTAGAGTGCGGCACACGCCCAGAGTGACCCGCCTCCGCCCTGCGTCCCGTAACGGCTCGATCTGTCCCCGGCGGGACCCGGCGGACCTGCCCCGCTCCGGTGAGGACGGCGGGCTGGCCGTGGACAGCCGCGGCGAGTAGGGTATCTCATATCTTGCACCTACCGACTCGTATCTCGATGCCGTGACTTCGCAACAAGGCGCCTCGCTCCTCGATCTCCACCAGTAGATCCTCGATCACCGTCTCCGCCAGTACCTCCTCCAGGATCGTCCGCGCCGCCTCTCCCCACCGGGGAAGACCCGCACACTCCTGGCTCAGGTATCCCCAATGCGCCATCAGGTAGGCCACCAGGCTCAATACCAGGTACCGATAGACCCCCAGCTTGGTCCCCTGTCCGAAGCGATCCAGGCTGAAACGACCCTTGGCGGTCTTGAAGAACCCCTCGATGCGCCAGCGCCTCTTGCCCCAACGCACGATGTGCTTGGGGCTCAACGCCTTCGTCGAGAGCACGAAGCGTCGCTCTCTGCCACCGTCGCGCTTTAGCCAATACGAGGCGACGTAGACGGGTAGCTCCTCCAGCCCTTCGAGCCACGCTTTTTCCCCGCCCCGGCGCTCGCCTCCTCGGCGACGACCCATCCGATCCAATCTCGTCCCGTCGGCGAGAAGACGATCCTTTCTGACTCCTACCACCACGTGATGTCCCAGCCGGCGCACTCCACGCAAGAACTCCACCCCGCAAAAGGCCGAATCGGCCAGCACTATCACCTCGTGGCGGGCGGTGAGTTCCCTCGGCAGTGAGCGAAGCAGCTTGAGGGCCAACGCTCCAGGCGAAGCGCCTCCCTTGCCCCTCCAGAGGCGAAAGCCCCAGGGGATGCGCCAGCCGTCCAACTCCACGTAAAGAATCGCCAGGTGCAACCCTCGCTTCTTGTTGAGGACGCGGACCAGACCTCCGAGCCCCTCGAACTCGCCGCTCTTCTCCAGAGGCGTCAGATCGACGATGGCCCTCAAGATCGGCCTCCGACCAGCTTTGCGGCGTTCGAGCAGCGTCTTCGAAACCTCCCGGCGCAGGGTTCGTATAGCGGCGCGGGTCGGCCAATCGTAGAGATTGAGGAAACGGCTCAGTGCGCTGGCGGACTTGCGTTGGGCATGTTCGGGAAGGGCCATGCCCCGAGCTCGGAGAAAAAGCGCGAGCATAGTTTTGAGAGAGGCTCGTTGGTGGGCGCTTGGCATGAGGTTGAGCAGGTCGTAGACTAGCTTGCGGGCGTGGGTTGTTATAGCGGTAGTCATTGCAGTTGGGCCACCTCTATTGCGCTGACTGTGGAGAGCGACAAGGAGTTCACCAGGACTCCCGGCACTCCGGTACCGATCAGGGGAAGGCTCGGTGGTCCAATGTCATTGCATACCGCTATAGAACTCCCGCGGCTCGCTCCGTCAGTTCTGGGCCTGCCAGCTCTCGACGCCGTCCTCGCTACGGAACACGCGCGCCGACTCGCCTGTATGCTGCGACCGAGGTGCGAGCGAAAGGAGACACAGTGACGGTAGCGTATCGAGCGAAGCAGATTGTGGACGGAATCTCTGAAAACGCAATCGAAGACGGCGCTGTGATTGTGGAGAGCGCCAGTATCGTTTCGGTAGTATCTGGTGAGGACATTCCGTCCGGTGCCGAAGTGGTAGAGTTCGGCGACGCAACGCTCATGCCCGGTCTGGTGGACGCTCACGTTCACCTGGTATGGAACGCCTCCGCCGAACCGCACGAGGTCGTCGCTCGCGAGTCGCAAGCCCTCACTGTTCTCCGCTGCGCACGTAACGCCCTCCTTCACCTGCACGCCGGAGTTACCACCGTCCGCGATGTCGGAGCGTCGGAGGGACTCTCAGTAGACATAGCGAGAGCCGTAGAGGAGGGGATCATACCCGGTCCGAGAGTGATACCCGCGGGCAGGGCTATAGCCATGACCGGCGGTCACGGATGGTTCTTGGGGCGCGAGGCCGATGGAGCTGAGGCCGTACGCCGCGCAGTACGTGAAGAGATGAAGGCCGGAGCCGCCTGCATAAAGCTCATGGCCTCTGGAGGGATCTACGGCCACGCCGAGGAGCCAGGCTCACCGCAACTCACCGTGGAGGAGATGCGCACCGCGGTGGAAGAAGCCCACAAGGCCGGGCGCAAGGTTGCGGCCCACGCCTACTCGGTAGCGGCGATCTCGAACGCCCTGGACGCCGGCGTGGACTCTATCGAGCACGGTAGCTTCATCGACCGGGCGACAGCCGAGCGGATGCGCGACGAGGGAGTCTACCTGGTGCCGACAATGTCCGTGTACGCGGCGATGAGCGAGAAGGGGCCGGAGCTCGGTGCCCCAGACTATATACAGCGCAAAACTGCAGAGGTACTCGAGGCCAGTCGCGACGCATTTCGTCTGGCACGCGAGGTAGGGGTAAAGATCGCCGCCGGAACAGATTGCGGAGCCCCGGGGCATCCGCACGGCACGCTGCCGGAGGAGATAAGCCTGATGGTCGCAGCCGGAGCCGCACCGATGGAGGCTCTGTGTTACGGCGCTTCCTCTGCGGCGGAGTTGCTGGGATTGTCCGATGAGATCGGGACGCTCGAACCAGGAAAGCGCGCCGATATACTGGCGATCGATGGCAACCCGCTGCAAGACATCCAGGCTCTGCACAAGGTGCGCCGTGTGCTGCGCGGTGGGGTTGAAGTCTACGCAACAGGAGCGGGAGAATAGCGAGAGCCGGCCAGGAGGTCAGCAGTCCGAATCGGCAAGAGAGGGAGATCATGGACATCAGCATTGCATTGCCGCACACGGGGAGATACGCATCGCCGGAGGAGATAGCCTACGCAGCCGAGGAGGCGGACCGGCTCGGTTACCCCACGGTGTGGGTGCTCGAGCGACTCCTGCGGCCCATCGGCGGCAGCATGCCGGACTCCTACGCCAACGTCTACGACCCTATGGAGACGCTCGCCTACGTTGCGGCCAAGACCGAGCGTGTAAGGCTCGGGACCAGCATTATGGACGCCCTGTTCCACGCGCCAGCGATACTTGCCCGGCGCTTCGCCACGCTGGATCAGCTAAGCGGCGGCCGCGTCATCGCGGGCCTCGGGCAGGGGTACGCGCCGGAGGAGTTCGCCGCGGCCAACATTCCTATGAGCAGACGTGGGACTGGATTCGAGGAGTTCATACGGGCGATGCAGACCGCGTGGGGGCCGAATCCGGTGAGCTTCTCCGGCCGCTTCTACAAGATCCCGGAGTCAGAGATAAGCCCCAAACCCGTGCAGGACGGCGGCCCGCCGATGATCATCGCGGCAATGAAAGAGGCGGCCGTCGAGCGCGCCGGACGACTAGGGTTCGGCCTCAACCCCCTTCCTCCAAGTTGGGAGGTCCTTGAGGCGGCCCTCGACTCCTTCCGGAACGCAGCTCGGAAGGCTGGTCACGATCCGCAAGGGCTTCCGGTGATCGTGCGCGCGAATACGGCTGTCGGCAAGGAGTACGCTCCGGAGGTAGAGCCGCCGCTCAGCGGCTCGCACGAGAAGGTGGTGGATGACCTCCAAAGGATGCGCGAGCTCGGCGTGGACGAGGTCTTCTTCGACATGAACCGGTATGCCGTGCCGGTTAAAGAGCAGTTCAGTCTCCTCGAACGGCTGCGAGCAGATATCTCGTAAAGGACTCTCCGAGGCGGCCAAAGGCCGGGTCATCCGGACGATTCGAAGCCGGAGCGGTCGGAGATCTCGCGGAGGTTGCCCCAACCCATCCCGCGCTCACCGTTCTCGATCTCGTGCACCACCTCCAGCACGGCCGCGTTGACCGGGGTCGGGATTCCCTGCTCTCGTCCTATCGCTACGATTTGCCCGACCTGCATGTCCACTTCGGTCTTGCGCCTCTTCACCTTCAGGTCGCGCCAGATGCCCATATGCTGCTTTATCGCGCCGCGCCAGGCGTCCGCGAGCGCCGTGAGAGTCTCATCGGCCCGCTCCTCCATCCCGGCCCCCGGCGCGAAGCTCTCCGATTCGAACTCGCCTATTGACTCTAGCCTCTCGACTTGCGTGTGCGCCACTAGGTACGCCTCGACCGAAGCCGCCCGGCACAGGCTCCTCCCGAGCGGATGGTCTATGACCTCCGCTACCGGCGCGTCCACGCAGGAGACGACGAACCCGGTGGCACCAAAGACCAGCTTGCCCCACAGAAAGCCCCAGATATTGTCGGTGACCTTGGTCGACATCGCGTGTCCCAGGGCTTCACGGAGCGCCTCGACCCTCGGGGTTATACTGCCGTCGAGCTCGCCAACCTGGATCGTCGCCTCGTAGCCGAGCTGTATGAGGCCGGGCTCGAGGAGGTCCGCGCCGAAGTGGACGAAGGCGCCCACGGTCCGCTCTCTCCCAATGCGCTCCGCGATCAGGGCCTCGTTTAAACCGTTCTGAAGAGAGAGTATGTAGCCGTCGGGCGCCAGGAGCGGTCCGAGAGCTCGGACCGCTCCTTCGGTGAAGTGGCCCTTGACACACAGGAAGGTCGATCCCAACGGCTCCGAGAGATCTTCGGAGAGAATAATGCGGGGGTGGAAGGTCTTGTCGCCGCGGGCGCCCATGATCCTCAGCCCGCGCTCCCGGATGGCTTCGACGTGCTCGGGGGATACATCGACGAGGGTAACATCGTAGCCGGCCTCGTCCAGATAGGCCCCGACTGTACCCCCTATCGCCCCGGCTCCGACTATCGTGATCGAGGTATCTCTCAAATCTTCCATTCGACTCCCTTCTTCTGCACCCGTCTGCGAAAGTTCGTCCAACTATCTCTCAAACTGAGCAACAGATTGTCCCCTAGCCCCTCAAAGCGCTCCTCCGGGCAGAGAGATCTACAGGTCGATTACGGCTTCCCCGGCCCTGATCTCCACCGAGGTCGCGAGTGTAGCCGATTGGTGGACTAATCGGTCGAGAACTGCCCGTGTCCGGGCACCGCTCAGGAACTCCGGCTCGCCTTTTTCGTCCATGCAGGCTGGCAGGAACCGGGCTCGCCTCATGCGACCATCCTGTACTCTGACCTCCATCAGCACCGTTTCCAAGGCCTTGCCCGTCTGCAGGCTGGCAAGATCGTAGGGTGGACTGTTCTCCGCCACCGAGAGATTTTCCTCCGCAGCCATGCTATGAAAGAGGAAATTGCCTAGGCTGTACGCGATGAGGCCCTGACCATAGCGCTCCACGCCGTGGACAGTATGCGGATGGTGGCCGACGATCAGGTCTGCCCCCGCATCTACCAGCGCATGACCCAGAGGACGCTGGTAGTCCGCGAGCGGTCCCTGAAACGCCGCGCACCAGCCGTTCGGAATGCCCCAGTGCACCTGGACAACCACCAAGTCTACCTCCGAACGAACCTCCACTATCCGCTCGCAGACACGTCGGACGTCTTCCTCAACGATCTCGGTCTCGACCCAGGGTGAGATGCCGGGTTGCTCGTCTAGCGTGACACCGTCTATGCGGAATCGGCTGTTGGCCCTGAGGGGCGCTATTCCCGAACGCCGCGGGCCGGCAGCGTACCCCGGCGGCAGGGTGCTGGCCAGGCCGAAGACGGCCACCGTGCAACTTCCGGCGTAGAGGATCGCGGGCTGTATCGCCTTATCAAGCGTGGTTCCCCCACCGACCATGGCGATGCCGGCGTCTTCAAGGACCTCGATAGTCTCGAGAAGACCCTCGGTGCCGTAGTCTAGGGCGTGATTGTTGGCAACCGTCGCTACGTCCACGCCGGCCTCTCGGATGGAGGATGCGATACCTGGATCCGCGCGGAGCGTTATGGCTTTGTCTGCCGGGACGTCCGCGTTCGTGAGGGGGAGTTCCAGGTTGATCATGGCGAGGTCCGTGGAACGCAAGTACTCCCACACCTCGCGCGGTCCGTCCCGCTCGTCGCCTAGCGGGCGCTGCGGCGCGAGATCCCCCGTAAAGACCAGCGTAAGGCCAGCGTCCATATCAGGTGTGCGCATCCGAGAGAAGATCCAGGCCCGACTCCAGGATCTTCTTCGCCTCGAAGAGCTCGTGCAGGACGCGGTTGCGGCGCCGGACGAGTAGGGTCAGTAGCTCATGGGCTGCAGCGCTGCCTTCGTCGGTCAAGAGAAGATCATCCACGGGTGCGAGCAGGGGCACCGGCGGCTGGCCGAGGGCCGCGTCCTGATCGAAGCGGTCCGAACGCGCGTAGTTCAGCCGCACAAGCTCGGAGGCGACGCGGCGAATGGTCTCGTTGATGGCTCGGATGGTCTCGGGCTCCCCCAGCCCTGTCGCGTCCCCGAGACGGTTCTGGAACGTGGAGGCGAGATCTGCTACCTCCTCAGCCTTAGAGACCACGGAAGAGAGATCGAAGCGTTCTCCGACCTTCTCTCGCCAGGCGAGTAGGTGTCCCTCGAACTCCTTCGTCGAGGCGCGCAGGTCCAGAGTCAGTATCGGGTTGGAGAGCAGGCGGTAGGCAACGGCGGCGTAGATCCTGGTGTCCCGGACGAGCAGGGCGGGGTCCAGTTTGTCCACGGTATCTTCGGTAGTGTGCCACCACCAACCCACGCCGCCGCCCTTCGCTCCGGGGCCTCCGAGAAGCTCCGCGACATCGCCGGCGGACTCGTCCTGGCCTGGAGGTTGCTCGGAAACGAACATGAAGAGGGACGGGATGCCGAGAGACATGAAGGACTGGTCGCCGGAGCGACCGAAGCGTGACCCGTTGAACTCTTCCCCCGTCAGCGCCCTTATGACGTCGGCGGCGCATCCGCGGGTCTCAGCCATGGCCTGCCCCTCGGTTATGACGGTGGCTCCGCGGCCGCCGGGCGAGTCCGTGTTCAGGTGCAGCACGCAGTTGTAGTGCAGATCCTCCCAGAAGTGGTCGGCGTACCAGGTTGAACCCGCATAACGGCCATGGGAATGCCCGGACCAGAAGGCGAGCCTGAGGCTGCGCCGGAAGCTCTCACGGTGGGGCAGCAGCACTCTCAAGGTCTCGAGCATCAGGGCGTCCGCGCTGCCGTTGTCCATGGCACCGAAATGCCAGGCGTCTATGTGCCCGGAGAACAGGACGAACTTCTCGGGTTCCTCGATTCCGTCGACCTGTGCGGTGAGGGTGGGGATCTCGGTCCACCCGGTCCTGACCCGCGTCGCAAGGTGCGCCGTGGGCTCCCTAGTTTCTTGCAGTATCTCGCGCAGGGTCTGTGCTGCGGCCGCACCAATGGAGACGACAGGAATCTTCGGGAGCCTATCTCGGGTCTCGGGCGTAGGTGAACCCCACACGGTCGAGACAATCATCTCGTGGACGTGCTCGTCGGCGTTAGCGAAGATACAGGCGGCAGCTCCAGCCTTCTCGGCCGCGTGTGCCTTACCAGGTATTGCTATGCCACCGACGAGTACGATCTTACCCCGGACATCTTGGGAGGCGTAGTCATCCTCTGCCCCGCGGCCCACATAGACTAGCGGCAACTCGAGTCCGCCTTCCGGAGTGTTTGGAACCATCGAGTGTGTGATGGCAGAAACCTTCCTGCCCTCGATGTCCAGCTCCGCGCTCTCGGGCAGGCTGATGTATGCCCATCCGGTATGGCGAGTAGTTTGTAGGCCCATCTCACGAATCACGCCCTCAACATAATCGAAGGAACGCGCTTCATCCTCGGTGCCGGAGAGACGCACCCACTGAGCTATGGCCTCCGTATCGGACATAAGTCGATCAGCCGAGATAGCCTCTACTATGGACCTCTCCTCCTTGCCTAGATCTCTCATGCGCTGGATGCCTCCGTCCGTTTGTCTAGTTGTTCTAAAGCGTCTCCATGAGGCGGGCGACTAGGGCCGCGCGCTTTGGTATGCTCGATACCTCTACATGCTCGTCTCCGGCGTGGGCCCCGCCTCCCACCGCGCCCAATCCATCGAGCGTCGGAGCGCCAATGCTCGCACACAGGCAGCCGTCGCTGGCTCCCCCGGCAAGACCCTCCGTGAGCTTGAATCCGATCTCGGCGGCAAGCTCCTTGGCATGGGCGAACAACTCCGCCCTCTTCTCCGTACGCTCCATGGGCGGCCAGATCGTGCCGCCCTCAACCTGCACCTCCGCCTCCTCGTGTCTGACCTTCAGCGAAGCGAGTACCGCGTCCATGCGCTCAGACTCGGATACGGTCACCGCCCTCACATCCACCTCGGCGAAGGCTTCGGCTGCGACGACGTTGTAGCGCGTCCCGCCCCCCACCACTCCGACGTTGACGGTCGTCCCGGTCTCGTGGTCTGTGTGGCCGTGGAGCTCCAGGATGAGGTGCGCCATCTCCTCGATCGCGCTGATACCGCCCTCAGGGTCAAGCCCCGCGTGAGACGGGCGTCCGGTCACGTGGATCCGGTAGCGACCGACCCCTTTGCGGGCCGTCTTGAGTGCACCACCGAGGCTGGGCTCGAGGACTAGCACTGTGTGGGCTGCACGTGCCTCGTCCTCTATGAGAGCGCGGGAGGTAGGGCTGCCCACCTCCTCGTCGGAGTTGCAAACGAAGACAAGTGGCCGGTGTACCCCGGTAACCTCGCGGAGTGCCCTTACCGCCCAGAAACCCTGCACGAGACCACACTTCATGTCAAAGATGCCGGGCCCCGTGGCAACGCCGTCGCTGATCGAGAACGGCATCTTTTCGATGGTGCCTTCGGCCCAGACGGTATCGTAGTGACCGAGGAGGAAGATCGGTGGTCCCGAGTCCTCGTCGCCCCAGCGCACGCGGACGTGGTCGCCGGATCCTACCGCGGGTAAGATCTCGGCCCTGCCGCCGATAGTCGCGGCGTAGTCTGCGAGGAACCGCGCGAAGTCGTCGAGGAGCTTTTTGTCTGTCGAGGGGGTCTCCCGCTCGACGAAGAGCCGCAGGTTCTCGAGCATTTCTTCTTTGTGCTCTTGGAGGAAACGCAGGATCTGGTCCACTTATCGTTCTCCTTTCTGATACCGACGTAGTGCTACCCGCGGAAGGTGTGGCCAGCTGAGTACCCTCCGTCGACGAAGAGCGCATGCCCGGTGACAAAGGATGCAGCGTCGGAGGCGAGGAAGATTACGGTTTCGGCTAACTCCTGCGGCTTACCCGTGCGGGCCATCGGTATCTTCGCGAGTTTCTGCTCGTGCTCGTGCCTGCCCTCCTCCGTCTGCAGCAGATCCTCGACCCCCGGCGTCTCGACGAGCCCGGGCGCAACGGCGTTCACTCGGATGTCGTGCTCGGCCCATTCGATGGCGAGAACCTTGGTGAGCATAATCAGACCCGCCTTGGATACACAGTAGTGAGCGACGCCAGGGCGCGCTATCGCTCCGGCCGCCGAGGCCACGTTGATGATGTTGCCTCCCTTTCCCACGCCGACCATGTGGCGCGCGGTGGCCTGGGAGAGCAGGAACGGCACCCGGAGGTTGAGGCCGAGGACGAGATCCCACTCCGCAGTAGCTACCTCGAGCGCCGGGCTCGAGGGGAAGATACCGGCACAGTTCACAAGCACGTCTATCCCGCGGAAGGCGCCTACGGCTCCTTCGACAACCCTCTCCCCGGCCCTGTCTTCCAAGAGATCGAGGACTAGGGGCTCAGCTACGCCGCCGGCCAGGGAGCATGTGTCTTCCAGTCCCCGGCCTTCGCGGTCGACAGCGAGTACTCGCGCGCCGGCCTCGGTCATCGCGAGAACGAGCTCCCGGCCTATCCCGCTGGCGGCGCCGGTTACGACAACTACCTGCTCCGCAAGAGGTGCGGCGTTCAAGCGATCGCCCTAGACTTCCCGGAGGGGTTCTCGGGAGGTCTCCTTCATGCGACTCACGAAGAACAGCGTGATCACGGCACCCACGATAAGGTAGATGCCGGGCGCCAAGTTGCTGCCCGTCCTGGAAATCAGGTACGTCGCTATAAAGGGAGCCGTCCCTCCGAATGCGGCGACCGCTAGATTGTAGCTCACGCCGAGCGCGCTGTAGCGGACGTTTGTGGGGAACATCTCCACGAGGGCCGCTGGCCCGGGGCCGGAGAACAGCGAGATGATGATACCGAAGAGCACCTGCGCCAACACTATAAAGACGAACACCTGCGTCGAGGCGAGCAGGAAGAGCGGGTACGTGAGCAGCGCTATGAGGACCGAAAATGAGATCAGGAGTGGCTTCCTGCCAATGCGGTCAGAGATCGCCCCCGTGAATGGTATCAGGACCATTAGGACCACGAGGCCTATTGCGTTTGAGAGCAGCGCCTGCGTGAGCGGCAGTCCCAGCGTGCGAGATACATAGGTCGGCATGTAGGTCAGGAGGATGTAGTAGGCTATGGTCCACGCCACGGTGAAGCCTATCGCGGTGACGCTCTCCCCGCCGTGCGCGGTAAACGAGGCCTTGACCGGTGCCTCCGTGATCTCGTCTTTCTCCTCTATTATCCTAAAGGCGGGCGTGTCTTCGATCCTCAGCCTCAGATACAGGCCGACCAGCGCCACCACCATCCCGAGTATGAAGGGGATGCGCCATCCCCATGAATTGAGAGCATCCTCCGAGAGAACCGTACCCAGGAGCGCGCCCATCCCGGATCCCACGAGCAACCCCGCGACTATACTGAACTGCTGCCAGCTACCGTAGAGGCCTCTCTTGTTCTCTGGCGCATACTCGACCATGAAGGCCGCCGACCCGCTCCACTCACCGCCAGCCGAGAAGCCCTGCAAGAGCCGGGCGACAACGAGCAGTATCGGAGCGAGGACCCCGATCTGCCCGTAGGACGGCAGCACCCCGATCATCAGGGTCGCGATACCCATCAGGATGATGGCTGCCGCGAGAGTGTTGCGGCGGCCGATCGTGTCGCCGTAGTGCCCGAATACAAACGCCCCGACCGGTCGCATAAAGAACGCGACCGCGAAGACGGCGAACGTGGCGAGCAAGGACGCGACCGGGTCCTCCCCCGGGAAGAACTGGCTCGCGATGACTGTCGCAAAGAACCCGTACACCGAGTAGTCATACCATTCTACAAAGTTGCCTATAGCCCCTGCCGTGACGGCCTTTTTGGCTGCCCGTTCCTCCGTACGTTCCGCCATCACCCGTCTCCTTCCCCGCAGCCAGCCTACTGACTCAAATAATTTGCACCCCTTCGAAATAATACGTGGACATTCATTCTGTGTCAAAGGCAGCATGGGCAAACCGTTTTCTATTCTGCGCGTTGCCCATCGTTGCGGGATGCTGCGCCCCAGGTAGTGCCAGAGTGGTGTCAAAAAGCCCCCAGTGACGAGCCGGGGTCTTTCCCTGTGCTGTGAGCCAATCGGCGTAGATAAAGCGACTGTGGAGAGCCGACGAGCGGACTCGAACCGCTGACCTGCTCATTACGAGTGAGCTGCTCTACCTGCTGAGCTACGTCGGCTTGTGAGCGCAAAGTATATCGTAGAAAAACCTGATTTTACATGATCTCCGGTTGACCCTGGTGTCGGACGGGAGTAACCTGTAATCTTCGTTATTTGGAGACGTGGGGTCTCCAGGAGAGGAGGAGTATGGAGAGTGTTGTGGGCTCTGCCCGGGATGCTTCGCCGGGGCGGGAGGCGGTGATCCGGGCGCTCGATAACTGCTACGACCCGTGTTGCCAGGAACGCAAGATCAGCGTCGTGGACATGGGTCTGATCGAGTCTATCGACATCCGGAACCGGGACGTGAAGATAGAGATGGTCCTCACTACCGGCTGGTGCCCGTTCGCATCGCGCCTCCTGGAGATGGTCGAGGAGGAGGTCGGCAGGCTGCCGGGGGTGGAGAGCGTGGAGGTCGAGGTCGTCTGGGACCCGACGTGGACGCCGGAGAGGATGAGCGCGGGGGCGCGGGAGAAGTTGCGGCTGCCACTGGAGAAGTTGGCACCCCTGCGCGAGGCGCGGCTGAGAGGAGAGGGACGATGATCAAGGACGACGTACTGGTCTTCGACTGCGTGGCCCACCCATTCAACTTCGACCCGTCCAACGCCATCGGGAACGCTGGCGAATTGTTCCGCCAGCACCTGTATGCCTTTCACAACGTCCTCACCCCCGAGAACGAGCCAAAGCTCTCGGCGGACGAGTTTCTGAAGGAGTGGAGCACGGCGGAGATAGCGCGCATGGTCTTCGAGGAGTCGGACACGGACATGCTCGTCGCGATGCCGCTGCCGCTCACGGACCTCTTCAAGGACGGCCTCTCACCCTGGGAGCGGTGTGTGGAGCTCACGCGGGAGAACCCGGACCGGACGATCTTCTGGGGGACGGTCAACCCGCTGGAGGGCAAGAAGGCACTCGACGAGATGGAGGTGCAGGTCAAAGAGTACGGGGCGAAGGCGTTCAAGTTCTACAACGTCCGCTACGACTACGGTGAGCCCTTCCCCTGGCGAATGGACGACCCGAAGATCGCCTTCCCAGTCTACGAGAAAGCGCAGGAGCTTGGGATAAACCTCATCGGAGTGCATAAGGGCGTTCCTCTGGGACCGCAGCCGATAGAGGCAACCCAGACCTGGGACATGGACGGGGCGGCGGCAAACTTCCCGGACATCAACTTCGTGATCTTCCACGTAGGGCTGCCGTTCATCGACGAGACCTGCTGGCAGCTCGTACGCTACCCCAACCTGTACGCCTCCATAGCGGCCACTATCAACTTCGTGGTCCGCTCCCCGAGGCAGTTCGCCGAGTGGATCGGCAAGCTCATGTTCTGGTGCGGGGAGGACAAGATCATCTACGGCTCGGAGACCCCGATCTGGCACCCGAAGTGGGCGCTAGACGCTTTCTGGAACTTCGAGATCCCACAGGACATGGTCGAAGGCTACGGCTACCCGCAACTCACCGAACAGGCGAAGCGCAAGATCCTGGGCGAGAACCTCCTTCGCCTGCAGGGCATGGACGTGGAGGAGACGCGAAGAAAGCTTAACGGAGCCGCGTAGACGATCCGAAGGGCGTCCCGCGATAGTCAGGACGCCCTTCTCTTTCTACTGGACGATCTCCCCTACCTTCATGGTACCCCGCTGGACTAACTCGACCCGGTAGCCATCCGGGTCCACCACGAACGCGATATGATAATCGTGGCCCTCGACGGTCATCGTCTTCGGCGCGAGCGCAACCTCCACCCCCTGCTCTTCGAGACGTGAAACCGTACCTTCGAGATCGTCGACCGTGAAGGCTACGTGCGAGTAGCCGTTCCCCGGATCGTACGGTTCGGTCTGGTCGTGGTTGTGGGTAAGCTCCAGCATCGGCTCCGAGGCGGACTCCTCCATCGCAAAGAAGTAGTTGGTCGCCGTATCGAAGTGCATCTCCCCAACGAGCTTCATGCCCATCTTGTCTACGTAGAAGTCCTTGCTCTTATCGGGGTCCAGTATGCGATAGCAGGTGTGGATGTAGGTCGCGGCCATCTTCCAGCTCCTCTCGGCGTAGGTCCTACTTCTCGTCCTCGTAATACTGACGAACTTCGTCCATCTCTTTGTAGTAGTTCACGTATTCGCCGAAGTGCCCCTTCCCACAGCGATGTTGTTCGACATATGGCTCACCCCCGAAGTACTCGCCCTCCGTGTCCGGAGATAATTTCGAGGCTCTCTCTTCGGCCACCTTCTCGTCTCTCCCCTACTCCAGACCTCACTATGCCTTCGTCCGCGCATGGCAACACGGCGCTCATTATTCACGGCCAACTAACCGATCTCGGAGACAGCCGGAACTCCAGGCACGCCTCTGGCCTCGCGGACGGCGCGCAGCACGGCCTCCGCAACCACCCGCGCCCCCCAGGCACCCACGACGTCAGGCGCCATTACGACGCTCGCCTGCCCGCCGACAGAGGCGGCGAAGACGGCGTCCCCGTCGACGGAGGTGTGGACCGGCGAGACGGTGCGGGCCAGGCCGTCCTGGGCCATCTGGGCCACCTTGGTCGCCTCCGGCCTGGAGAGACGGGCGTTGGTCGCCAAGATCCCTAGAGTGGTGTTCTCCCCCCACCGTACGAAGCGCTCCGCCTCCGCGAGGTGCTCGACCGAGTCGGCCAGGGTACCGTCTTCGAGGCGCGGACCGGCGACGATACCGCCCGTCGAAGGGTCGCGCACGTCGCCGAAGGCGTTGACTACGGCGAGGGCCGCGACCACGACCCCGCCGGGGAGAGTCACCGAGGCGCTCCCCAGGCCTCCCTTCATCGCCCGCTCCAGCCCTAACACCTTGCCAACGGTCGTCCCGGTCCCCGCGCCGACGGTGCCCTGCTCGAAGGGCCCGCTCTCTGCCAACGATGCAGCCTCGTAACCCATGGCCGGGCCGGGCCGGGCCGAAGGGTCCCCGACGGCGAGGTCGAAGACGACCGCCCCCGGGACTATTGGGACGCGCGCAACCCTTACATCGTAGCCCACGCCCCTCTCCTCCAGGAGGCTCATCACTCCATCCACCGCCCCGAGACCGAAGGCGCTGCCGCCGGTGAGGAGGAGGGCGTGCGTCTGATCCACGCGCCCCGTCGCACTCAAGAGGTCCGTCTCGCGCGTCCCCGGCGAGGAGCCGCGCACGTCGACGCCGACAACCGCCCCGGCCGGCGCGTCGAAGAGGACCGCCGTACAGCCCGTGAGGCCAACGTAGTCGGTTGCGTGCCCGACGAGCACGCCCGGTACGTCGCAAAGGTTACCCAACACGAGTGGCTACGAGTCCGACGAGGGGGAGGGCGAGGCGGGGCTCTTCCCGCCTCGCTCATCGTCCTCATCGAAGGCGTCAACGGGGACGATGCCATCGTTCTCGGGGGCGAGGCTTGACAGAGAGACCATCTCGCGATCGCTCCTCTTCTGGCCGAACTGGACCAGGACGGAGTCCTTGACCATCGAGTAGTCCACGACCTGTCCCTCCCTCTCCCCGAGCTTTACCACGGTGTTCTTGAACGGGGCACGCTCCTTGAACTCCTTGTAGGAGTCGTGCTCGTAGCGCATGCAGCACTTCACCTCGCCGCAGCTACCCAGGATCTTCTCGTTCGGCGTCACGCCCTGCTGTTTGGCGAGCCTGACGTTAACCGGCCCCATGCTCCTCGCCCCGCTCCACGTCGCACAGCACAGCGGCACCCCGCACGTATCGCACCCGCCGCTGTCCGATGCGCGCTCCAAGAACGTGAACCGCCGGAATACCACCCGCGCGTCGTAGAGGCGCTCGAGACTGTCTCGCACCACCTCCAGGTTCGGCCTGCTCTCGGCCTCGTACTTTACCTCGACGTAGTAGCCATCCAGGGAGACGTCGCAGCCAATGAACGCGACCCCCTTTACGTGGTGGTCGCGGACGAGCTTCTGGGCCTCGGCCCGTATCTCCCGTCCAAGCTCCCGATTCTCGTCGTCCTCCCTCTCGTCCTCGGGCGTGACGACGCGCAGGATGTCGAAGGGAGGCATGTAGGGTTCGCGGCGCCTCGGCGTCAGGGCGACCCGGCCTATAAACTCCCCGTCTCCGGTCTCCACGACGACCTTGTAGCCAACCCGCAGGTCGAGGTCTCGGGCGTAGCAGAGCTTCGCTACCCCCATACCGGGGATGCGGACGTCTACGAGCCGGGGAAGCCCCCCTTCGGGGAACTCCCTGATATCTTCTGTCCCATCCGAGATAGCGCAACCTCCAGGATCGCCTCCGGCGAGACATTATACGCCAGCTCTCCTCTCGCTTCCCCAAAGACCCGGGCCGCCCCCGCCCAATCCGCCCCCGCCCTCTCCTCCACGCGCGTGCGTATCTCGGGGATCTTGTCCGCGTTCGCTGCCAGATCTCCCGCCCCCGCCGCGACCACCGCCGCATCCCGGTACAGGAGCGCCAGGAGGTCCAGCGCCTCCGCCACCGCCCCGTCCCGAGCCGCCCTCCCGAACCGCTTCGCCGCCTCCTTCCGGCGCCGGTCCGGTCCCCCGTCGGCATCCTCCACCCCTGCAAGGTACGCCCTTTCCCGCGCCTCCCCCACGCTCTCGGCGCGAGCCATGATCTCCTCGACGACCCCATGCCGCTCCTCGAAAGAGGCGTCGAAGGAGAGACCCGCCCTCACGACGGCCTCCCGCAGCCTCTTGAGCTCTTCCTCCTCCGCGTAGCGCAGCGAGAGCCCAACGCTCCCCCGGCCCAAAGCCGCCGCGGTCTTCGCCTCCCCCTCCGGATGTCCCCGCTCCATCAGAAAGGAGACGACCTCGCCCAGCGGCACGGGGTCGAAGCGCACCTCCTGGGCGCGGGAGAGGATCGTCGGCAGCACCCCCTCGCGCGACGCCGCGAGCAGGACGAAGACCGTACCACCCTCCGGCTCTTCAAGCGTCTTCAAGAGCGCGTTCGCCGCCTGCACGTTGAGGGTGTCCGCCCGCAATATAAAGACCCTCCGCGTCCCCTCGAACGGGCGGCTCGCCGCAATACGCACCACCTCCCGCACCTGCCCGATGGTCGTGAACCTGCCCTCGGGCTCTATCTCCACGAGATCCGGGTGCAGCCCCCGCAAGGCTCGACTCATGGCCCCCTCATCCCCGCCCGAGACCAGCGCCGCCCCGAACCGGTAAGCGACGATGCGCTTGCCCACCCCCGACAGGCCGTGGAACAGGTACGCGTGAGAGACGCTGCCCGAAGAGAGCGCATTCTCGAGCAGACGCAGAGCCGGACGGTTCCCCAGGATGCCGTCAAAGGTCTCCGTCTTCGCCTCTACGCGATCCATATCCGTCCCGATCACCGCCCGTCTCGCCGGCCGCCACGTGCCCCAAGCGCCACGCCTATCGTTATGCCCACGCCCATACCCAGGGCAAGGTTATCCGTCGCCATCCCTATCCCGGCCCCGATGACAATACCGAGGCTGATACCGATAGCCAGGCCCTGCCTGCGCCGCTCGTCGTCTTGCCCCCATCGGTCCTCGCTTCGCCGGTCTTCCGGTCCCCTGTATATACCGTCTCTCTTCGTCTCGCCACATAGCTCAAGCACCTCTGGGAGTATATTGCAGACCCCGGATCTCCCTCTCTACGACCGCCGCGAGCTCCTGTGGTGAGAGGGTCGCTTCGAGCACCCTCACCCGGTCGGGCTCGGAGCGCGATATCTCCTCGAAGCCCTCCTCCACCCGCCGCATAAACTCGTCCCCGACTCGCTCGATCCGGTCGAGCGGTGCCCCCGACTTCCGGGCCCGTCGCTCCCGCTCCTCCCTATCGAGCCGCAGGTAGAACGTCAGGTCGGGCGCTACATCTCCGACAGCCCTGGCGTTCAACTCGCGCACGACCTCCACACCCAGGCCCCGTCCCGCCCCCTGATAAGCGAGGCTTGAGTCGAGAAACCGCTCGCAGAGCACGGGCTCCCCTCTCTTCAGACGCGGCAAGACCTCACGCCTCAACAGATCCGCCCGCGCCGCCGCGTACAGATATGCCTCGGTCCACACGTCCATGTCTAGCTCGGGGTCCAGGAGCACGTCCCGGATGCGCTCCGCGGCAGGTGTTCCACCGGGTTCTCGCGTGAAGTAGGGCGGTGGATCCAGGTCCACGAGCAACGTCTTCAGATTACGGAAGAGGGTAGATTTGCCGGAGAAGTCCAGGCCCTCGACGGTTACGAAGAGGCCGCGTCTA
>CADCVG010000004.1 GCA_902806075.1 uncultured Rubrobacteraceae bacterium
GAGCGGTGGTCCGTCCCCGTCGGTGCTCTTGCCCGCTACCGCCCTGATCTTGGGCTCGGGCGTTCTGGCATTCGCCGTTTTGCGGCGCAGGTAGCCTGAACCAATCTCAACCGGGAACGGGGCAGCCAGTCCCGTTCCCAAACTTAGAGACGGAAGAGAGCCTGCACTCTTCCGTCTCTTTTTCGTGTCTTGGGTTTTTGGTTATCAGCGTTTTGAGGGACAGGTGCGCTGATCCGGACATTCGCATCGCACGAGTGGCTCAACTCACTTGGCCAGCGCGCGGGATACCGTTTTAGGCTTCTGCTGAAGGCTGACTGCTAAAAGTGAGCCGCCCAGGACTCGAACCTGGAACCTAGAGATTAAGAGTCTATGCCGACACAGTTCCAGCTGTTGCTGGCAGTTGCAAAATCAGCATAAGTAAGGTGAACCTACCTCTAGCACGTTGCTCAACGTTTCCCGCTGTTGCTCTAGGTTAGTGTCAAAACTAGTGTCACGGGTACATGCAATACGTGAGCAGGTGCGGGACACCCACTCTTCTAAGCCGGCTCTCTGGTTCATCTCGTAAGCATTAAGAGAAAGACATCTAACGTTCATGCTCGCTTTACCCTAGCCGAATATAAAGGAAGGGTAGCTATCGACTCAAGGACGAACGCGAGGAAAGGTATGTTCATCGAGAAAGAAACTAGCTACGTGGACTCCCAAGAAGCCGCGAGGATGCTCGGAGTGAATAAACGCGCCGTGCGCAACCTCGTAGCCCGTAGGCGGTTAGAGTCCAAGAGGGATGGAGAAGGAGGAGCGGCTGCGCGGCTCCTGGTCTCTGTCGCCTCTTTAGAGAAGCTACGCCTGGAGCGGTGACCTAATACCGGTTTGCGAGAAAAGGGGAGAATATGACGAGCGCCTATCGGAGAGCCGAGCATAACCTGGCTTCTGTTCCCCCGGACCACATTGAGGTGCGTCCGGCAGGGCGTTGCGGAGACGTTGTGGTGACGAAAATGATAATGGCTCCCGAGAAGACCTAAGCGAAGTAAATCGGAATCTCAGTACTCCTGGTATTTGTAACACAGCTCTCGCCTCTCTTGAAGGCTAAGTTAGGGTACAATCAGCACCCCGAAGGAGGACCCTCTTGGATTGGGCGTCAGAGAAGGTTATTAAAGTTACTGCGCGGGTATTCCACAGCCCGGTACTGTTCGGCCTGTTGTTCTTGGTGTCGCTGGTCGCCGTGCTAATTACGCCCGACCACGAGGACAAGGAAGGGTAGGTTCCAGCGGTAGAAAAAGTGGAGGGTGTCAGGCTAAGCTAGTGCTCTATCCTGTCGTTGATCTGGGCGAATGCCACCGCTTACAGGCGTGTGCTTCTTGATCGCGCTGAAGAAACTACACCTATAAGAGCATATCTGTACTCTCGATGAATCGGTACGCTACTGCCGCGAATTCTCAGATCCCGTTTTGAGGGCTCCTGTTACTCTCTTGTCCTACCGCTCATCGCTTTGTTGAGTATGTTGAGCAGGAGGAGATTAGTTCTCGAGGATGTCTCTTTTAGGTCCCGCTCGACGCGGCGCCGTACCCCCTCATTGATACGCCCTTCGTTTCTTAGCCAGAACAATGGACCTTGAAAAGTTGGATAGGGGCTGCGGCACGGCTTACCTAGCCAAAATTACCTAGCAGTACATGGGTGGAATATCCGACGACAATGTAGCTCGCACAGACGATCATGCAAGGGACGAAGTACTCGGGGTCACTACCATTTAATCCGGTGAGCATAGAGCGGATACTGTGTGCGCTATGCTAGCTCTTAAAGATAGAAGGGATGTGAGATTCTTGGGCAAAGACGAAGAGGGCATTATCCGCGTGGCGGTCGTGGACGATCAGAGGCTGTTCGCCAGAGGCCTCTCAGGCCTGGTGGACTTATTGCCCGAGATGGAGGTGGTAGGCGTCGCCTACGACGGCGAGGATGCCGTCGAGCTATGCCGGAAGAAAGAACCAGACGTGGTTTTGATGGACATCTCCATGCCGAAGATGGACGGCATCAGCGCAACTAGGGAGATCCGTGACCTTTTGCCACAGACAGCCGTTATCATTCTGACCGCCCACGAGGACGACGAGCACGTCTTTCGGGGCATAAAGGCTGGCGCGCAGGGTTATCTCCTCAAGGACGCTGACCTCGAAGACCTCTCACGCGCCATCTGGACGGTACACGCAGGAAACACCATCATCGCCCCGGACCTCGCCCAGAAGATGCTCAACACCTTCCAGAGTGACAAAAGCCCCAAGAGTTCGCGGCTGGTTCCGCCCCTCACCGCTAGAGAGCTAGAGGTCATAAAGGCCCTGGCTCAGGGCAAGAGCGACCGTCAGATAGCCCACACCTTGAGCATTTCGGAGAAGACGGTGAATAACCACACCTCCAACATCTACAGGAAGCTGCACCTCTTCGACAGGACCCAGGCGGTGATCTACGCTGTCCGGGAAGGCATCATAGACGTCGAGGAGCTGGAGTATCGTTCTCCGGAGGAATACTGACCACAACCCTTGTCCCCTCGCCGGGCCGGCCGTAGACGGCGAACGTGCCGCCCAAGCCCTCGGCCCTCTCACGCATCGCCGAAAGACCCACTCCCGCCCGGACAGACGCAATATCGAATCCCCGCCCGTCGTCGGAGACCTCCACGAAGATATCTCCGTCTTCCGTCCTCAGCCTCACCTCGACGTTTCTCGCCCTGGAGTGACGGCGGGCGTTCGTGAGGGCCTCCTGCAGCACGCGCAATAGCTCCACGCTCTCCCCTCCAGAGAGTCCCCCAGGGAATTTCTCTTCGACGACTAGGCGGACTTCGCGCTCAGGCGTCGCTTGACGATTCAGTTCGACCAGTGATTCGACTGACTCCACAAACGGGCGCTCCTTCTCGTGTCTAAGGTCGTATACGGCGCTGCGCAGTCCTGAGGAAGCCCTCCCGAGAGCCTCAAGCTCCTCAGTGAAGTCTAGCTCTGCTCCTGAACTCTTAAACTGCAGGTGGATAAGTCTCAGCGACTGCAGCGCGCCCGAGAGGTCTTGTATAACGATGTCGTGCAGATCCCGGGCTATCCTGCGACGCTCGGCCCGCCGGATCTCCCGAAGCGCCTCCTCGGTGCGTAGACGCTCGGTAATGTCATTTTGCACCCCCACGAAGTTCGTCACGCGGTCGTTCTCGTCCCGAACGGGGTAGACGCTCAGCTCATTGTAGAACAGAGTTTCATCCTTACGGTAGTTCCTGAGCACAACGGTGCAATGTCGCCCCTCACGAACCGCAGCTCTGAGTTCCCCGAGCCCCGTCTGATCCCGATCCTCGCCCTGCAGGAAGCGGCAGTTGCGGCCTAGAACCTCCTCAGCAGGATAGCCAGTCGTCCTCTCGAAGGCGGGGTTGACGTACACCAGCGGGCTGTCAGGTTGGCTTGGGTCTGTGATCGAGATGGAGTTGGTGCTAGCGGTCACCGCCCTTTCGAGAAGACGCAGCCTGTCAGAACCATCCACCGTTCGCCCTCATCCGTTACCTCACCTTCGACGGTCAAGTCCCCAAACGACAATACCGTAGCCGCCTACTTTATACACTTTCTGAGAAGGCGCTTGTCAGAAGAAACCAGGGCGAAAGCGCTAGTCGAAATTACCCAGTCTCAGTAGTCAGAAAGCCCGATGGCACTTGGCAGCGTCAGGAGCATACTCCTTCGTGAGATGGTCGTCCCCAAAAAGCAAGCGATGTACACGAGAGAGGATCGGCGTGGTGAAAGGTTTCAGACCTAGTGATTCGAGAGGAGAAATGCAGAGATGATCAAGAACTACCCGGAGCTCACCAGCTCTGCATCCGCTAACCGGCGTCTCTGCCTCGAAGATTTCGAGGAAGCGGGCATTCGGGTAGCAGAGCGACGCTATGGGGCTGAGGATGTCGTCTTCGCCCCAGGCGATCCCGACGAACATCTTTACTTCGTCCTGTCAGGTACGGTACGGCTCTACAAGCTCTACGGCGACTACAAGGAGGCTACGATTGCCCTCCTCAAGGATGGTGACGTCTTCGGAGAGCTGAGCCTCCAAGAGGGGGCCGGGCAGACCCTCTTCGCCCAAGCGTTGACCGATGCCCGAGTAGCCGTAATTCGAAAGCGCATGCTGGTCGAGGTCCTAAAGCGAGATCCGAAGCTCGCCATGAAGCTGTTCTCCTCGCTCTTTGAGCGCCTCGAGCAGTCCGAGGAAGCTATAGATCGCCTCCTTGACCGGGAGGTCTCGGTACGTCTCACCAAGCTGCTGCAGAACTTAAGCGACCGTTTCGGAGAGACCAACGAATCCTCTACGGTCCTCGACATACGCCTTACCCACCAGGACCTGGCGAACATGATCGCCTCGACTCGAGAAGCGGTGTCGAAGGTGATGAGCGAGTTCCAGCGCGAAGGCTTGATCGAGATGCGCAACCGCAAGATAGTCATCAGCCCGCGCATGGCAAGGAACACGCTAGAGGGCTCTCCATCGATCCCGGGTGCCCCTGAGGTCTACGAGGGAGTGACACGCGATGTACGAGTAGCGTGAGACGCAAAATTGAGCAACAACAATGAGGTGGAGGTTCCGCTTTGGGCTTAGCTATAGTGTCACTGATCGTTCTGGTCCTCCTAGGCGCCCTTGCGGGCTTGATCCTCACCCGCGTCTTCGGCGCTGCCGCGGCCCGCAACCAGAAACGACCGGGCGGCGGGGAAGACAAAGACGGGCGAGATCTGATGGGTGATGATGCGGAGGCGAAGAAGACCAGAGGGCGGATGAGCCGCTCGTTCGGGTGGGCCCTCGCCGCGTTCGGGATACTCCTGGCCGTCGTGGGAGCGGCCTCCTCCTTCGACGAAGTGTTCATGAACGATGCGTTGCCGTTGGCGTTCTTGGGGACGATGCTAGGAGTCGCGGCTTACATGTTCGGCGCCCGAAGGATCGGGGCGTCGGCGGCCGTCTTCTCAGTAGCGGCGCTGATCTTCTTGGTCGGGGTGAGCCAGGGAATGCTCCCTGGCGTAGAGCGAACGGACCGCAACCTACCCGCGAACGAGCCGAACGCCCAGAGGCCCAGCGGTGTTGACCAGAGGCCCTATCGACGCCTCGGACAGTTAGCTCTCCACACTAACCAGTTCCCGAGAAGAGGTCTTTTCGGCAGCTCGGTGAATAGGCTGCTCTTCGCCCTGATACTCCTCCGGGCCTACCAGAGTAACAAGACGCCGAAAGAGGCAAACGCGTGAATCCTTGCGATACACCGGCACTCAAGCTGCCCAACATTTCTGCCCGAACCTGAAAGAGAGGAAGAACCCGTGTATAACTCCGCAAACTCGTTTCCCGTACACGTCGTCCTAGGCGCCACCGGCGGTATCGGGAGCGCGCTCTGCCGCATGCTCTCTGAAAGCGGCGCCCAGCTCGTCGTCGGCGCCCGTACCGAGAACAGCCTGAAGAAGCTCGCCGGGGAGACCGGGGCACACCCTGTCCCACTCGACGCCACGAGGACGGAGGAGGTCGACCGGCTCTTCACACAAGCGGTCGAGGAGTTCGGGCGGGTGGACGGGGCGGCGAACTGCGTAGGTTCCTTCATGCTGAAGCCGGCCCATCTCACGAGCGACGAGGATCTGGCCCGAACGATCTCGCTGAACCTCAACACTGCGTTCGGAACGGTAAAGGCCGCGGCGAAGCACATGCCGGACGGCGGCTCCATCGTACTGCTCTCCTCTGTTGCCGCTCGCGCCGGCCTCGCCAATCACGAGGCCGTAGCCGCCGCCAAGGGTGCCGTCACCGGGTTGGGCCTCTCCGCAGCCGCCTCCTACGCGGGCCGCGGGCTGCGCTTCAACATCGTCGCGCCCGGGCTCGTCCGGACCCCGATGACGGAGAAGGTCACGGGGAGCGAGACCGCCCGCCGGGCTTCGACCGACCTACATCCCCTCGGCAGGCTCGGCGAGCCCGAGGACGTGGCGGCCATGATCTCCTGGCTCCTCGACCCCGCCCAGAGCTGGGTGACCGGCCAGACCTTCGGGGTGGATGGCGGCCTCTCCACCCTCCGTCCCCTCCCCCGCCGAACCCCGAGCCCCGCGAAGAGCAGCTCTTAACCAGGAGGACCACCTGAACATGCGATCCTGCATAGTAGTCGGCGACGCCCTGTCCGGCCTCGCCGCAGCCGAGAGGCTGCTGGAGGTCCGGTTGCGAACTTGGCACCCCCAGCCCGGTGAAGTACGTACTCCTTATACACCTCGCGGCGACGCTGGTTATGGTCGGCGTGATCTGGTTCGTTCAGATAGTCCACTATCCGCTCTTCTGCAGGGTCGGCTCCGGCGGGTTCGCCCTCTACTCCGACGCTCACTCCCGCCTCACGACCTACGTCGTCGGACCGCCGATGTTGATCGAGGCGGCGACCGCCTTGCTACTCGTCTTCCGCCGCCCCGAGGACATTCCGCTGGGTGCTGCTCTCGTCGGGCTCGTCCTAGTTGGGGTCGTGTGGCTCTCGACCGCGCTGTTGCAGGTACCCCGCCACTCCACGACTCCTCATATATCATGATACTAGGCTGCGTCCAACATACGTCGCTCCAGGAAGGGTAGAGATATGCAAGAAGAGCGGACACAGGCTTCCCTACCTGAATGGCTCGACGGACTCTACGACCCGGACGAGATGCGGGCGGCGGATCGCTTCGCGATGGAGCGGCGCGGCATCCTGGAATTGGAACTCGCCGAGAAGGCCGGAGCGGGGCTGGCGGCGGCCGCGGCCGAAGTCGCCGGAGGGGGACCCATCCGCGTCGTGGTCGGGCCGGGCAACAACGGAGGAGACGGCCTGATCTCGGCCCGTCTCCTCCGGGAAGCCGGGCACGAGGTCGACGTGATCGCCCCGCTTGCGTTGGACGGCCTCGCCGGTGTGCCGCGGACGAACCTCGACCGCCTGCCCGGGGCGCCGCCGCGTCCGTTCGATTCGGCGGCACTCGTGGGCTCCGGTGCCATCGTCGATGCGTTGCTCGGGACGGGCTTCGAGGGCGTCGTCCACGAACCTCTCGTCGGGGTCATCGTGGAGATCAATGCTGCAGGCGCGCCGGTGGTCGCCGCAGACGTGCCGTCGGGGGTCAACGCGGCAACCGGCGAGGTGGAGGGGCCGGCGATTTGCGCCAGCGTCACGACCACGAACCACGCCCCGAAGATCGGCCTGTACGTGGCGCCGGGCTCACGGCGCGTGGGCGAGGTGCGCGTGATCGACATCGGCGTCCCGCGCGGCGCTCCGGACGCCGGCCTCGTTGGCCTGATCTCCCGGTGCGTGTTGCGTTTGGTGCCGACCCGGCCCCGGTACGCATCGCAGTGCGACACTGTCCTGGTCGTGGGCGGGGCATGCGGCTCGACCGGTGCCCCCGCGATGGCGGCGGAGGCCGCGATGCGCGCCGGCACCTGCTACGTGCGGGTGGCCGTCCCCGCCTCGGTCGCCCCCGTCATGGACCTGCGCCTGCCCGAGGCCCTGATCTACGGTCTGGAGGAAGAGGACGGCCGCCACGTCGAGGCGGGCGTGTCGGCGATCGCCGACCTCGCGTCTAAGGCCGGAGCGGTAGTGCTTGGGCCGGGCCTGGGTGGTGCTGAGGGGGCCTTCTTACGGGCGGTCGGCTCCTCCATCGAGGTACCGATGGTCATCGAAGCCGACGGATTGTCCGCTTACCCCTTCGCAGAGGCGTTCTACGAACGCCCCGCTCCCACGGTCCTGATCTCGGACGAGGCCGGGCTCGGGCGCCTGCTCAGACTTTCACCGGAGGAGGTCGGGGCGCGACGGCTCGCCTCCGCGCGGGCGCTCGTCGACCGGACGGGAGCCGTGGTCGTACTAGAGGGGGACGGCTGCGTCGTTGCCGCGCCCGGCGGCCCGGTAGCCCTCGGGCCCGGCGCGAGCGGCGCCCTGGCCACCAACGGGACTGGGAGCGTGCTGGCGGGGTTGGTAGGGACGTTTCTGGCGCGGGGGATGGGCCCGTTCGCGGCCGCCGCGGCGGCGGTGCTCGCGCGGTCCGACGCTGGGGATCTGGCCGCAACCCGCGTCGGCGCGGGTCACACGGTGGCGGGGGACGTCATCCAGGCGCTCCCGAAGGCACTAGCGCCCCGGCGCGACTAGGGGCCACCGCACGATCTTCCTCCGATCATGCGGTTAGGGAGTGACTTTTGGCTCTGGTTCGGGTCGACAGTGTTTCCCGTTGCGAGTTTTCGGGTCTCATTCGGGCTCCGGATTCTGCCTTGGCGGATTCCGCGGACCGTTGGACCAGAGCATGCGCTCGACTTGCAACCGGTCGCCGCACCACCCGTGGATCTTGCTCGCCAATCGTCGGGACAGACAAACGGTCGTTTCTACCCTTCGGATCACCGTAGGCCGGTTTCTCAAGTGTCCCTGAGCGACAACGTTCACAGGCATCGCGGGGAGACGTAAACTGCGTTACGCCGAAGTACCCGCGGGAGTTATAGACTCCTAGACATAAGGAGACTCCTCCTCCGACCGCGTTGGGAGCACACTGACAATCCTTACGGAAGGCGGATAGCATGCATAGTGGTGGTCACAAGCATGATAACAACCTCGAGGAGACGGACGTACTGATCGTCGGCGCCGGTGCGGCGGGGCTTAGGGCGGCCATCGAGCTGGCCCGGGAGGGTGTCGACGTCCTGGTCCTGGGCAAGCGCCGGCACGGAGACGCCCACACGGTGTGGGCAGCCGGCGGCATCAACGCCTCTTTGGGCAACCTGGATGCCGAGGACCGGTGGGAGGTACACGCCGCCGATACCATCGGGGAGGGACATTTCGTCAATGACCCCAGGGCCGTCGAGATCTTGGCCCGCGAGGCGCCGGAACGCATCGTCGAGCTTCGCGACTGGGGCTGTCCGTTCTCCCTCACGGAGGACGGCGAGTTAAACCAGCGCTATTTCGGCGCCCAGTCCTTCCGCCGCACCTGCTTCGCCGGGGACAGGACGGGCGAGGCTATCCTGGGCACGCTGGTTGCCAAAGCCAAAGAAGAGGGCGTCTCCTACCGTGAGGACGTCTACGTGACGAAGCTCCTGAAGAGCGGCGGGCGGGTCAACGGCGCTGCGGGCTTCGACATGCAAAGCGGGCGCCGCCTCCTGTTCGGGGCTCGCGCGGTTGTGCTGGCCGCGGGCGGCTACACGTCGATCTACAGGCGCGGATCCTCCCGCCCCGCCGAGAACAACGGGGACGCGATGGCGCTCGCCTACGAGGCCGGGGCGGCCCTTAAGGACATGGAGTTCGTCCAATTCCATCCGACGGGAATGATCGAGCCCGAGAGGATGGATGGCCGGCTCGTCACCGAGGCCGTCAGGGGCGAGGGCGGGCGTCTTTACAACAGTGAGGGCGAGCGCTTCATGGAGAGGTACTCGCCCAAGCACATGGAGCTCGACGCGCGCGACGTCGTGGCGCGCGCCAACTATCGTGAGATCCGGGAGGGCCGTGGCACTCCCGACGGGGCGGTGCTGCTCGACATCTCCCATCGCGACCCCGACTACATCAAGGATCGGCTGCCGAACATGTACGAGCAGTTCGCGGAGCAGGGGGTGGACATAACGGAGGAGCCCATGAAGGTGTCCCCCACCGCCCACTACGGCATGGGCGGCATCGAGGTCGACCCGCGGACGTGCGCCACGGCCGTTGAGGGGCTCTTCGCCGTCGGCGAGTCGACCGCCGGCGTGCATGGCGCCAACAGGCTCGGGGGGAACTCCCTGGCCGAGACTGTCGTCTTCGGGAAGATCCTTGGCTCTCACCTCGCGGATGTCCTAGATGACGACCTGTTGCTGCCGTCCGTCCCGCTCGACGAGGGCGCGGCACAAGATCACTTCGCGGCCCTCGACGTCCTAGCGGCCGGAACAGGAGGCGGCGAACGGGATCCGGAGGAGCTCATCGACGAGCTGCGCGACCTCGTCTGGGACCACGCCGGCATCGTCCGCACCGGCGACGGCTTGCGCGAGGGGATCGTGAAGCTCCGGTACCTTAAGGAGCGTGCCGGAGAGCCTGCGATACCCGACGCCTCCCCGAGCCGGCAGTTCGAGCACGTCCTCAACTTACGCGCCATGCTAACCGCGGCGGAGGCCGTCATGCGCGGCGCCCTCGCCCGGGAGGAGTCGCGCGGTGCCCACTACCGCGAGGACTTTCCCGAGGAGGTGGACGGATGGCAGAAGAACATCCTTTATGCAGGGGATGAAGGAGGTGACATGTACCTGTGGACCGAGCCCGTGGGCGAGGTGCCGGCGGAGGTACGCAAGGCCCTCGACGAGGACTACAGCCTCGACTACCACTACCTAGAGTAGAGAGGTTCGCAGAGGGCACGCATGTGAGGCAATAGAAAGGGACGGATTGAGCGAGTTAGTGGTAATAGGCGGAGGGCCGGCGGGGGTAACCGCGGCCCTAAGAGCCCGGGAGCTAGGGGCCGAGGTCATCCTGATCGAGCGCGAGAAGCTGGGCGGAACCTGCACCAACGACGGATGCGTCCCGACACGGGCACTCGCCAAGGCCGCACGGCTCGTGCGGGACGCGGAGCAGTTTGCCGACTACGGCCTACGGGGCCCGGCACCGGAGGTAGACTTCCCCGGGGTGTTACTCTCGGCCCGGCGGGTCGTGGAGGAGGTACACGACAAGAAAAGCCTTCGGGATCGGCTGAAGGCGGCGGGGGTCAAGGTCATCGACGGGGCGGGTGACGTCCGCTTCGTGGCCCCCCACTCCGTTTGGCTCGAGAACGGCGGTCCCGGGGGGGCGGAGGCCGAGATCCGGGGCGACCGCTTCGTCATCTGCGTCGGCGGGCATGCCCGGAGGCTCGGATTCCCGGGTTCCGAGCACGCCCTCACCCACAGTGATGTGTGGAACATGGGTTCGCTGCCGGAAGCTGTCGCGATCATAGGGGCGGCGGCGACAGGCTGCCAGTTGGCCTCCGTCTTCGCGGCTTTTGGGTCCAGGGTGCGGCTTCTGGATCTCGCCCCGAGGGTACTCCCCGGAGAAGACGAGGATGTGTCCCGGGTCGTTGGCCAGAGCTTCGAGCGGCGCGGCATACAGATAGAGACCGGAATCGGCGGGGTAAACGGAATAGAGAGGGTCTCCGAGGGTTCGGGAGGTCTGATTCTGCGCTACGACACCCCGGACGGGGAGCGAGAGGCTGGGGTAGACACCGTGATGCTCTCCGTGGGTTGGCCGGGCAACGTAGACGCGCTGGGACTTGAGGCGGCGGGGGTGGCGACCGACAAGGGCCATATAGTCGTCGACGATACGCTACAAACTAGCGTACCCCACATCTTCGCTGCGGGTGATATAACCGGCAGGGTCATGCTGGTCCAGAGCGCGACCTACGAGGGCAGCCTCGCCGCCGAACAGGCCGTGCTCGGTCCCGAGAGCGCGCAGAGCCACGAGATAGTCCCCCACGGTGGCTTCACCGACCCGGAATATGCCAGCGTCGGCCTCACAGAGGAGGCGGCACGCGCCGAGCACGACTGCGTGGTGTCCTCGGTCCCCTACGCGGATCTCGACCGCGGCGTGATCGACGGCCACCAGGAAGGTTTCTGTAAGCTAATAGTGGACCGTGCCTCGCGGCGCATCCTCGGTGCACACATAGTCGGTGAACAGGCGGTAGAGGTGGTCCAACTCGTGGCGACCGCGATGCGCGGCGAGATGCTGGTAGAGGAGCTCGCGGACATAGAGTTCGCCTATCCGACCTTTACCGCGATAGTCGGGCTTGTGGCCAGGCGTGCGGCCCGAGAGCTCAGGCTCACGATCGGGTACCGCGGGTGGAGCCTCCAGAGCCAGCTCGGGGTAGCGGAGTGGGAGATTGGCAAGGACCACGATAAAACGGCCGACGTGCAAGCGTCGCTGAACTTCTCGAATGCGTAACGCGTCATGACCAAGGACAAGGCCTAGAAGGGGTTCTAGAAGCCGATGGAGAAGCAGAGAACAGCAACAGAAAAGACCCGGGCAAATGCTGGGGGCGTCTAAAGAAGGTAAGGCCGAGTGTCGCAGAGTAACTACTCGTCTTCCTCCTCCATAGCGTTGTCGACGCCTTCCAAATATCTTACAAGGCAGGATCTCATGCCGTCCTCGCCGAAAACATCCAGAAGCTCGAGTAATTCAGAGGCGTTGAGTAACTCGCTGCTGCTTCCCTCGTTCACGCTCCTCTCGTAAAGGTTAGCGTTCTCTTCGCCGGTAGACTCCGCCACGCAGGGCATTGTAGCCCTCACCAAGGCGAGGATACAATCGTATCAACAACGGATGACACAAATTTGGTACCACCGTCAAAACGCGCAGAGGCTGTTTCCAGGAAAGTACGTAGGCTTCGCGTTGCTTTACAAGGGCCACGCCAAAACGACCCGCAGGGGCTAGCTCCAAGAGGCCAGCAACCCACCTTGTCGGTGAACTAATCTGCCGACTACTGTCAAACCGATCGAATGTTGTTACCTGGCCCTCTCACACAGCTACGTTTTACCTGCAAACAGAGACTTTCGTATAGCGCGCTCGGCAGGACTCGAATCTGCGACCTTCTGATTCGTAGGCCGATTCCTGGGGTGTGATGAGGTGTACCGGGGTGTAAGAAGCCCTATTCTTACCGGGCTAAAGTGTGATGTCGTGCGTTGTGGTGGCATCTGGTTCCCGTCAGCGCTCCCGTCAAGAGAGGCACTCTCGCGTCGACGGGGACGTCGCTCGAAAGGGCGCGAGCGGGGACGGAGACTCCGGATATCGTACGAGCAAAGGTAAAAAGTCTTACTTATGCAAAGTTGTTATGGGAGTACGATTCTTCCCACAATATCCTAAAAGAAAGGGAGGAACAGGAAACACATGGAAACCGTATTCTTGTCGATCGGGGCGCTGGGCATGATCATAGGCGCGGTGTCTTTTGCTTACCTCGGCACGCAGGCTCCGCAGGGTACCCGACACTTTTATGCTATTACCTTTCTTATAGCGCTTATCGCAGGTATCTCCTACTTTGTCATGGCAACGGGCGGGGGGCTTACCCTGGTCGGAGACCGGGCTTTTTACTACGCCCGCTACGTTGATTGGATCTTTACCACGCCGCTCCTGCTGATCGACCTGGCGCTCTTGGCGCTGGCGCGTCCCGGTCGGAACCTTGGTTTGATCGGTGCGCTCGTCGGTCTGGACCTCGTTATGATCTTGACGGGTCTGTGGGCCGGCGCCACGGCTGGCGGCGGCCGGTACGTCCTGTGGTTTATCAGCACGGCCGCGATGGTGGCCCTGCTTTACCTGGTGGTCACCCAGCTCTTTGCCGCTGCGCGCACCCAGTCGCCCGCCGTGCAGCAGATTTTCAGGACCCTGGCGGTGCTTACGGTGGTCCTATGGTCCCTGTACCCAATCGTATGGTTGCTTGGCACCGAGGGCTTCGGCGCCGTGGGCTTGACAATTGAGATCGCCCTCTTCCTGGTCCTGGACCTCGCGGCGAAGATAGGCTTCGGCTTCCTACTTCTGACCAACCGGCAAGCTCTCAGCGAAATCTCGGGTGGCAGCGTGGCCCAGCCCAGGGTGAGCTGAACCTGGTCGCCTGAACGAGGCATCATGAGCCATTTCCGGGCCGGTGTCCCTTGGAGGGGCGCCGGCGCGGCCCGATGACGACCCTATGCGCACCGTACGTTTGGTCGTGAACGAGTTCGAGAAGAGGAAGGCATGGGTCTGAGCACGGGCGGAGATACGAGGAGGGGCGCTACGCTGCTCCCCACACGTCAGATCCGAGGGAGGGGACGTCCTGTACCTTTCCCCGCGACGCTCGACCGAACCATGCGCGACGACTACGAGTTCGTTATCCTCGGCGCGGGATGCTCCGGATTGAGCTTGTGCTACCACCTACTGGAGTCGGGGGTAGACGCGCCGATCCTCATCCTCGACCGCAAAACCTCCTTCGAGGACGACCGTACCTGGTGTTTCTGGGACGTCGAATACACACCCTTCACCCACCTCGCTCGCAAGGAGTGGAGCTCCTGGTCCTTCGCCTCGGAGACCGGCTCGGTAACCCAGACGACGGAGCACTACCCCTACAAATACCTCGCCGGTCGGGACTTCTACGGGCACGTACTCGACCGCCTTGCCGGAAGTCCCAACGTCACGGTCCGCCTCGGCGAGGAGGTGGGCGGGTATGCCGAGGAGAGCAACGGGGTCCGTATCGGGACCTCGGCGGGTAGGGTCCTCGCGGGTTGCGTCTTCGACGGGCGCAGCCTCTCGCCCGGCTCCATCGCCTTCGAGGAGGCGCGGCGGCGGTCCGTGTGGGTGCCGCAGGAGTTTCTCGGACGCCACATCCGGGCAGGCAGAGACGTCTTCGATCCAGGACGCTGCACGCTGATGGACTTCTCCGTAGACCAATCGCGGGGGCTGCGCTTCGCGTACGCGCTCCCAACGGGGGAGAGGGAAGCCCTCGTCGAGAACGTTTACCTCTCGGAGGCGGGGCTCTCCAGCCAAGCACACCGGGGTGAGATAGGGACGTACCTCGAAGATGCCTACGGGTTAACTCCAGGGGAGTACGAGGTTGTGGGGGAGGAAAGAGGTTACATCCCGATGACAGACCATCGCTTCCCCCGGAGGCTTGGAGAGAGGGTCCACAGCATCGGCATGCTGGGAGGCGAAACCCGCCCCTCGACGGGCTACACCTTCTTGCGCATCCAGCGGTACTGTCGGGAGCTCGCCGGGGCCATCGCTGCGGGATCGGAGCCACCCGCGAGGGTGCACCCTCGACACCTCGACCTGCTTGATGGCATCTTCTTGCGCTTCATGCGGGAGCGCCCCGGGGAGTGCCCGGAAGTCTACCGCAAGATGTTCGCTGGCGTACCGCCCGACGCCCTCGTGCGCTTCCTGACCGAGAGGAGTACGCCGCTGGACGAGGCCCGCCTCATCCGGGCACTCCCGAAGAAACCCTTCCTGGTGCTCGCCGCCGGGGCTCTCCTCGAGTGCGTCACCGGCGGGAGGACGTAACGAAGGGGGGAGCCGTACGCGCCGCAGGGGTTACAGACGCCGCGCGACAGACCGTACAGCGCAAGGTGTTGTGGCCCTCCTGGCTCCTGATCGCCGCTATTACGCTGCTCTTCGCCGCCGGCCTCGACGTTCCGGGATGGACCGAGTACGCACCGTTCGCCTTGAGCCTCGTGCTCTTCGGCCTACCGCATGGCGCCCTAGATCACCTCGCGGTGCCACGCCTCCTCGGTCGCAAGCCCTGGCCGTGGCCCGTGCTCGCGGTAGGGCTACTCTACCTGGTCCTCGGTGGCTTGTATCTCGCCCTGTGGTTCGCTTCCCCGGTCTGTGCCTTCGTGTTCTTTATAGCCCTCACTTGGTTTCACTGGGGCGGGGGCGATCTGCACGCCCTCGTCGCGTTCGCCTCTGAAGAACCCGATTATCCGGCGGGCGCCGCGCATCGCGCGCTCGTGCTGGCCGTGCGGGGCGGGCTGCCGATGCTCGTTCCGCTTCTCGCTCACCCGGAGACCTACCGCACCGTCGTGGAGAGCACCGTCGGGCTCCTCCTGGGCGACGCAAGCGGTCTTTCACCGCTCTTCGCGCCAGCCTTGCGCTTCTACGCCGGGGCGTTCTTCGCCCTGCTCGTCGTGGGGGCGTTGGCCTACGGTTATGCGAATGCGAAAGACCGGCGTGCTCTCGCGGCCTGGCGTGTAGACTTCGCCGAGACGGCTCTCCTGACGGCGTACTTCGCGCTTGTACCCCCCGTGCTCGCCGTGGGCCTCTACTTCTGTCTCTGGCACGCCCCGCGGCACATCGTCCGGCTCGTACTGCTGGACGCAACCTCCGCCGTCCGTCTCGAAAAGGGCCGTCTACCCCTGGCGAGATTCGTGCAGGACGCGGCTCCCCTCACCGTTACGTCCCTCGTCCTGCTACTCGGTTTCTACATCTCGTTGCCGGGAGCAGAGATTTCCGCGCCCGCGCTACTCGCGCTGTACCTCGTCCTCGTCTCCGTTCTCACCCTGCCGCACGTAGCCGTCGTCTCGGTTATGGATTTCGGGCAGGGGCTCTGGGGACGAAACGTCGAGTAGATACAGACGGCGAAGAAGGTCCATAGGGTAGCCCTCGGTAGGTACCGTGACTGGGGCTACCCGGACTAGGTCTTCGAACTCATGCGCTCCTCCTCGAACATAGCCCGAACTCATGCTTCCTTGCCCCTTCATTCCCAATCCGGTCGGTAGCAGAACCCTCGATGTCGTTAGGCCTCGGGCCTCTCCGGCGGTAAGCTCACCGTGCCAAAGACGAAGCGAAGCCGTCGGCGGATAGACTTGAGCGCCGCCAGCGTCACCGCCCTTAGAGTACACCGCAAACGCCAGTTAGAGGAGCGTATGCGCCTGTCCTCTCTCTGGCAGGATCACGGTCTCGTTTTTCCTTCGACCGTCGGCACGCCGCTCTCCCATCGCAACGTCGTGCGTGCCTTCAAGGATCTTCTCAAGCGTGCCGGACTACCTCAGAGCATCCGCCTCTACGATCTCCGCCATACCTGCGCCACGCTGCTACTCAATGGCAATGTCCATCCCAAGTACGTCCAGGAACTGCTAGGGCACACTTCTATATCCCTTACCCTCGGCACCCACTCACATGTCCTGAAGGGCATGGACGGCGGGATTGGTAGTGCAATGGATGAAGCCCTTGGATAAGCTGTGGTAGCCGCGTTGCTGCGCAGTTGATGCACAAGAGCCCCGATTCGCTGCCGGGGCTCCTTAATTTTTCTGCCAGTTGCAGGTATTTTTAAAGTGAGCCGCCCAGGACTCGAACCTGGAACCTAGAGATTAAGAGTCTCTTGCTCTGCCAATTGAGCTAGCGGCCCGTAGAGGCAAGATTATAGCATCAGCGGACGTCT
>CADCVG010000005.1 GCA_902806075.1 uncultured Rubrobacteraceae bacterium
AGTACTTTCTGACCAGCGAGAGCGTGGACCTGCAAGACTACGCCGTCTCTGGAGAGCGGGTCACGATCTACGGCACGCTGGTTGCAGGCTACGAGGAAGGCCTCCTGGACGGAGGGCCGCCACTCGTAGAGGTCTCCAGAGTTGAGTTGAGCCCGCCGCCTGACGGAGAGACATATGGTGTGCAGGGAACCATCACGAGCATTTCAGGCTCTGTGGTGCTCGTTGAGGAGGACCCTTCAGAAGAGGAGTCGGGGGACAAAGGCTACTTCACGGTAACTGATGAGACTGAGATCACAAAGCAGCAGCAGGAGGAGGGAGATGGCGAGAGCGTGCCGGCCACCTTCGAAGAGCTTGAGGTTGGGCAGCAGGTCGAGGCTACGTACGAGGGGGCCGTTGCAGAGTCCTATCCCACGCAAGGTAACGCGGCCAGCATCCTGATCCTGGAGGGGTCCGACAACGCCGAGAGTTCCGCCACGCTCTCGTTCGAACTTGAGGTCGAGGGCGAGCCCCCGGAGAACGCTATGTTCTCCGGCTTCATCCCCGCCGAGGGGGGCATCTCCGTGCCGCTCGCTGACCCCGACGGCGACGGCCTCTACACTGGATCTACGACCGTGGAGAAGTTTGGGCCAGGGCCGAGGCCCGTGCCGCCGGGGACGGAACCGGTGAGCTTACCCGTCCAGATAGTGCAGGCCACGGGCGTTATAAAGGACTTTGGCCTGGTGAAGATCGACGGAGACAAGACCTTCTCTGCCAGCATCTCCTTCGAGGGCGACGGCGGTTCAGGCAACGACGGCGGTTCCGGCAATAGTGGTTCCGGTAGCGGCAGTGGTTCCGGTAGCGGCTCCGGTCCCGGTGGGATAAGCACCCTGCCTTTCACGGGCGGCACTCTCCCGGTCGCGGGCGTCGTGGGCGCCCTGCTAATTGGTGGCGGCCTGTTGATCCACAGGCTCGCCCGGTAGCGGCAAGAAGCTTAGGGCGGCGAGGGCCGGGGTGTAGAACCCTGGCCCTCATTTATGCTCTTTGAGTCCATCGAGCTTTCGAGAACACCATGAACCGTTGAGAAGTCTCGACGATCTCCAACCTGGAGCTCCACCAACAGAAAAAATAGGGCCGGGACTGTCAGTCCCTGGCCTTTAGCGATTCTTTAGAGGAGTCTTTCTTACGAAGCGTCACTTGCCCTGCGGTCGATCTGCTGCACGAGGGTCTCTCGGTTCTTGTTCTGCTAGAAGCTTCAGGCTCTTGGACCGGAGGGTGAGGCTTCATACAAGAAGGTGGATGACTACCAAGGGCTGGTAAACGAGTACAGCGCGGCGATTCAGGAGACCACCAACGCGAAGAGCGGCTAGAGAACTAGACAACAGAGAGCTTGCGACTAGAGTTATGAGCGTCTTGCCTCTCCCTTGTAACGCTGGGGACGGGCCGAACTTTCTCGAGCCGTTGCCGAAAAGATCGACTACCGGGTCTCGAGGCCCTGGTCAGGATCGGCTTCCGGGAGAAGCGAAGCCTTCTGAGATAGCCGGTTCCTTCACCACGCTACCACGAACCGGCCGCTCGAAGATCTACCCGTAGAGGGCCATCCCCCCTACCATCGCCGCGACGAACGCGAACACTGGCGTAAGCCCCGTGGCCAGGGCCGCCACCGCCGGGCCGGGACAGAACCCCGACAAACCCCAGCCAACCCCGAACAGCGTCGCACCCCCGAGCAAACGCGTGTCCAGGGCGCTCTTGGTAGGCAGCGCGAAGCCGTCCGCAAAGATCGGGCGCGGACGCTTCAGGATCAGGCGGAACGCGGGGAGGGTGACCAGCAGCGCGCCGCCCATGACGAAGATCAGGGTCGGGTCCCACTCACCGGCGAAGTCGAGGAAGCCGATGACCTTCTGGGGGTTCATCATCCCCGAGACGGCGAGCCCCACCCCGAAGAGCGTGCCCGCGAATAAGGCGACGAGTATCCTTGGCATGTCTATACCCCTCTCAAAGGATGTGGTGGGTAAGGAACACGGTGAGGATCGCCACGCCGAAGAACACAGACGTTGCGACGATCGAGCGTTTGGAGAGACGCGCGATGCCGCACAGGCCGTGTCCACTAGTGCAGCCCGAGCCCAGGCGGGTGCCGAAGCCAACCAGGAGCCCCGCCACCACGAGGACCGGCAAAGACGCCTGCATACTCAAGGGAATCGCGCCTCCTGTGGCCAGCACGTAGGCGAGGGCACCGAGAACAAGGCCCGCAACGAAGACCACGCGCCAGCTCACATCCTGGCTTCTCGGGGCCAGCAAGCCGCCGACGATACCGCTGATACCGCTGATGCCTCCGTTCAATAACAGCAGCAGTGCGGCCGCCAGGCCGATGAGCAAGCCACCGATAAGGCCGCTGATCGGGGTGAAGTTCTCCACCATCGCCTCCTTTGTGGCGCGTACCTTTCCAAACGTTGTTGCGCACGTCGAACTCCTACTCTGGATTATGGTCGGCGTTATGTTCGAAGGCAAGCTTTCGGTCACCACCCGAAGCCGCCGCTCCGTACGGCTCTTGCGGGTTTCGAGTCAGGAGCAAGGGCTTCCGGGAGCCGTAAGCCGATGAAGCACTCCCGACTCGACGCTCGATCAAACGCTCTTTTCGGGAATGGACAGGTGCTTGTGATGCCGGGAGCTTGCAGAGCGGAAACTCCAGATCGAGCAAGGCGGGAGCGCGAATCCGGCCATGCTCGAGAAGCTGGCCGATGCCCTGGGAGTGCGTCCAGTAGACCTTCTCAAGAAGGGCCGGTAGCTCATGCCCTCCACGAACGGCCCGAGGACGGCGATCCTCTATGCTCGTGTGTCGGGTGAGGACCAGGCAAAGAAGGGTTACTCTCTGCCGGATCAGCGGACGAGGTTACGAGAGTGGGCAAAGCGAGAAGGTGTTTATCAGGACTTGACCCCCGAAGGCCCTATCACCTTCGATGGGTCTCGCTCGAAGCTGGGGGTCTGGGGAAGGGTCACTCAGTAGCGAAAGCCGAGCTTCAAGCCATTCTACTGCCCAAAGAAAAGATCGCCGTGCTGCGGCGTGACGCCGGGTATATCCTCAACTCTTACGCCCCCCTCGTACCCGCTCGAACGCAGTCTCCTGGCCCCGAGGAGCGTCACCTCACCTACAAACTGTCGAAGCTCAGGGCCGAAGTGCAGCGCGAGGCGGTGTGAAGATGAGTGGGGTGCTTCACGGAGGAGAGGAGTAGCAGAGTTACGGGCAATGGTGATGAGACGGAGCGGTCGTCAGGTCGTATAGGCTGACACGCTGTAATATTCGACTGGACGGGCAGTTTATACGAACAAGGAGGACGCGATCGTGGCACGCACGAAACAGCTGGCGGTACCGGAGGTCGGGGCGGAGGCGCCTGAGTTCCACCTGCCTTCAGCACAGGGGGGGCAGTTGCGGTTGAGTATGAGGACCGCGCGTGGTCCGGTGGTAGTCGTCTTTTATAGCGGCGGGTGGTCCGGGGAGGACGTATCGTACTTCAAGGACCTGGCGGCGAAGGAGGAGGAGATCAACATGGCCGCCGGCTCCCTGGTCGGCATCGGGTTGGCCGAGCCTACCGAGGCGCGCGACTTCGTGCGCGAGACGGGCATAAAGTCCTACGTCCTCTACGACTACTCGGGTGTAGCCACCCGCGAGTACGGACTCCTCGAAAAGGACAAGGAGCACGGCCAGTACGCCCGTCCGGCGACGTTCGTCGTCGGCCCCGACCACAAGGTCGTCCATGCCTGGGTAGGGGAGAGGCCGAAAGCGGAGGAGGTGCTGGCGAAGGTCTCGGAGATCACCGGCCTCCCCAAACCCGCCGAGGAGGAGCCCGCGGAAGGCGAAACCGGCGAGGAGAAGCCGAAGAGGGCGAAGGCTGAAAAGGCCAGCGAGGACGAGTCCGGGGAGCGCAAGAGGCTCTCGCCGGAGGAGCGTGAGAAGCGCCGCGCCGAGCGCCAGGCGGCCCGGGAGAAGGGCGAGGCGAAGTCCGGCGGGAAGCCCGAGAACGGGCAGGGGGGCGAGAAGGCGGACGGGGAGTAGGAGAGACCGGATCGGCGTGGGAGACCACTAGACGGGGCCGCTCCTCGAGCCCCGGTCCCGTCGTCGAGGTACTTTGTGTCTCCCGGCGCCGCTGCCGTAGACCTCGTGGGTGTCCGCGTCGGGGTTGGACCGGCGAGCCGTAGACCCGCCGGTCCGGCGTCGATCAGTCGAAGTGGATCAGGGGTTTGATAATCCCGTCATCCTTCGACTGCATCATCGCGAAGGCGCGTTCGATCTCGTCGAAGCCGAATTCGTGCGTTGTCATCGGTGTGGGGTCGACCTTACCGGTCTGCATGAGCCGGAAGATACGGCGCAGCCGCTCGCTGCCACCGGGACACAGGCCGCCGTAGATCTGCTTGTCGGCCATGCCGTTCCCGAAGGGTTCGAGCGGGACCTCCAGGGGCTCCGGGTTCTCGCCGTGGTAGCCGATGTTGGAGATGCGCCCGCCGGGCTTGGTGACCTTTATCGCCGCGTCCCAGGTCTGGGGGAATCCGAACGCCTCGATGGCGGCATCCACCCCCTCGCCGCCGGTAAGCTCCAGTATCTGCTCGACCGAGTCGCCTTGTGTAAAGTCGACGATCTCGTCCGCGCCGAACTGGCGGGCGATCTCCTGGCGTTCGGGCACCGCCTCGACGGCGATGATGAGGCCCGCTCCGAGCAGTCGGCAACCGATGGTCGCCGAGAGACCCACCGCACCCTGCGCGAAGACGGCGACCGTATCGCCGATCCCAAGCTCCGCGTGCTCTGCGCCCATGAAGCCGGTCGAGAGCATGTCGGTCGCGTAGACCGCCATGTGGTCGGAGAGATCGTCCGGGATGTGCGCCAGGTTCGCCTGAGCGTCGTTGACGAGGAAGTACTGGGCCATGTTCCCATCCTTCTGGGTGGTGAACTTGTACCCTCCCAGCATCCCCTGGCACTGCGAGGCGAACCCGCGCTGGCAGTAGTTGCAATGGAAGCAAGGGGTGATGGCGCCGACCGCCACGCGGTCGCCTTCGGAGAAGCCCTCGACGGCGGAGCCCAGTGCGTGGACGACGCCCACCGCTTCGTGTCCCAGCGTGCGGTTGGGATCGACCGGGATGGCACCTTTAACGGTGTGAACGTCGGATTGGCAGACCAGGGCCGCCGTGGTACGCACCACAGCCTCATTAGGCCCGGGCTCGGGGACCGACTTCTCTACTACCTCGACCTCCCCAACCCCTTTGATCACGAACGCTTTCATCGTGTCCGTGGCTGTCCTCGTGCTCGCCATATTGGCATCCTCCTTCGTCGGGACTTCGTCAGGAAACTACTTCTCCGGCACGCGCCGGTTGTTGCTCCAGCAGGTGATGCGTGAACCACTCGACCGCCGGGGGCGCGGCCTGGGAGAGTCCAGGCTCGGTGTAGGCGTCGAAGTGCTTGCTGCCCTCCAGGATGACCAGCTTCTTCGGCTCCAGCGCCCGCTCGTAGGCTGTGATCGCCATGTCCCTCGGCGTCAGGGTGTCCTTTTCGGCGACGACCATCAGAAGAGGGGTCGGCGAGACCAGGTGTATGCTCCCCGCCGGGTCGTACTCCAGGAAGGCCTCCATGGACTCCAGGGAGACCTCGTTGCGCCAGTTGGGCGCGACCGTCTCGCCCGCATGGGTGAACCACTCGTAAGATTCGGGTGTCGGCAGCGCCGAAGGCTCCCCTTCCGGAGCGACCACCGGTATCTTGGCGCTCTCTTCTCCCGCGTATCTCTGGGCGCGGTCGTGGGCAAGCAGCCCGAGAAACTCCTCGAAGACGTCAGGGCGCATGAGCCTCTGGGCGTTTCCCCAGCCGTTCACCAACGGTACCTGCGCGACGGCGGACTTGATACGCTTGTCGAAAGCGGCCAGGTGCAGCACGTGTCCACCGCTGTAGGAGGAGCCCCAGATCCCGATGCGGTCGGGGTCCACCTCGGCGCGCTGCGAGATCCAGGTAATAGCATTCTTGTAGTCCTTGTGCTGCTCGGCGGGGATCAGGTGCCCACGCGGCTCGCCCTCGGAGTCGCCAAAGTAGCGGTAGTCGAAGACCAGAACCACGAACCCGGCCTCCTCGAACTTCTCGGCGAAGTTCGAGAGGTAGTTCTCCTTCACGGCACTGAAGCCGTGGGCCATGACGATGGCCGGGCGCTTCTCGCCGTCTTGCAAATCATCCGGCACATACAGCCAACCAGCGCAGTTCAACCCCTCGCTGGCGAAGGTTACGTCTCGCCTCATTCAATACCTCCTTCCTTCATCGAAATGGGGCAATCTCCCCACTGAACACCGGAACTCGAGCCTCGCCATCTCGATGACCCAGCGCTGTGGGGCTTCCAGCCTGCGGGGTAGCCTCCGTCTATCACCTGTATCGATCCGGAAACCACCTCAGCGTCGTCGGAGGCGAGGTAGAGGGCCATCCTGGCCACGTCTTCGGGGGTGCCGAGGTGTGCTTCTCCGAGAAGTTGTAGGGGTGACAAACCCCGGCGATAACGAATGGCCGTTCGGCAGCCATGCATTCTCCTTTCCCCTTGTGCCCATCGTAGTATGGATGGCCGTCACAGCCGTGTCAACGTGTTGTGGCGGGTGTACCCGCCGTGGCCGCGCTCGGGGAAGGGGTAGTAGGCTGGGGTCTACTACTGCTTCTTGCGGAGGTTATTCTCCCGCTCTTCGGGATCTCCGTCACCCAGCTCGGCGTCTCTCTTGTCGCGGCTGAACTCAGTCTTGAAGTCACGAATGCCCCGGCCCAGAGAGCGGCCCATGGCGGCGATGCGGCGGGGGCCGATGAGGAGGAGCACTATAGAGAGGACGAGGAGGATCTCCAGGGCGCCGAGGGTCATTAGTAGCGTCTCGCTTCCATGAGTTGTTTGAGCCGGAGAAGGGAGCGTTCGCCGTTCCTCCTCGCGAAGCGTTCTATGCCGGCGAACCGTGCCGCGCGGTTCAGGAACTTGCCCTTGAGGCGGAAGTCCCCAGTGTAGTAGACGACGCAAGATGAGCCGTTATCCGGGGCGACCGTGACCTCGCCGCCGCCTTCGAGGGCAGAGGTGTAGGTCCAGCGTATGAGACCGTTGCCGTGTTCCAGTATCCTCGCCTCCGGTTCCAGCCTCCCGACCGGACTCTCAAGCATCATCCGGTAACAGTCCTCCGAGAGCCGCTCGACCCCCTCGACGCCGACCATCCACTCCTTCGCGTTGGTGAAATCCCCGATGTAGGCGGCGACGCTCTCCGCGGGGGCTTCAATTCGTTGCTTGATGGCGAGGGAGCCCTCGTTCGGAGACTTCATCTCCAGCCCAGCTCCTCGATGCGGTCCTCGTCGAAGCCGAAGTGGTGAGCGATCTCGTGTACCACCGTGACCCGTACCTGTTCCTCCAGATCCTCGGGGGGGAAGTCTCGCACGAGGGGGCCGCGGAAGAGCGTGATCTTATCCGGCAGGACCCCGTGGTACCCGGCCGACCGCTCCGTCAACGGCACACCCTCGTAGAGCCCGTAGAGCACGTCGCCTTCATACTCGGTCGCGAGCGGCGTCGAGTAGTCCGGCCAGTCCTCGACGACTATCGCCACGTTGTCCAGGAGCGCCGAGAGCTCCGGCGGCAGCCCTTCCAGCGCCCTCTCGGCCAGATCGTAGAAGTCTTCCTGAGTCTCCCTCTTCACGTGAGGTATTGTACACGGGAGGCCCAGCATGTTACTCGCGCGGCACCACTTGGATAAAATGGTTTCTCTGATAATCACCTGCCAGGAGGTGCAGTACTTGAAGTTTCTGTCCGGTTCGCGTCCGGGGCGCTGGTTAGTGTGGATGATCTACCGGGCGGGGAACAAACCGCTGCCCGTACCGCACGCGGCGGAGTGGATGATGATACCCGAGCACTCCGTCGAGCAGGTCCTGGAGACTGGAGCGCTTGCGAGCCTCTACCCCCAGGACGTCCTCGAAGCCGCCCGCCGCATGGATCGCCAGCGCCAAGAGCACGACGAACGCTACTCCAGAGAGTCGTAGAGCGACCGTTGGACCTCTTCGATTCGCACGGGGCTGACGCCCTTGCCCGCCGGGCGCCGCTCGCCGAACGCCTGCGTCCCAAGAGCCTGGACGAGGTGGTCGGCCAGGACCACCTTACCGGTCCCGGCGGTCCGCTGCGGATGGCGGTGAAGAAGGGACGGGTCGGGGCGGTAATTCTCTGGGGACCGCCGGGGACCGGGAAGACGACGCTCGCCCGCGCCCTGGCGGGGGAGGTGGAGGGCGAGTTCGTCCCCTTGAGCGCCGTCACGAGTGGGGTGAAGGACTTGCGGGGCGCCCTGGACGCCGCCCGCGAGCGCCTGAAGTACGAGGGGCGCGCCACGATCCTCTTCGTGGACGAGGTCCACCGCTTCAATAAGGCGCAGCAGGACGCCCTCCTGCCAGCCCTAGAAGAGGGTCTCGTGGACTTCGTCGGGGCGACGACGGAGAACCCGTCCTTCGAGGTCACGGCCCCGCTGCTCTCGCGCTCGCGCGTCCTGCGGCTGCAGCCTCTCTCGGAGGAGGACCTGTCTATGCTCCTCGACAAGGGAAGTGAGGCGCTCGGGGTGGAGGCCTCGCCCGAGGCCGCGACGTACCTGTTGCGGCTCTCCGGGGGAGACGGGCGGCGGTTGCTGAACGCTCTGGAGGCTGCTGCTTCGGCGGCGTCTTCTGGACGGGTCGAGGTCGCCGATGTCGAGGGGGCGGTGGGGACCCGGTCCCTGCGCTACGGGCGAGAGGAGCACTACGACGTCGTGAGCGCGTTCATAAAGAGCGTGCGCGGAGGGGACCCGGATGCGGCGCTGCACTACCTGGCGCGTATGATCGAGGCGGGCGAGGACCCGGTGTTTATCGCCCGGCGGCTCGTGATCCTTGCCTCCGAGGATATAGGAAACGCCGACCCACACGGCCTGCCCCTGGCGACCGCCGCGGCGCAGGCTGTGCAGCTCGTCGGGATGCCCGAGGGACGTATCCCGCTCGCCCAGGCCACGACGTACCTTGCCGCGGCGCCGAAGTCCAATGCCTCTTACACAGCGATAGGCGAGGCGCTGGCCGACGTGCGCGGCGGCCAAACTCCCGAGGTCCCGATGCATCTCCGCAACGCCCCGACCGGGCTCATGAAAGATGAGGGTTACGGCAAGGGCTACCGCTACGCGCACGACGAGGAGCCGGAGGGGATGAACGATCGGTATCTACCGGACGAGATGGCCGGGCGCGTCTACTACGAGCCGAAGGAGCGTGGGGCGGAGGGTGGGATCAAGGCCCGCCTGGACCGCTGGCGCCAGGAGCGTGAGGTTCGAGGGAGACGGGAAGGTTCAAAGTAGAGGAACCAGCAAGAGTCATGAGGAGGTTTGCTTTCAGGTTCTGCTGGCGTGGAATCCCTTGATCCATGGTTACGAGCGTGTCTAACTCGCGCTGCGCCAGCTCTATCAGCTACCCGTTCTCTTTTTCGCTCCATCCCCGCTCTCGAACCGTGATCTCTTCCATCTCCGGGGCAAAAGACGAGCCAGCTTGCGCGGCAGGTTCTCGTCGAGCAGTAGCCGCATCCGCGGCCTCTAGCGCCATCTCCAGATAGGCGACGGCCTGCTCCCGACTTACGTCCAGAAAGTCCTCCAAGGAGTTGCCCGTCGCCAGGTGCCCTACAGGATTGCCACCGGCACCCGCGTTCCGGGGAACACCAGTGCCTCGTTCATTACATTGGGGTTGGGCGGAACCACGTCTTACCATCGCTGCGTCTCCTTCGCACCCTCTTCTCTATGGTCCGGGCCTCCCCGACTCGGTGATACCCCAGGACAATATGTCCCGCCGAAATAGTGACGCCGGCCTCTTACCGGCGGGACGCTACGCCTCGTAAAGTTATCGTCAGTTACAGAACGCAGGAAGTTCCTGCAAAGGAGGTAATGAACGATGTCGTCCACAACGCCTGTGAGAGGATCTGTGAAGTATGCGTGGATACCGCTCTTTCTGGTTACGCTCGTTATCCTGCTAATCGTCAGTGGCGGCGAGCAAGGACCGGTGGCGGAGGGATCGATTCTGCACGCCTTCACGAGTCCTCCCCTCTTCACCGACGAGGCTCCGGAGAGCATCCTCGAACTCCGACTCCTGGGTACCATTCTGTTGGGGATGGTCGTCTTCGGACTCGCCGTAATTCTGAAGCCCTTCAGAAGGGGAGAGAGGTGGGCCTGGTACGTACTTTGGTACTATCCCGTCTTCTTCGTGCTTCACATCATCGCTTTCGGCACCTTCATCATCGACGGCGTTTTTGCCCTGATCTGCGTGTTGAGTCTGCTCGCCCCCTACCGGAAGTTCTTCCCGAAACAGCGGGCCGAGTCCGAGCTGCAAACCTCATGAACCGGATGTGAGCGATCGTCGTCTGGGGCACCTGTCGCCGCACCGTCGCCTGCGGCAGGTGCCTCGCCCTCGCTTGTATGGTGTTTATACATTCGAGTATCTACAATGGAGTATGACCTCTGCGTCGAACACCTACCAGCAGAGAACGCGAGGAGCCGCGCATGGATCTACCGCAAGCGCCTGATCAGGCCTCCACTGGTAGCGTCGTGCATCCCGACAACCTTTCCCGAATACCAGAACGCTGGCTCGCACTCGCGCGGACAGTATGGATCATGGCAGCCGTCCTGGCCGTCACGCTCTTCGTCGCCAGTCTTCCGGCGTACTACGACCAACTCCGAACCGCATGCACAGGCAGCGCGTGCATCAGCCATCAGCTTACTCCCGAGGGTATGCGATCGCTCCGGGAGTATGGACTCTCCGTTGACTTCTATGCTGCATACTCTGTTGCCCTCGCGGTTCTCTTTACCGGCGTATGCACTGTGATCGCCGCCGTGATCGTCTGGTGCGCCCCTGGAGAAAGGATGGCGCTGCTCGGTGCGCTGATGCTTGTACTTTTCGGCGTTATCTTTCCGGAGACTCCTCGGGCGCTGGCGCTGACCTACCCGCTCTGGTATTGGCCGGTCTCCGGTGTGGCCTTCCTCGGCTTCGTCTCCGTCATCCTCTTCATCAACCTTTTCCCCGGCGGACGGTTCGTGCCCCGCTGGACGCGCTGGGCGGCGCTTGTCTGGATCATTGCGGCCGGACAGGGCACCTTCTTCCCCGACTCGACAGATCGCCCTTGGGTCTCCTTGCTCAACACTTTGGGGTTCGTGTGCGCTGCCAGCGCCAGCCTGGGTGCGCTCGCCTACCGGTATCTGCGCAAGGCGGGACCGGTCCAGCGCCAGCAGATCAAGTGGGTCATCCTCGGCATCACCACGGGGCTCGGAGGGGTAGTCGGGGTAGCCTTGCTCGGCGTCATCTTTCCGGCTCTCGGGCCACCCGGCTTATTCGATGCGTTGGGCATCCGTTCGGCCCAGATCTTCCTCATTCTCCTTATCCCTCTCAGTATTGGTATCGCGATCTTACGCTACCGCTTGTGGGAGATAGACCTGATCATCAACCGCACGCTGGTCTACGGTGCGCTGACCGTCAGCGTCGTGGGGCTCTACGTACTGGTGGTGGGCGGGCTCGGAACGCTCTTGCAGGCGAGGGGTAATCTGCTCATCTCCCTCTTCGCCACAGGACTCGTGGCTGTGCTGTTCGCGCCTCTCCGTAACCGCCTGCAGCGCGGCGTCAACCACCTTATGTACGGGGACCGCGACGACCCCTACGCGGTGCTCTCGCGCCTCGGCCAGCGTCTGGAAGCCACCCTGGAGCCCCGTGCGGTGCTGCCGGTGGTCGTGGAAACGGTCGCGCAGGCTCTCAAGCTGCCCTACGCGGCTATCGTGCTCGAAGGGAACGGGGAGCGCGACGGATACACCGTCGCCGCGGCCTATGGCTCGCCGGTTGACTCGCCTCTGCGGCTGCCGCTCGCTTACCGGAACGAACCCCTCGGTGAGCTGTTGCTCGCCGCGCGCGCGGGAGAGGAGAGCTTCTCCGCCTCCGACCGGCGCCTCCTGGAAGACCTCGCCCGGCAGGCAGGTGTAGCCGCCCACGCCGTACGCCTCACGGCCGACCTGCAAAGGGCGCGTGAACGGCTCGTGAGCGCCAGGGAAGAGGAGCGCTGGCGCTTGAGGCGTGACCTGCACGACGGCCTGGGACCGCAACTCTCCAGCCAGACGCTCACCATAGACGCGGTCCGCACGCTAATACGGCGCGATCCCGACTCGGCTGAGGCGCTGCTGCTCGACCTCAAGGCCCAGGCACAGGACTCCATCTCCGACATAAGACGTCTCGTGTACGAGCTGCGCCCGCCTGCCCTGGACGACCTCGGTTTCGTCGCTGCTCTAGGCGAGATCGGCGCCCGGCAACGCCAGGGTGGTCTGGACGTCTCCATCTTGGCGCCGGAAAGCCTGCCGCCGCTCCCCGCTGCCGTAGAGGTCGCTGCCTACCGCATCGTTCAGGAGGCGATCACCAACGTAGGGCGCCACGCGGAGGCGAGCGTCTGCTTCGTCTCCTTGGAGGTAGACGAGGACGTGGGCATGCTTCGCCTCGAAGTCCGGGACGACGGCCGGGGCATAGGGGTGAATCGGGGAACGGGCGTGGGATTGACCTCGATGCGCGAGCGGGCGGAGGAGCTCGGCGGCAGTTTCACTGTGGACGCGCTTCCCGGAGGAGGCACAATTGTACGCGCCAGGTTGCCGTTGCCAGAGGAGGGTTGATGGGTAGCATCCGTGTCCTCGTCGCCGACGACCACCCCGTCTTCCGTTATGGGATGCGGGCCATACTGGGGGCGGAGCCGGACACCGAGATCGTCGGCGAGGCCACCGACGGGGTGGAAGCAGTGACCCTGGCGGCGGAACTCAGACCCGACGTGATCCTGATGGACATAAATATGCCCGGAGTGAACGGTATCGAGGCGACGCGCTGGATCACGGAAGCGAACCCCGACACCGGCATCCTGATGCTCACCATGTTCGAGGACGACGACTCGGTCTTCGCCGCGATACGCGCCGGCGCCCGCGGCTACGTCCTGAAGGGCGCCGACGGGGAGGAGACCATAAGGGCGATCCGCGCCGTGGCCGGAGGGGAGGCGATCTTCGGCCCCACGGTCGCGCGCCGCCTGAAGAGTCACTTCACCCAAAGTGAACTTACATCTCAGCCATTCCCGGAGCTCACGGAGCGGGAGCGCGACATATTGGCCCTGATCGCACGGGGCTACACGAACACCGCCGTCGCCGATTGCCTCTACCTGAGCCCCAAAACCGTGCGCAACTACGTCTCGTCCATCTTCGCCAAGCTCGGAGTCCATGACCGGGCGCAAGCCATCATTCGCGCCCGCGAAGCCGGGTTGGGACGGGAGAGCCCGTAGGCCACCCGCCGTTTGGCCCGGTCCTTTCCATGTCCTCGTTCTGTCTGCTCACCGCCGAACGGAGTAATCCGAGAAGATCGTCGGCGCCTTGAGCCGAGGCTTGATCAAGCCCGAAAGATCCCAGCAAAATTCCCGAACTTTGGGAAGACCTTCCTCTACCTCCCGGGAAAGCGACGCCGCTAGAGTGACCCTATGGAGTCCAAAAACTCACCAAGGAGGAAGAACTATGAACACTAAACGACCGGTGCCAGTCACCGTCGCCGTCGTCTTGCTCGTGCTGCTTAGCGTGCTGAACTTTATATCCCCGTTGTTGCCAACGGACTACCCGACGATCGTCCTTTTCTTGGGCGGTGCGTTGGGCGTCGTTGGCCTCCTCGCCGCCGCCGGGGTGTGGATGCTTAGGAGGTGGGGTCTGTGGCTGAGCATCACAGTTTCCGTGCTCAACCTCGTGTTGGCGGTTCCTGGGATATTCGTCGAGCCACACGCCATGGGCAAACTCCTCGCGGGGGTTACGACCGTAGGATTCGTCCTTCTCCTTGTGCTGGTGATGCAGCCGAACTCGCGACGCGCTTTCGCGGCTACCTGAGTTTCCGAGGCCAGTGCCAGCTACCCGCGACCGCTACCCTCCGCCTGTTTTTGGGCGCAAGGAGACGCGGCAGTGTTCACACAAAATACAAGGAAGGAGTCACATCCATGAAGAACACCCTAACCATAACGGGCGCGCCGGCCTGGCTCTGGGCCAACCTTGCCGCGATGGGATTCAGCCTGGTGCACACCATCGCCGACTACGGGATCATCTTGGGATTCTCGCCGTCGCTCCAGGTCGACCAGAGCGTGCTTACGAGCGTGCTTACCGTGCTTATCGGCCTTGTGTACACCTGGTGGGCCTGGGTCCTGGTGCGGGCCGTCGGGGGAACGAGGTCCGGGCTGGTCGGCCTGATGGCGTTCGACGTGCTCTGGGTCGGCCTCAACGGCGTGACGATATTCGCTTGCTTGCCGCCTTGCGGCACGGCGTTGCCATTCTACGCCGATGCCATCCACCTTGGCACCCTTATCCTCGGTCCGCTGGCAGCCTACCTCGCCTACAGGGCCATAGGTTCGGCACGGGTCCCGAGCAGTTGGCTGGCAATGGCGAGCAACGTTGTGGTCATGGTGGCCTTCCTAGCGGGGATCTTTGCTGTAGTTGTAGTACTTAGTACTGGGGTGGGTGGCTAGCGCCTCCCAAGGAGGCTTCTGATGGTGAGCAACGCCGACGGCTCGGCCCGAACGAGGTTGCCGTGTCCGAACGCGACCTCGGCCGGCGGCGTGCCGCTACCGAATATTAACGGCGGCTCGCTCGCAGAGTACGAAAGGAGCTCGCAAATGAAACGCTGGATGAAAGTGCTGATCGTAACCCTGCTGGTGGCCATACCGGCCTTCCTCCTCGGACCGGTCCTATTCCCGCCCGCCGACGTGGGTTCCGAGCCGAGCGCGGCGCAGATCCCCTTCTTCATGTTCCTCGGCGCGGCCGACGCCGTCCTTCTCGGCCTCGGAGTCTCCTTCTTCGTCTTCGGCTTGCCCGTCTTGAGGAAGGTCTCCCCGCACTCGCGGGTGAGGGCGTGGGCGATGTACCTCGCAATAGGCTACCTGATGGTCTCCTGGTGGCCGCACCTGAACCTGAACGTCTCGACCCCAATAGAGGACTGGCAGATGCTCTTGTACATAGACTTCCTCTTCCACCTGCCGCTTGAGATAGCGGGAGCAGTCCTCGCTTACTGCGCGTTCTCCATCTTTATGAGCTGGCGCAGCGGGAAACTCGCCGAAGCGGTCCAGGCCGCAAGCAACCAGTGAAGACGAAGAAGACTATTGGAGGTAGAGCCATGTCCACGAACACACAGACACCGGCAGGTCACCCGGCGCGCATGTCGAGCGCCAGGAGGACAGCCTACTTCGCCTACGCGGCTGGGGTTACGGGCATCCTCGCCAACCTCTTCCTCATCGTCATGTACGTCCTGCTGGGGCTTCAGGCCGGAAGCCCGGAAGGCGGGACCTTGCTTGGCTCAGCCTTCCATGTGGCGGGATCGGCCGCCGATCTTTTGGGATCTCTCGCGACGGCGTTCATGATCCCGGTGGCACTCTTCCTGGGCGGGCGTCTGCCACGTCGACGGGCGGTACGCTTCACGCAGGCATCTGGTCTCACGGTGATGGCGCTGTTGACCGTCGGTGGTCCGCTGCTGGTGCTCGGGGTGCTGGCGTTCGAGGTCGAGACGCCGATCGCCATCGTGGCGCTAATCGTTCTGGCAATCTGGTTGTTGCTGGTCAACCGATGGTTGCGCCTGTTGGATGCTCTTTCGTACCGCGTAGTAAGGTTGGGAGAGCTAGTTGGCGCAGGCTTCCTGGCCGGGTACGCGATCGTGGGGCTTGGTCTCTTGCTGCCCTGGATGTCTTGGCCGCAGCTTGTGGTGTTCGGCTTCGGCGTCCTCGTCGGGCTGCCCGCCTACCTTGTTGGCATCCCGGTGTGGTTCCTGCTCCTGGGCCGGCATCTCGGGAAATTTTGACCATATTCGCGAAGAGTAAGCTCAGACGCCCGAGCTTTGTGGCACGTGTTACTCAGAAGACAATCTTCCGGTAGAGTGGTGTTGTGACAGAAGGGGCAAAGGAGCAGAGTCAAGGAGTTGATAGGAAAGGAAGCCGCGCGGCCTCTCGGCTTGCCTGGTCACTGGTGGCACTCTCTGTGACGCTCCTTGTGGGCGGGGTCTGGTTGGCTCGCACGGCAGGGTCCGGCGCCGCGGTGGAGCTTACGTATGGCAGCGAGGCGGAGCTCGACAGCGTGGTCCTCGACCTAGTCACAGTTCTCACCTTTTCGGTGGTGGGCGCCATCGTCGCGTCACGCCATCCTCGCAACACTATAGGCTGGCTCTTCTGCAGCGTGGGCTTGGTGGTAGGCCTCAGCGCTCTCGCCGGGGGCTACGCCGAGTACTGGCTTGCCAGCGGTTCTGGTTCGAGAACCCTCGGCGAGACGGCTGCATGGTTCCGCTCGTGGTCGTGGATCCTCCTGGTATTAATCCCGACAAGCTTCATGCTGCTGCTGTTCCCGGACGGGAGACTACCCTCTCCCCGCTGGCGGCCCGTAGCCTGGTGCTCGGGGCTCGGGATCAGTGGCTTCGTTGTGGGCGTCGCGCTGGAGGCCGGGCCGCTGGAGGACTTCCCACAGATCGCGAACCCCTACGGCGTCGATAGCCCTGTTGTGACGATAGTGGGAGTCTTGGCTACCGTGGTGGCCGGGGGCTCCGTCGTGGCGTCGGTTGCCTCGGTCATCGTTCGGCTCCGCCGGGCGGGGAGAGTAGAGCGCCAGCAGATCAAGTGGCTCGCTTACGGGGGCGCGGTGGTCGTGGGAACCATCTCCGTGGCTGGCGGTATCGCCCTCTGGAGCGCGCCGGTCAGTATCGCGATCATCTCCTTCGCCCTGCTAGGATTGCCGATCTTCAC
>CADCVG010000006.1 GCA_902806075.1 uncultured Rubrobacteraceae bacterium
CCGAGATGGACGGTCTCCAAGCTACACGCATCATAAAGCGCGAGCGCCCCGAGATCGCCGTCCTCATGGTGACGATGTACGATACCGACGACTATATGCTGGAGGCTACCAAAGCGGGCGCCGTCGGGTACGTGCTCAAAGACGCCTCCCGCAGCGAGTTACTCGCCGTCATACGACGCGTGATATACGGTGAACCCCCTAGCCTCGATACTGCACTACCCGATACCAACGCACATGCCTAGAGGGGCTCCGGGTCCTCGCTACCGTCTCTTCACCCCAAAAAGCCGCGCTCCGCGCTACCGTCACCGGAAAGGCCAGATACCCTTCATAAACAGTAGGCGTCTCGTAGAGCAGTGATGTCCGACGCTAGCTGCTCGGTCGAGAAGACCGCTACTGGCGCTTCCTGGTCGGGAAGGCCGGACCCCGGTCTCGCCCAATCACTACGGCGTATCTGAAACCCAATGACGCTGCTTCTCGTAGATTTTGGCAGCTTTACAGAGAGTCACCAGGAGGCCCGCTTCAGTTCCGAAACAGCCGTTCGATCTAAAGGAACCCTGTTCGAAGAAGTCGCGTCAAGAGGCCCCGCATCGAAACGCGGGGCCTCTCCTTCGGAACGTTCTCCGGTTATGTTGGAGACTCTTCTCGGCTAGTGGCTCACCGGCTTTGAGGCGCCTCCTCGACATCTTCTGGTCTGAGACCGGTGAGGGAGCGGACGTAGATCTCGTCGTAGTCGATCTGCAGTCCTTGCTCGCGCTCCCTCTCGGCTCCGCGGCCGCCAAGGATGGTACCGAGATAGCATGCTAGGAAGCCCAAGGGCACCGAGATCAGAGCCGGGCTTCCTCTTTCGAACGGGAAAATCGCCGCTTCGCCCAAGACTAGCGGGCTCAGGATCACGAGTCCGACGGAGGTGAAGAGACCGACGCTCATGCCGACAACGGCCCCGGTTGTGTTGAACTTTTTCCAGAAGATCGTCAGCAGTATAACGGGCACATTTGCGCTAGCGGCGACCGCGAAGGCCAAAGCCACGAGAAAGGCAACGTTCGCGCCCTGCAGGGGCAATGCAAAAACAATCGCTGCCACAGAGATGCCGATGGCCGCAATGCGGGCGGCCCTGAACTGCTCGTTATCGCTAGCCTCGCCGTTGCGAATGACATTAGTGTAGAAATCGTGGGCAAAGGCGCTGGAGGCGGCGAGCACGAGCCCCGACACTACGGCTATGATGGTGGCGAAGGCAACCGCCGAGACGAAGGCGAACAAGATGGGGCCGCCGAGCGTAGATGCAAGCTGCGGGGCAGCCAGGTTGCCCTCAGGGCTTGCCGCCCGGATGGCATCCTGTCCGACAAAGAGAGCCGCACCGTAGCCCAGAACTGGCGTTACCAAGTAGAACAGGCCGATGATCCAGGTCGACCAGATGATCGAGGAGCGGGCTGTCTTAGCATCCGGCACGGTGAGGAAGCGTATCAGAATGTGCGGCAGGCCCGCGGTTCCCAAAACGAGGGCGATGTTTAGCGATATCACGTCGAGGCTCGCCGTTATGCTGCTAGGTGGGGGCGGGTGGAGCGCTTGAGAGCCGATCTCGGCCTCGACCGCATTGAACAGGGCTACCGGGTTGAAGCTGTAGTTGGCGAGCACAATGAGCACGAGGACTATGGAGCCGGCGATGAGCAGAACGGCCTTGGTGATCTGAATATAGGTCGTCGCTACCATACCGCCTATCACGATGTAGATGGTCATGAGGATGCCTATACCGATGACCGAGTAAGCGTATGGGATGTCGAGCAGGAGCTTTATGAGGGCGCCGGCTCCGACCAACTGGGCGATCATGTAAAACATGCTTATGCTGATCGTGCTGACGGCTGCTGCCGAGCGTATGCTGCTCGTGTTGAACCTGGCTGTGAGCATGTCGGCCAGGGTGTACTTGCCGAGGTTTCTCAAGGGCTCCGCAACGAGCAGGAGCACTACAAGAAACGCTACCAGGAACCCTATCGAGAGATAGAAGCCGGCGAAACCTTGCAGGGCAATCGCTCCCGCTATACCTAGAAAGGAGGCCGCTGAGAGATAGTCGCCGGCAATGGCGAGACCGTTCTGCCAGCCCTTGATCTTGCCGCCCGCCACGTAGTGGTCGCTCGTGGACTTGTTCTGCATCGACGCATAAGCGGTGATGCCGAGAGTCAGCAAGATAATTAGGACAAAGAAGATTATAGCTGTGGCGTAGTCGCTCAGCCCGAACATATTATCGTCCCTTCCCCTCGGCAACTTCGCGCCGCGCCTGCTCTACGAGATCGTCCCACTTGTTCGCTTGGCTCACGTAGATGTGCATGAGTATCCAGGTCATAACGAACTGCGCGATACCGTAGATGTAAGCCCAGGTCAGCGGCCCTACGGCTTTGCCGTTCAACACGGTAGTGAACGCCGCCAGAAACACAAAAACAAAGAAGAACAGCAAGAAGAAGATCGTCGCCGGAATGAGGAACGCCTTTCTCTTCCGCGAATACTCCTGGAACGCTGTGGTTCGCTCGACGCGAACCCACTCTTCATGCCTCTCCACAAGAACCCCTTTCTCTAAGGTCGCGCCAGGAAGTCCGGTCGCAATTGCCCCCTCCGCGTCCGGCACTGTATTACAAAATTCGTATGGAATCAAATGGGGTACCAGACATAAATGGTTGCGAAGGTCCATCCTGCTACGCCGAAGAAGCGCCTTCGGTTGAGACCCGGTTTGGAGGGGTGATTCTCCGCTCTCCGGAGACTACAGGCGACTTGAGTAAAAGTCTGCAAGGTTGGTATATTACGGCGCATCGCCTTTAGCAAAGGAGGCCAATAAGGCTCGAACAGGGATGCAATGCCAGTGCGGTTGAGCGAGGAAAAACAGGGAAAGGAGACTAATTCGCGGCAGAGCGACCGGAGCAAGATCTGACCAAGGAGAGAACGTCAGTCGTGGAGTCTGGCGTAGCGGACCCCGCCCCTCTAGGGCTCGCGGCTTTCGCCCTCACGACATTCGCGTTCTCGATTGTGAACGCCGGGCTTCTGGGCGAGGAAGCGGTAAACCACTTCATACCGCTGGCGCTTATCTACGGAGGGCTCGCGCAGTTTATAGCTGGGATGTGGGAGTTCCGGAACCAGAACACCTTCGCCTCGACGGGCTTTACCTCCTACGGGGCGTTCTGGATAGCCTTGGGTATCTTGGAAATCTTCGGGAGACAGCTTGGGATAGCTGAGGAGCAGTTACCGATCGCTCTAGCCTGGACGTTTACGGCCTGGGCTATCTTCACCGTCTACATGTGGTTGGCATCGTGGGGCGTCAACGCGGCCCTGGGCATAGTGTTCACGCTGCTTCTGGCTACCTTCATTCTGCTGGCGGCCGCCGAGTTTACCGAGGCCACTCTGCTCATCAGGACAGCAGGGTGGGTCGGTATCGTCACGGCTATAGCCGCCTGGTACGTCTCGGCGGCGGATGTGCTGAACGACACCTACGGGCGAACGATCCTGCCCGTTGGGCCGGCTGCCGGTAGTAAGTAGCTAAAGAGCAGCACAAAAACTTGGCGGGGGCGACCAACGGTATCTATGAGGCGATGTGATCGCGCCACTGGATCCGTTGGTCGCATGCACGGTTGAAAATCCCGCCTGTTGGGTAACGTATGATAGGGGATAGGAAGTTATGAGTTTGCGTCAAAAAGGAAAGGAGATCTCTTGAGCGAAGAGCAGCAGAACGGCCAGCAAAGCGAGGATCTGGGGCAGCGTACCTACGAGCCACCCGAGGAGTTCGCCAAGAACGCCAATTGCCAGGACCCTGAGATCTGGAATAAGGCTGCGGAGGACTACGAGGGCTTCTGGGAGGGTTGGGCGAAGGAGCTACACTGGTTCAAGGAGTGGGACCAGGTTTTGGACTGGGATCCTCCCTTCGCCAAGTGGTTCGTCGGTGGCAAGCTCAACGCTTCGTACAACTGCCTGGACTACCATATTGAGCAGGGCAAGGGCGACAAGCAGGCGCTCATATGGGTCGGCGACGAGCCTGACCACCAGCAGACCTACACCTACAACGAGCTCCTCACCGAGGTCTCTAAGTTCGCCAACGTCCTCAAGGACCACGGGATAGGCAAGGGTGACACGGTGAGCCTCTACCTGCCGATGATCCCGGAGTTGCCGATAGCGATGCTCGCGTGTGCGAGGTTAGGCGCGATCCACTCGGTAGTCTTCTCGGCCTTTACGCCCGACCAGCTTACCGAGCGCATCAACGACGTCGAGTCTACGGTTCTCGTTACCGCGGATCAGTCGCCCCGTGGCGGCAGCATAACCGACCTCAAGGAGAACTCCGACGCGGCCCTGGGCGACGCCCAGAGCATCGAGAGCGTCATCGTCGTCAGGCGCACGGGCGAAGAGGTCCCGATGCAGGACGGGCGCGATGAGTACTGGGACGAGTTGATGCAGAACGCTAGCGACCAGTGCGAGGCCGAGGAGATGGACGCCGAGGATCCGTTCTTCGTCCTCTACTCCTCCGGCTCTACGGGCAAGCCCAAGGGCATCCAGCACAATGTCGGCGGCTATCTGGTTCAACTCAAGGCTACCACGATGTGGACGCTGGACATGAAGGACGACGACATCTTCTGGTGTACGGCCGACATAGGCTGGATCACGGGCCACTCCTACCTGGTCTACGGGCCGTTGCTCTGCGGCGGGACTACCCTCCAGTACGAGGGCACGCCGACCTACCCGGACAACACCCGCTGGCCTAGCGTCATAGAGGAGCATAAGGTCACTACCCTCTATACCGCCCCTACCGCGATAAGGGCGTTCATGAAGCAGGGAACCGGACCCCTGGAAGGGAGCGATCTCTCCAGCCTGCGGCTCCTCGGTAGCGTCGGCGAGCCTATAAACCCGGCGGCGTGGGTGTGGTACTACGAGAACTTCGGCGGAGAGCGTTGCCCGGTGGTGGACACCTGGTGGCAGACCGAGACGGGCGGGATCATGATAGCCCCCCTGCCCGGCATAACCACGCTCAAGCCCGGTAGCGCTACCAAGCCCTTCCCCGGCATCTTCCCGGATCTGTGGGACGAGGAGACCGAGGAGTTCATAGAGGGCGCCGGCAGTGGTGCGCTTACCGTGAACAAGCCGTGGCCCTCCATGACCAGGACTTTGTGGCAGGATCCCGAGCGCTACAAGGAGGAGTACTTCTCGGAGATCTCCGACGAGATCTACTACGTCGAGGACGGCGCCAAGCGCGACGAGGACGGCTACTACACCATCACGGGGCGTATCGATGACGTGCTCAACGTCGCCGGCCACAGGCTCTCCACCGTGGAGATAGAGAACGCCCTAGTGAACCATGAGGCGGTCGCCGAGGCGGCGGTCATAGGGGTCGAGGACGAGGACAAGGGCCAGGCGCCTGTTGCGTTCGTGATCCTCCAGGGCGACCAGGAGTACGGCGAGGACCTCGAAAAGGATCTCATAGGCGAGGTGGCCGACAAGGCCGGCAAGATCAGCCGCCCCGACAGGGTCTACGCCGTCGAGGATCTGCCCAAGACGAACTCGGGTAAGATCATGCGGCGCCTCCTGCAAAACATCGCCCAGGGCGAGGAACTGGGGGACACCTCTACGTTGGCCGACCCGAGCATCGCGGAGACTATCCAGGAGCAGACCCAGCAGCAGATGTCGTAGGAGCAACTAGCGAAGCGTCGCCGAGAGGCGAACAGAGAGGGGCGGGGGAATCTCCGCCTCTCTTTTCGTGCGTTTGCGTGCTGATCCCCGACCGGTCGTAAGGGTCGGAAAACGATCCTCGCTCCGCCTCTACTCGAACTCTACGAACTCCCTGGCTATGCGCTGCGCCTCGTCGTAGCTTCCTGCGTAGTAGGCTCGCATGACGAATCTCTGCGCCCGGCGCCGGAGGCCGACCTCGGAGAGGGCCGCATGTACCCTGCCGATGAGGCCGTAAACGTCCTTATCTGCTTCCCCGGCGAGCTTCACGACCGGTCTGATGGCTTTTAGCCAGATCTCTTCGTTCTCGCGCCCTGGAATCGAAGCCCACACCTCCGCCGTCGCCCGCTTCCCACGGATCTTTACGTAGCGGCGTGGTATCTGCGGTTCTTCGTTCAGGCGCGCCTCCTCTTCGAATGCGTTGGAACATACCTTACACTATCCGGTCTCTCGGAGGCGTGCAGCCCTCGACCGTCGGGAGAAGGGGTTTGCGCCTCACGAGCATCTTTCCGGCGAGCGAAGAGTGAACCTGGAGGGCGAGGGCTCCGACGAGGACGCGTTGCGGTTCTCGCGCTGCTACGTCGTGGCGTGTGGCTCTTGCGCCAGGGAGATCGCTTTCCCGGATCTCCCGCTCCACGTTGCTTGTGCCGGTCGGGTAGCGCAGATGTGGATCTCGTCGTAGGAGGAGGTGATAGGCTCTGTAGTCTCGCTGTTTAATGCCATCGTGAACGCTGCCAAGAACGGTGGCCTGAAGAAGATCGCCGCGGGCATACGAACGCCTCCCTTCTCCACGCCAACTCCCTGAACGAGTAGGTTCGCTCCACGCGAACCTACTCGTCGTTTCTCTCTATCGACTCGTAGAGCCGCGCTGGGCTACCTCAACCAAGAGAGGGAAGAGCCCCTGGCAACTGCCGCCGGAGGCTCTTCGAGCTTCGTCATAGATGGGTGACTGCGTCAAGCCATCGTGGGAGGTTCCAGTTACTACGCTCGGGCTTCCGCCTGAGTGTCCGCCTCCTCAGACTCTCTGGGAGACTCAGGTGGCCTGATGACTAGCGGGATAGCTGCGCTGACCAACATGATACCGGCCGAGATGTAGAGGGCGAGGTCGTACGTGCCGGTTATATCCGTGGAGATCGCCAGGACCAGCGGACCAAGGAGGGTGGCGAGCCCCCAGGCGGTAAGCATGGCCCCGTAGATCGTTGCGACGTTTCGGGACCCGAAATACGCACTCGCGAACGTGGGCATCGTGCTGAAGCCGCCGCCGTAGCACGTCAGAATGATGAAAGAGAAGATAGTGAGGAGGAAGAACACGTCTCTCCCCACTAGTGGTATCAGCAGGAACAGCACGGCCTGAATAAGGAACATCGTCAGGAAGACGTTTCTCGGGCCGATATAGTCTGAAAGGGTGGCCCAGCCGAGTCGCCCCGCCGCGTTGGCGACGGCCAGGATGACGACAAAGGCCGAGGCGAGGGTCGCGGTGGCTCCGCCGAGCTCGGAGGCAATCGCCTTGGCGTCGGAGATGATCGAGAGTCCGGCGGTCACGTTCAAGAAGAGCATGGCCCATAGGGCGTACCACTGCCACGTGCTAAGGGCACCCTTGAAGTCGCGTGTGCGCTCCTCTTCCTGGCTGCTCTCCTCCTCGGAGGGTTCGTAGCCTTCGGGGCTGTAGCCCTCGGGCGGGTTCGTGATGAAGAAGGCCGCGCCGCCGACGAAGACGATGTAGGCAAGCCCCAGGATGCCGAAGGTCCCGAACAGTCCGACGGCCGGGACCAGGTAGCCGGCGACAGGCACGGTAACCGCAGACCCGCCACCGAAGCCCATCACCGCTATACCGGTCGCGAAGCCGGGCCTGTCCGGGAACCACTTGGGGAGCACCTGAATCGGGATTATGTAGGCTAGTCCCAGACCGATCCCCGCGATGAGGCCGTATGTCAGGTACAGGACGACGAGGCTGTCTTGGGCGAAGTAGGCTAGGCCAACTCCTATCCCGTACACCACGCCGCCCATCACACCGACGATGCGGGGCCCCAGCCGTCCCACTAACTGGCCACCGGCAAAGGCCGCGAAGCCGATCATAAGGATCGTGATAAAGAACGCCCAGTTAACGGCGGTGATGCCCGTGCCGTAGTTCTCTGAGAGCGGCACCCTAAAGATGCTCCAAGCGTAGACGGCTCCGAGCCCGAGCTGCATTAACACTGCGGCTGCGGCAACCACCCACCGGTTTGGGGTAGCCGCACTTGCTGTCTGACTAGACACTTAACTCCTCCTTCTAAAGTCCTTGCACCTATTTGCCAAGACTGTATCTTCCCCTTTTTACCCTCCCGTTAATACCCTCCCGTTAACTTATGGAGTTAGCGTTTCTCCCCTTTCTAAGCCTCACGCACGGATTCTTTCGTAGCCACTATAGACGTTGAAGCGATTGCCACGCAAGAAGCCGACCAGCGTCATGTTGAACTCGCGGGCCACGTCCACGGCGAGGCTGCTCGGTGCGGAGATGGCGCAGACCATCGGTACCCCGGCGGTCAGGCACTTCTGCAGGATCTCGAAGCTGCTCCGTCCGCTGACCATGACGATGTTCTCCGAGAGGGGCAGCCTCCCTTCGAGTAGCGCCCAGCCTATGAGCTTGTCGGTGGCGTTGTGCCGCCCCACGTCCTCCCTGAGTGCTATGAGGTTCCCCTCCCTATCAAAGAGGGCCGCGGCGTGCAGGCCACCCGTCGCCTCAAAGAGCCCCTGCGCCTCCCGCAGCTTCTCCGGCAGCGCGTAGATGGTCTCCACCGGAACCTCCGGCCCAGAGGGTATCACGGGGCATCCACGCAGCTCTAGCTGCTCCAGGCTCGCCTTGCCGCAAACCCCGCAGGCGCTCGTGGTGTAGAAGTGCCTGTCCAGGGAGCGCAGGTCGTAGTCGCGGCCCCCGCGCAGCTCCACGTTGACGATGTTGTACTTCTGCCCTGCGTCGACGTCGGCGTCCACGCAGTAGCTAATCTTCTCTATCTCCTCCGGTGAGGACAAGATCCCCTCGCCGTACAGAAACCCCGCCGCGAGCTCGAAGTCCGCCCCCGGCGTACGCATGGTCACGGCGACGGTCTGCCTTTCCCCTCCCGTGATGAGCCGTATCTCCATCGGCTCCTCGGTCGCCAGCGTATCCGGTCGTACACGTATACGACCGTCCTCGGCGACCCGCACCCGGACCTTCGTCTTGCTCCCACGCCGAGCTTTGTCCCCGGCTTTCGCCTTCTCTAGCATTCGTATCTCCTGGTTCAGTCTACCGCCAAGTGTACCAGCGTAGGTGCATCATCATATATGCATGCCATGAGGAGTACAGAGGGATGCCGGGACCAGAAAGAGAGGGGCCGGGAAAATCCCGGCCCCTCTGGGCAAACCGCTCGCGAGTTGTGTTCGCGCTGCTAGGCCCTCTGGGCGCCCTGTAGGTCGCCGTGCGGGTCGAGTACGAACTTCTTGGAGACGCCGGAGTCGAACTCCTTGTATCCCTCCGGGGCCTCGTCCAGGGAGATGACGGTAGCGTTGACGGCCTTGGCGATCTGGGCCTTGTCGTTCAGGATCGACATCATCAGCTCGCGGTTGTACTGCATGACCGGGCACTGGCCGGTGTAGAAAGCGTGGCTCCTGGCCCAGCCGAGGCCGAAGTTCATGGCGAGCAGGCCATGCTGGGCCTGCTCATCCGACGCGCCGGGATCCTCTGTTACGTACAGGCCCGGTATCCCGATGCTTCCACCGGCGCGCGTGATGGACATGGCGTCGTTAAGCACCGTGGCCGGGGCCTCTCCCCCTTCCGAGCCACCCCCGCGTGCCTCGAAGCCAACGGCGTCGACCGTGCAGTCAACTATCGGTTCACCCACGATCTCAGCGATCTGATCCTCTACAGAGGCATCCTGCGTGATGTCTAGCGTCTCGCAACCGAAGCTACGGGCCTGGTTGAGACGTTCCTCGAACGCGTCGCCGACGATGACGATTGCCGCGCCCAAGAGCTGCGCCGAGTGGGCCGCCGCGAGGCCGACCGGACCGGCGCCCGCGACGTAGACTGTCGAGCCCGTCGTCACGCCCGCCTTGATGCAGCCGTGGTAGCCGGTCGGGAAGATGTCGCTGAGCATGGTGAGGTCAAGGATCTTCTCCATCGCCTGGTCCTTGTCGGGGAACGGCAGGAGGTTGAAGTCCGCGAAGGGGACCATTACGTAGTCGGCCTGCCCGCCGGGCCAGCCGCCCATGTCCACGTAGCCGTAGGCCGAGCCGGGCCTCTCCGGGTTGACGTTGAGGCAGATGCCGGTCATGCGCTCCTTACACGCCCGGCAGCGCCCGCAGGCGATGTTGAACGGGACGGAGCAGAGGTCGCCCTCTTTGATGAACTGGACGTCGTCGCCGACCTCGATCACCTCGCCGGTGATCTCGTGCCCCAGGGTTTGTCCCTGCGGCGCCGTCGTCCGGCCCCGGACCATGTGCTGATCCGAACCACAGATGTTAGTCGAGACGATCCTCAAAATTACACCGTGCGGGGCCGAGGTGCTCCTGTACCCCATGTTACTCGCCACGTACTCGGGGACCTCGAGCTTCGGGTAGCCGATGTCCTCGATCGTTACCTCGCCCGGCCCCTGATAGACCACGCACCTGTTGTCCGCCACGGAGATCACTCCTTAAATGAAGAGAGTTGCTCGAAACTGCAAGATCTGGTCGGGGACAGTGTCCCCACGGTTGGGCTTTTCCTTGTCTACCTCCTTCCCCAAAGCGCCATCCAACGGCACTATGTATACCACGGTACCAGATGAGTAAAACTCGTACAATACCTACTTGCGCAGTGGGAGCTTCTCAACGAATCGGACACGAAAATAGTCGTTTGTAAGAGAAAACTGTTTCGTGCGTTTGACTATACGTTTAGAATTAACGGGGGAGAACCACGATAGGGAAAAGAATATCTGCGATAAGGGAAGGAGTGAGGCATGTTCCTCAAGGTGACTGACGCGGACGGGTTGTGGAGCAAGATCAAGAACCACGTCGGGGTGAAGGTGGAGCATCCGGTGAGCCCCGCTACCCGCGACCTCCGGGCACGCATCAACGACCCGGGCGTCAAGAAGTCCGTGAGCGTCTGCCCGTACTGCGCGGTCGGCTGCTCGACGCTGGTCTACCACCGCGAGGGACGCATCATCGACATAGAGGGCAACCCCGACAGCCCCATAAACGCCGGCACCCTCTGCCCCAAGGGCTCGGCCATCTACGGCATGGTCGTCTCGCCCCAACGCTGGGCCAAGGTCAAGTACCGCAGGCCCTACTCCGAGGACTGGGAGGAGCTATCGCTGGAAGAGGCGATGGATATGATCGCCCAGAGGGTGAAAAAGACCCGCGACGAGAACTGGGAGGATGAGAACGAGGAGGGAAAGAAGCTAAGCCGCTCGATGGCGGTGGCTTCCGTCGGCGGTGCGACCATCGACAACGAGGAGAACTACCTCATCACCAAGCTCCTCCACTCGCTACAGTTCGTGAGGATTACCAACCAGGCGCGAATATGACACAGCGCTACGGTGCCCGGTCTGGGCATCACGTACGGCAGGGGCGGCGCTACTACCTCTCTCATGGACTTGCAGAACGCGGACTGTATCCTGATCGAGGGCTCGAACATGGCCGAGGCCCATCCGGTCGGATTCCGTCACCCGATGATCGCCAAGGAGAAGGGTGCTACGCTCATCCACGTAGACCCGCGCTTTACCCGCACCTCGGCGATGTGCGACATCTACGCGCCTATCCGGCCCGGTACTGACATAGTCTTCCTGGGTGGCATGATCAACTACGTCCTCGAGAACGAGAAGTACTTCGAGGAGTACGTGAAGAGCTACACGAACGCGGCGACTCTTATAACGGAGGAGTACGAAGACGTCGACACCACGGGTCTGTTCTCCGGCTGGGACGACGAGAAGCAGGCGTACGACATGGAGAGTTGGGCCTACGAAGGTATGCCCATCGACTACGCGTCGGTGGGGGGGAGCCAGGGTCGGATGTTCGGCGACTCCGGCGGGGGACAGGGACAGCGGGGGGTTCACGAGGGCGAGCGCCCGAGCGACGAGACCCTCCAGCATCCGCGCACGGTGTTCCAGATCCTCAAGCGCCACTTCGCCAGGTACACCCCCGAGATGGTCGAGAGGATCTGCGGCACGCCGAGGGAAGCTTTCCTGAAGGTCGCCGAGACCATCTGCGAGAACTCCGGGCGCGACAAGACTACGGCTTTCTGCTACGCGGTCGGCTGGACCCAGCACTCCAAGGGCGTCCAGATCATCCGCTCCGCCGCCATTTTGCAACTCCTGCTCGGAAACATGGGCCGGCCAGGCGGGGGGATCATGGCGCTGCGCGGGCACGCCACGATCCAGGGCTCTACCGACATCGCCACGCTCTACAACATCCTCCCCGGCTACCTGCCTATGCCCGACGTGATCAAAGACCACGACACGTGGCAGTCCTACGTGGAGAGCGAGACCGCCGATACGGGATGGTGGAACAACTTCCCGAAGTACATAACGAGCCTCTTCAAGGCGTGGTACGGTGACGACTTCGACCCCGAGAACGGCGACGAGATCTTCGACCACTTCCCGCGCCTCTCAGGCGACCACTCCTACTACCCAACGATCATGGAGATGAAGGACGGAGGCGTGAAAGGCTGCTTCGTCTTCGGCCAGAACTTCGCGGTGGGAGGCCCGCACGCGCGCCTCGCCCGCGACGCCTTGAGGAACCTCGACTGGCTCGTCGTGCTCGACGCTTTCGAGGTCGAGACCGCCACCGCCTGGAAGCTAGACGGGGTCGACCCGAAAGAGAATGGCTCGGAGGTCTTTTACATTCCGATGGCGCTCATCGCGGAGAAGGAAGGCTCCTTCACGCAGACCCAGCGGATGCTTCAGTGGCACGACAAAGCGGTCGAGCCACCGGATGACGCTCGCTCGGATGCATGGTTCGTCTTCCACCTCGGGCGCAGGCTCAAGGAGCTCTACAAGGACTCCGAGGAGCCGCGCGACGCGCTGATAAAAGCCGTCACCTGGGACTATCCCGTCGAGGGCGAGCGTAACGAGCCGGACATCGAGAGTGTGATCAAGGAGGTGAGCGGCTACACGGTAGCCGACCGGAAGCCGGTAGGCGGGTTCGCGGATCTGAAGGACGATGGCTCGACGGCTTGCGGTGGCTGGATCTACTCGGGCGTCTACGCCGACGGGGTGAACCAGTCGCGCAGGCGAAAGCCCCATCGGGAACAGGACAACGTCGCCGCCGAGTGGGGCTGGGCATGGCCGGCGAACCGCCGCATCCTCTACAACCGGGCTTCGGCCGACCCCGACGGCAAGCCCTGGAGCGAGCGCAAGAAGCTCGTCTGGTGGGACGAGGAGCAGGAGAAGTGGGTCGGCCACGACATCCCGGACTTTCAGGCGACCAAGCCACCCTCCTACCGCCCGGGCGAGAACGCCAGTGGGGTGGACGCCCTCCCCGGCGACGGTCCGTTCATCCTGCAGGCCGACGGGAAGGGCTGGCTCTTCGCGCCGGTCGGCCTCAAGGACGGGCCGCTCCCGATCCACTACGAGGCGTTGGAGTCCCCGGTGCCTAACCTCATGTACAGCCAGCAGTACGATCCGGCCGTCAGGACCTTCGACCGGCCAGACAACCCTTACAACAGGCCCATGGACCCCAAGTATCCATACGTGGTAACCACGTACCGGCTCACCGAACATCACACCAGCGGGGCGATGAGCCGTTGGATCCCCTGGCTCAGCGAGCTCCAGCCCGAGCTCTTCGTAGAGATCAGCCCGGATCTCGCCGCCGAGAAGGGCGTGAACAACGCCGGATGGGTTACCGTCGAGACGAGCCGCGGTAAGATCCACTGCAAGGCCCTGGTCACCGACCGCATCCCGGTCTACGACTTCGAGGGCAAGAAGCTGCACACCATAGGCATCCCCTACCACTTCGGGCCGAACGGGCTGGTGAAGGGCGACATCGTGAACGATCTGATGCCGGTCTCTCTCGAAGCCAACGTGGCCATGCACGAGGCGAAGGCCTTTACCGCCAATCTGGAGAAGGGGCGCGTATGAGCGATCCGCGTGGTGGCATAGGCCGCGATATGCACATCAGCGAGCCGGGTTTTCAGGGGGGCGGGAGCGCCGCTGGCGCGCGCGGGGACACCCGCAGCGATACGTACCAAGCCGAGACATCCTCGCGGGAGGCGATGCAGCAGGAGTTGATGGACCTCGGGCGGTGGCTGACCGAGCACCCCAAGGCCAGGGACAAGAACCTCAAGCCCGTGCGCGGGAGCGTAGTTTTGCAGCCCGGGATCTACTACAACACGGGAACGGGGATGGTGGAGCGCATCTACACCCCCCAGCACATAGCCCTCGGCGCCAGGTGGTTCCGCGTCAGCAAAGACCCTGCGGCGCCCACGGATGATGTACGGCGCCGCGTACTAGAAGGGAAGTAGCTAAATTGGCGACAGGATTCCTGACCGACACCACGGTCTGCATCGGCTGCAAGGCTTGCGAGGTGGCCTGCAAGCAGTGGAACCAGATCCCCGCCGACGGCTACGAGCTGACCGGCGACTCCTACGATAACACCAAGCAGCTCTCGGGGACCACGTGGCGCCACGTCGCCTTTATCGAGAACCCGAAGAAGCAGCGCAAGCTAACCGGCGACGTTGACCTCCTGGCCCTGGCTGAGGACGTACACCAGACGCTGCCCGGCGGCGCGGAGCTGGACGGTCTCGGGCGCTGGACGTTCATGAGCGACGTATGCAAGCACTGCGTCGAGGCGGCCTGCCAGCAGGCATGTCCGACCGGTGCGATCATCCGCAACGAGTTTGACAACGTGTACATACAGCCCGACGTCTGCAACGGTTGCGGCTACTGCGTGCCGGCCTGCCCCTACGGTGTCATAACGCAGGTTCCGGAGGACGGCAGAGTCTTCAAGTGTACGCTCTGCTACGACAGGCAGCGCGACGGGTTAGAGCCCGCCTGCGCCAAAGCGTGCCCAACCAACTCGATCATGTTCGGCGACGTCGAGGAGTTGAAGCAGGTCGCCGCGGAGCGGGTCGCGACCCTGCACGCTAAGGGCTACGAGAACGCGTATATCTACGGGACGCCCGAGATAGGGGGGACCGGCGGCATCAACGGGGACCACTCCAAGTTCATCCTCATGGACGAGCCGGAGACCTACAATCTGCCCGCCCACCCGTTCCTGCCACAGGCGAAGGTCAAGGGCGGCTTCGTGGCGAGCGCCGTAGCCGCGACCGTGCTTGGGGCCGTCGTGGCGCTGGCCTTCAGGGACTAGGGGGAGAGATGGCGGACGTTACGCAAGAGACCCGGCAGCAGCAGAACGGGAAGATCGAGACCTCTCACCATCCAGAGACCGATTCCCAGCGTAAGGATAAGTACTACTATGGCATCCCGCCGATAAAGCGGGCGCACTGGACGTGGCAAATCCCGATCTACTTCTGGATCGGCGGTATAAGCGCGGGGGTGCAGCTCTTCACGACGCTGGCGAACGTCCTGGGACACAAGGACGAGGCGCTCACCAGGATCGGCCGGTACACTGCGCTCGTCACCATGATCCTGAGCCCGATACTCCTGATCTGGGACCTCGGCCGCCCCGAGCGCTTCTACAACATGATGCGTATCTGGAAGCTCCGCTCTCCAATGTCGAATCAGAGCTGGGCGCTCGTCGTGTACGGTAATCTGGCAGGTCTTATAGCGGCACGCCAAGCCGCCGAGGACGGGCTGCTCGGTCGCGGCTTGCTCCCCCGGCTCGTAGCCAGGCTTGTTCCGGCACGCTTCCTCTCCGTGCTCGCTCTACCGGTCGCCCTGTTCGTCGGGTCGAATACGGGCACGCTCCTCTCTGCGACCTCCGTCCCGATCTGGGCGCGCAACTGGATGCTGATGGGTCCGACATTCCTCGCCTCCGGTGTCTCGACGGCACTCTCGTACCTCTCGCTGGTACTGCACCTCGGTCACTGGGGCGAGAAGAAGACCCACCACGTCCTCCGGCGCGCGGAGCGAGCCACCCTCCTGATAGAGGCCGGGCTCATCGCGGCCTCGCTCGTACGGATGAGCCGGTGGAGCAAGCCTCTCTTCTCCAGGGAGATAGCTCCGCTCTTCGTTGGCGGGACGCTCCTCGGCGGCATCGCTGCACCCCTGGCGCTCCTCTCCGGCAAGGAGACGCGCGGCAAGAGCATGTTCACGTCAACGCTCGTCCTGCTCGGCGGCCTCGCCCTGCGCTTCGCAATGGTCCAGGCCGGACGCAAGAGCGCCGACGACCCGGAGGCCTACTTCACCTTCGCCCGCGGCGAGAACGCCCCCCAGCCGGAGGACAAGATCTAGAGCTTCAACTCTCGGCAGTTAGCTTTCAGCCAGGGGCCGGGCTTACGAGCCTGGCCCTTTCTCTTTATCTCACCTTACTTCACCCGAATACTCCTCGTCGGTGACCTGCTCCAGCCAGTCGGTGCCGCCGTCGGAGTTCGCGGCCGGGTTTATGGCGACGTGGACCATGAAGGTGTCGGGCGCGGCGCCGTGCCAGTGCTTCTCGCCGGGGGCGAAGTAGACGGTGTCGCCGGTGTGGATCTCTACTGCCGGCTCGCCTTCTTTTTGCGCCCGTCCTTCTCCGGTTACGACGTAGAGGATTTGGCCTTCCGGATGGATATGCCAGTTGGTTCGCGCACCGGGCTCGAAGAGCACGCGGAAGATGCCGGCGTCGGGCGGCGTACCGGCGGGGGTCGCCTCCATCCACACGGCGCCGGTGAACCACTCCTCCGGACCACGCCGGGTCTTTGCGTCTCTAGCCGAAACTACCTTCACGACTGCCTCCTTGCTGCTTGGTTCCTGGATCTGGGTTTTCGCTGGTTGCCAGCCGTTGAATAATCAACAGCTCCTCATGCCAGGCGGTGCTCGAAGACTTTGTGGAGGCACGTGCCTTCCGGATCTTGCGAGGAGGGTTGCTCGATCTTTAGCGAGGCCTCTCGCCCACGCAGTTCGAGGGTGCCGATGTGGTTCTCGAACCACGGCTCTTGGTGGGTCAGACGCCAGGTAATAGTTCT
>CADCVG010000007.1 GCA_902806075.1 uncultured Rubrobacteraceae bacterium
AACATTGCGAAGACCATCAAAGCCACCGAGGCGGCCCGCCGCAAGGCCGAGGAGTTGGGCCTGGACCTTGCGCAGATCCCGGGAACTGGGGCAAGGGGTCAGATCACCATGAAAGACGTCGAGAAGAGGGCGAAGGCTGAGAGACCGTAGACCGGAACTCCAACCGCAGAGCTTCGCGCCGTTTTCGGAAAGCAAGAAAAAGGTAACTTGGGGTGTCTGACGGGGCGCTGAAACTGTGCCCTGCCTGCGCCCCACTTTAGGGATCATATGAGAAGTCGGGAGATTGAATGAGTTTAGCCGTTGCTGGGGAGCCGCGCGTCGTCCACGCGATACCGGGCCGGATGCGGGTGCATCTGCCGGGCTGGGAGGGGCGTGGGCCGCGCGGCCTGGAGGCCCGGCTGCGCCGGGTGCAGGGGGTAAGCAGCGCGCGGGCCAACCCGCTAACCGGCAACGTCCTGATCCGGTTCGACCCAGCCGCGACTGACGACGAGGACGTCCTCCGGGCGGTGCGGGAGGTGAAATCGGACGAACCGGCTGGTAAGCTCGAAGAAGAACCGGTGCCTCCGCCAGTACAGCACGAACGAAGCGGGCAGTTAAGACGCGCGCGCATCGCCATGCGGGGCCTGGACCGTGACCCGGGTCTCGCCCGTGACGTGGTCGAGGACCTCGAACGGCGACCGGGGGTCGTGCGGGCGAGCGCGAGCCCGCTTACCAGTCGTGTGCTGGTCGAGTTCATCGAGCACCAGGTGGCCCTGGAGGACCTAGTAACCGAGGTCTCGAGTCTGGAGCTGCCGGCGCACTCCGACGAGGACCGGCCCAATCACCCGCTCGACCCTGAGCCGGCTAGGCAGACCGCGACCCGTGCAGCGGGGGCGGGCCTCGGGCTCGGGCTGCTTGCCACGCGACGGCTAGCCGGCCGCGAGGGACCACCGACCCGCAGCGCTATCCCAATCGTAACGGGAGGCGTAGTCAGCATCCTGCGAGGCTTCCCCGTGTTCAGAGACGGACTGCGTGAGATCCTCGGGACGGACACGGCCGATCTGGTCTTCAGCGCGACCGGCATAGCCCTCCAGGTCCTCTCCGGCAGCCCTCTCGGCCTGGCGCTCAGTGCCGCGGAGGCGCTGCGCCTCTTCACCGAGATCCGTGCGCGAAGAGCCGCCTGGCGCCACTACGAAGAGGAGGTAGAGAACGCCCCCCCGGCCCGCCCTGGCGCGGTGATACGCTTGCGGGCAGGCGAGCGCACCCCGCTCGCCGGGGAGGTAATAGAAGGCGCGGGCACTGCAACCGGCCCCGACGGCCTACCCACGCCGGTCGCGCCGGGCGTCGTCGTCCCCGCCGGGGCGCGGCTTCACGGCGGGCCGTTCGTGCTAGAGCTACGGAGCGGCGAGCCGTTCCTGCTCGAGCCCCGGAGCGTTCCGGTAGTCCCATCGCTCTACGACCGGTACCTGCGAGGCGTGGGATCGTTCGCGTTTGCGTACGCCGTGGCGACCGCTCTCACTTATCGCTCCCTCTCCCGAGCCTTCAAGGCGTTGCTGCTGATCAATCCCCGCGCGGCCATCACGGGCGCGGAGGCCGCAGACTCTGGCGCGTCCGCGCGAGTGCTGCGGTCGGGAGTGACGGTGGTCGGTACACGCTCAGACCGGAGCGTGCGTCTACCAGGCGTCCTCCTGATCGACGGACCCCGCGTGCTCACCGGCGGCCTTGAGATCGGCGGTGTGCTGCCGTTGAATGAGGCCCACGACGCCTCCGGGGTTCTCGCCCGAGCCGCGGAGGTCTCCGCTGCAGCCGGATCGCCGTGGGGAGATGCTTTTCGTGCCGCTGGGACTGCAACGGCGACCGAAGGGACCTTCGACGGCGAGGCCGCCATCGCGCAGGTACAGGGAGTTAGGTATTCTCTCCGGCCTGTCGAGGACCGGGCTTCGCTGCCGCCCGCCGCCCGCCTACGTAACCATGGCGACTACCTGCTGATGCTCGGTGACGAGGAGGGACCGCTCGGGATCGTAGTACTCCGGCCTCGGCTCGCGCCGGGGATTGCTGAGATGGTTGGGGCGTGTCGGCAGCACGGGGTGGAGGTCGGGCTACTCGCCGCCGGAGACCCGGCAGCCGCCCAGGCGGTCGCCCGCCGCGCGGAGACGCCCCTGATCGCGAGCGACGATGCGGTCGAAACCATCAGAGGGAGACAGGAGGGCGGAGCGCTAGTCGCGTTCGTCTCGGACAATGCGAACGCTGCGGCGGCGTTTGCCGCCTGTGACCTGGCAGTCGGCATAACGGACGGCCGTAGCCACCTGCCCGCCCGCGCCGACCTGCTGGCCCCCGACCTCGGTGGGATCGCCGCTATCCTGGACGCGGGAGCGCGCCGCGATAAGGCGGTGCGTGACTCGGTCGCGCTCTCGGCGGCGGCCGACCTCGCTGGCGCGGTCATGGGTGTGTGGACCACGCCGGGAGTGGACCGTGCCTCCTATCCTACGACCGTCTCGGCGCTTGGCGCCATCGCGGCAGGGTGGGCACGGTTGCGTGGCGGGGAGCGCCCACACTCGTTCGCCCCACGGATGGTAGACCCGCGACCGGAACGATGGGGGCAGCGCGGCACGGCCGACGTGCTGCGCGCCCTGGATACCACCGAAGAGGGCCTCGCAAGTGCCGAGGCTACGGAGCGACGGCGCCCCACGCCGACGACAAAGCAGCGCAACAGGCTTCTGGCCGCGATCCTGGACCAGATCCGCTCCCCCTTGACCGGAATCCTCGCCGCCGGAGCGGGCCTCTCGCTCGCCCTGGGGGCGACCGGCGACGTGGCCATGATCGGGACGATGATCGTGGCAAACGCCGCCGCCGGCGCCTGGCAGGAGCGGCAAGCCGATCGCACGGCCGAGACGCTGGAGCGTATGGGCACCGTCAACGCGTGCGTCCTGCGCGACGGCCATCCGGCCACAGTGTCGGCGGAGGAGGTCGTGCCGGGGGACATCCTGCTGCTTGCACCGGGGGATAGAATCGCCGCCGACGCCCGCCTGCTCTCCGCCCACGGCCTGGAGATCGACGAAGCGGCCCTCACCGGAGAGTCGCTGCCCGTCTCGAAGGCCCCGGATGGCGAGACCGACGCTGCCCGCATCGTTCTGGAGGGCAGCGACGTCGTCGTCGGAACCGGGCGCGCCGTGGCGGTCGCCGTCGGCCGCGACACCCGGATGGGCGCGACCGCAGCGGCGCTCGCCGGGGAAGATCCACACCCGAGCCCCCTCACCGCACGCCTGAACGTGATGCTCCGACGGGTGCTTCCGCTGGTCGCGGCGGGCGGCGCGATCGTCTTTGTCTCCGGCCTTCTGCGGGGCCGGGCGCTTTTGCCGCAGCTTGCCATCGGGGCGAGCATCGCCGTCGCCGCCGTGCCCGAGGGTCTGCCGCTCCTCGCCAAGATAGGCGAGGCGGCTGTGGCCCGGCGCCTAGCTGGCCGCCACGCCCTCGTGCGCCACCTCTCGGCCGTCGAGGCCCTCGGGCGGGTCGACGTCGCCTGCACCGATAAGACCGGAACCCTGACCGAAGGGCGCCTTGCGCTCCGTATCGTAGCCGATGCCGACGGGGAGGTGGGCCTCCCTGCCGACCTGCCGCCCGGCTCACACCGCGTGCTGCTCACCGCCGCTCTCGCTGGCCCGCACCCGGACGCCTCCGACGCCTTCAGGGACCCGACCGACGCCGTCGTCTCCGAGGCTGCCAAGGATGCGGGTTTCGGAGATGATCTGCGGGTGGAGCGCGAGTCCGAGCTACCCTTCGACTCGGCCAGGGGCTTCCACGCCAACGTCGTCAAGGGACGCCTGTGTGTGGAGGGCGCAGCAGAGTCACTAACCCCCCGGTGCGACCGGGTGCGCCGCGACGGCGACGAACATTCCCTGGACGAGGACGGTAGACGTGTGTTGCTCGCGCAGGCCAGGCGCCTCGCCGAGCGCGGCCTGCGTGTGCTCATGGTCGCCGAAGGTTCGCCTGACGCCACGCTTGATAACCCGCGCGGGCTCGTCGCCCTCGGGTTCCTGGGGATCAGCGATCCATTGAGGCCCGCAGTGCCGGAGGCGGTTCGCCGCTGCCACGACGCGGGGGTACGCGTGGTTATGCTCACCGGCGACCATCCCTCTACCGCCCGAGCCATCGCCCGGGAAGCCGGCCTGCCGGATGGCGACCGCGTCCTCACGGGTTCGGAGATAGCCGAACTCGACGACGAGGAGTTGGACCTGCGCCTCGAGCGTACGACGATCGTCGCGCGAGTCACACCCCTGGATAAACTGCGCATCGTCGAGAGCCTCCAGCGCCGGGGCCACACCGTGGCGATGACTGGTGACGGTGTTAACGACGCGCCGGCCTTGCGACTCGCGGACGTGGGCGTGGCGATGGGACGCGGTGGCACGGAGGTCGCCCGTCAAACCGCCGATGTGGTACTCGCCGACGACGATTTCTCTACCCTGGTCGAGGCCCTAGTAGAGGGACGTAGCTTCTGGCGTAACATCCGACGGGCTCTTGGCTTGCTACTAGGCGGTAACCTCGGCGAGCTCGGCCTGGAGGTTGGGGCGAGCGTGCTAGGACTCGCCTCCCCGCTGACTACCCGCCAGATCCTCGCGGTCAACCTGGTTACGGATGTCCTGCCCGCCCTCGCCGTGGCGCTTCAGCAACCCGAGCACCATGACCTCGGCGCTTTATCTCGTGAAGGCGCATCCGCCCTCGACAAGCCCTTGCGTAACGACATTCTGCGCCGCGGGATCGCGACCGCAGCGCCCGCGCTCGCCGCCTATATCTTCTCGCTGCGCTCCAGTGGCCTAGCCCAGGCACGAACCGTAGCCTTCGCCAGCATCGTCGCCACCCAGCTCGCCCAAACCCTCGATGCCGGACGGGCAGAAGGTGGTCTCAGCCGCTCCGTGCTCGGGGCCGTGGCCGGCTCCGCTGGCATGCTGGTGACGGCCCTCGCTGCCAGGCCCTTGCGCGGCTTCTTCGGCCTCGCGGTACCAGGTCCCCTCGGCTGGATCCTTATCGGAGCTGGAGCGCTCGTCGCTATACTGCTCGGCCGTGTAAACTCTCTTTTGGGTTTGTCCCCTGCCCGTGCTCCAGTCTCTGCTTCTCCGACTGCTGGGTTCGCCTGGTGAAACGAGAATGTCGGGCTCGCCCCGTAAAGAAACCCGAGGGACGTACTTGAATCGAGTACGGCTGGTTCAGCCGACTAGAGTGCGGCAACGAAGCGGTTTTCATAGTTACAGCAGAATATCCTTGGCGATGTGAGTTAAAGCCGTTCGGGCCGGAGCCGGGGGGTGTGGCGAGCGGGCGATCCACCCCGGAGATCTTTGAAAGCGCCACGACGAATATGATCTCGATGGAGACCGACCTAGCGGGTTTATAGGGGCGGAGCTGGACTGCTCTTCGGCGTCCCATTGTTCCCGGTGGGCCTCTTGACCGCGTTGGGGCCTTCACGATTCTCGAGTTGCAGCGGCGGGCTTTAGGCCTCTGAAGCAGCGATCTCGGCGACGGTCGTGGTCATCCTCTCGCGCCGGCCCTTATCCGGAGGGCCGAAGTTCCGGGAGCAAGGCTCTAAAGTTTGAGTCCGGATGGTATCAATATGGTCATGAGATCGTTGACTTGCATGCTGATGAGTTCCGTGATTCGGTTATCGGGAGACGATCGGGCATGTTAGATGTGGTCAAGGGTCTGTCGCCCGTTGTACAGGTGTTGCTCGCTACGGGGTTCACGTGGGGAATGACGGCGCTTGGAGCGGCGCTGGTCTTTCTGACCAAGGAGGTCAAGCGCTGGGTGCTCGACGCGATGCTCGGGTTCGCGGCGGGGGTGATATCGCGGCGAGTTACTTCTCGCTCCTCGCGCCGGCGGTCGAGTTCGCGGAGGCCGGGGGGACTTCCCCGTGGATACCGGCGGTGGTCGGGTTCCTGGGCGGGGGGATCTTCTTGCGCGGGATAGACCGGGTGTTGCCGCACCTGCACCCCAGGAGCTCGATGCAGGAGGCAGAAGGGATAAAGACTAGCTGGCATAGGAGCGTACTGCTCGTCTCGGCCATAACGTTGCACAACATCCCCGAGGGGCTCGCCATCGGTGTCGCTTTCGGGGCGGTCGCTGCGGGGATTCCCGGTGTGCCCGAGGAGGCCTCCTCGTTCGCGGCGGCAGCGGCACTCGCCGTTGGCATCGGCCTCCAGAACTTCCCCGAGGGGACCGCCGTCTCCATGCCGCTGAGGCGCGAGGGCGTCAGCCCGTCCAAGAGCTTCTTCTACGGGCAACTCTCGGCCGTCGTCGAGCCGGTTGCCGGCGTCCTCGGGGTCGTCGCCGTGACCTTCGCCCAGCCCCTCCTACCCTACGCCCTGGCCTTCGCCGCCGGAGCCATGATCTTCGTCGTGGTCGAGGAGCTCATCCCCGAGTCCCAGAAGGGCGGTCACACAGACCTCGCCACCATGACGCTCATGGCCGGCTTCGCGGTCATGATGACGCTCGACGTCGCGTTTGGATGAAAAAAGCTTGTCAGCCAACCGGTCAGCCAGAAAAGCAACGGTCTGTCGGATCAAGCCATCGGAGAGGCTACGAATATTCAGTTTCGCGTATGTGATAGCCGGGTAATGTCCTCTCCGTGAAAGCGGCGAGAGGAGCATAGCGATGATACAAAAAGACGTTGTCTTGTTCGTGCAGCAGCCTGGCTGAATGTTCTGCACGCAGACGGAGGAGTTCCTCCGTGAGAGGGGCGTGGATTTCGCCATTAGGAACATCGCTGATGACGACGAGGGAGCCATCGCCGAATTGGAGCGAATGGGCACGATGACCACGCCCGTTACCGTTGTTGGGGGGAGCGAGGTGGTAGTCGGCTTCGACCGAAAGAGACTGGAGCAAGTGCTCGGGCTCTGACGACTCTTGGTTCTTGGTGTGCAATGTCTCTAGTAGAAGAGAAGCCAAATCCGGGAAGGAGATCTCATAGGACCGGGGTTCTTCAGGGCTTCGGCCCCAATTGTGGTATAGTAACAATGCAGTCGAAGATGTGGGTTTTATGGTGACCGGAGCGCCGCCCTCGACAAGAGGAGCGGCTTTTTTATTGCGGTGGAGCCCCAGGAACAAGAAAGGTGGGCTCAAATATATGGCTCAAGGAACGGTCAAGTGGTTCAACGACGATAAGGGCTACGGCTTTATCTCCCCGGATGAGGGAGGCGAAGACCTCTTCGTGCATCACACCGGGATAGCCGGTAGCGGGTTCAAGTCCCTCGAAGAGGGAGCGAAGGTCTCCTACGAGGCGACCCGCGGACAGAAGGGTATGCAGGCGGACAACGTCTCTTTGGCCTAACCCCAGGTCCAACCAGCCGGGCTACCGATTGGTAGCCACGAAAGATAGTGAGGGCCGGGGTCTTTCGGGGTCCCGGCCCTCGCTATCTTGTCGGGAAGGGAAAGTCCATGCACGAGAAGCAACAAGTAGCCGACATGGCGAACGAGGTTCTTGCGCGGCAGGCGCGAGCCCGCGCCGAAAGGACCGGGGCATCGTTCGAAGAAGAGCTCAAAGCCGGGCTCGAGACCGAGGCCGGCCGGCAGTTGCGGGAGTTGCGGGACGGTCCGCACCACGACGAGAGGGCGGACCGGTGGCAGGAGGATCTTGCGCCAGAGCGGGCGCAGGAGCGTAGCCGGGCCTTAAAGGAGGAGCGTAACAGAGCCCTTCAAGACGCCGTTTGGGAGCGGTTCATACAGGAGGAGTTGCGGGATCTGGATCTGCGGAAGGACGGCCAGCTCGCCAAGCTGCTGGGCGAACCGCTGCCCGGGGAGCAACCGGCGCAGTTGCGGCGACTGGCCTCCGAGGACCAAAGACAGGCCGAAGAAGGGCTGGTAGCTCTGATGAGCGGCGGGAAGGTGTCCTACAAGCGCCTGGACGAACTCTCCCGGGAGGACCGACCGGCCAGGATCGCGGCCGGGAGGTTGCGTACGACGTGGCTCAAGGAGCGGCGAGATGAGTGGCTCGCTCGTGGGGAGGGTTCCCCGTAGGAACCCCCCACGACTCCAACCGCGGGTTTCGACTCCGAGAAGGCCGGGAAGCGACCAACGGAGCAGAGAAGTAGAAGCGGAACTCCCGCCGCGAGCTTCCGCTATGAGTGTTTTCGACGGCTCAACGCACAGGCCACTCGAAGAGTAGCTCGTTGGAGAGCGGCTGCGCTTTAGTGAGGTCTATGGCCGGAGCAGCGGTCTCTATGAGCTGTCTAAACCTCTTATCGAACTCGTCCTGGGAGTCGGCCATCTCGCGGAGCGTGCGCTGGGGATCCTCCGTCTCCCAGTACACGATTATCGCCTCCCCTATGGGCGTTCTCTGAACCCACACCTTCTCCTCGCTGATTCCCAGCCTCCTCCTGGACTCTTCGTACTCCTCCCGAAGGTCCTCGGAAACCGCCTCGCCTATACGCCTTACGATCTCCTCCTGACCCGGCAGTACGGGCAAAGCAAAGGCAAATGATGCCATTCGTAGACCTCCCTTTCTCCTTCGTCTTACCTTACTCACTACTCTTCTTCGGATACCAGTTCGACCTCCACACACCTGACGCCTTCCTCTCGTCGCTCTTGTTCGGGAAGATCGAGGTGCCGGAGAACTTGCAGCATACGCGTGTTCTGGCCTTTTACCAGTGCGTAAAAGAACCGAACCTCCTTGTCTCGTGCTTCGTCGATCAGCCGGCGGGTCAGCTCTGTCCCTACCCCCTGGTCCTGCCAGCGATCCTCGACTAGGGCCGCGTACTCGGCTTTATCGTTACCCGGTTCGCGATCAAAGCGCACTGCAAGCATCTTCGCCAGCCCCTTCCTGAACATCGTGTGGTCGTCGGCCAGGAGAACCTTGATGGGTACGTTCCCGTTGCGTTCTTTCATCTCCCCTTCCCATCAAGCGCCACGCCAGTCTCCCGTTTGGGGGCCGATCTCAGGGCCCGTGCGACTCCCCCAGTCTGGAGAACCCCCAAAACACGTACACGTTCTAGTGCGGTACGCCTACATCTTTGTACGCAAAGTCTATACGGCCTGAACTCTCGTGTTCTCGGCGAGAGATGAAAGGTTTGGCTGTTTCTCGTGAGTCTCTCGGAAACTCCCGGCTCTCGCTGGCGGCTTTGCTGTAGGCGCCAGGCGAAGACCCGCAAGTGGCGTCCCTGCACGATGCACCGTAGAGAGAGCGACCGGAGTGGCTCCTCTGGTTCATAAGGGAGGAGTAGCATGTGTGACACGTCGCTGGGCTCCTCTTATAATGACCTTCGTGGATGGGGAGCGCGAGACGAAACGCATTGCGATAGCGTGCCAGGGTGGCGGCAGCCACTCGGCTTTTACGGCTGGAGTGCTCAAACGGCTCCTGGTGGAGAAGCTCGAGCGGTACGAGATAGTAGCCCTGAGCGGCACTTCCGGCGGGGCGATCTGTGCCCTTCTGGTCTGGTACGCCCTCTTGAGGGGTGACCGAAAGGAGGCCGTCCGGCTGCTGGACTCCTTCTGGGAGAGTGTCTCTGCGGACTCCCCCGCGGAGCGGGCCTTGAACGACTTGTTCGTCGGGGGGAACCGGTTGCAGGGTATCGTCTCTTTTCCCCAAGTCACCCCGTATCTCTACCCTGAGTGGGGCAAGGAACGCTTGAAGGAGATGCTGGAGGAATTCGTCGCCTTCGAGGAGATCGAGGGGCTCGTGACGGCTTCGAGCCCCAAGCTGCTCGTCGGCGCCGTCGAGGTGCGCACGGGCGAGTTCGAGGTCTTCAGGGATGCCGAGATCACGGTAGAGAAGATGCTCGCCTCCTGCGCGCTCCCGATGCTGTTTCGGGCCGTGCGCATCGGCGAGGATGGAGTGTACTGGGACGGCCTGTTCTCGCAGAACCCTCCCATAAGGGACTTCATGAAAGAGTTCCCCGACGCCAGCACCAAGCCCGATGAGATATGGTTGATCCAGATAAACCCCCAGCGCCGGAAGCACGAGCCGATGGCGATGGTGGACATATTGGACCGGCGCGAAGAGCTGGCGGGCAACCTCTCGCTCCACCAGGAGATAGACTTTCTCTACGAGATCAACGGTCTCCTCCCCTACCTCCCGAAGGACCGGTACAAGTTCATCGAGGCACGCCGGATCGAGATGACCCGGGACTTGGACGCAGCCTCGAAGCTGGAGCGCCGTCCATCGTTCATCCGCGAGATGATGGCCTACGGCGAGGAGCAGGCCGAGGAGTTCTTGGAGGGGCTGTCGCAAAGGTAAGTGGCGCCGAACCAGAGGCCATGAGAACCCTCCTTCTATTCTCCCGGCAAGATAACGCACACCCGGGAGCGTCAGCAGCTTGCGCATGCAGGCGGTGAGCGCCATCTTCTTGGGCTTGTCCTTGGCGCAGAGTCGCTCGTAGAACTGGCTTATGGCCGGTTGAAGCGGGTAGCGTGACCAGCGCGGCCATGTCCTGACCGCGGAGCGGATTTTCAAACAGTTCGTAGCTCTCTCACGAGATGCCCGAGTCCCGGTTCATTGTCGCTGCTGAGCAGTGCGCTAATTACCGTGGCGATCCTGGTGATCGTGTGGCAGTCCGGGAAGACCGTCTTCGTACGCCTCCTCGACGGTGTAGAGCCCGGGGTCATAGACGGGATCCACCACACGGCGAGCCACGTCCCCGGCGTCGAGGGCGTGACAGAAGTGCGGGCGCGGTGGTCGGGGCACGAGCTGCACGCGGAGATCAACGTCGCGGTCTCGCCGGAGCTCTCGGTGGCCGAAAGGCACGCCGTCGCCCGGGAGGTAAACCACCAGCTCGTGCATCACCTCGGCTACCTGCGTAAGGCCGTGATCCACGTGGACCCCGTTCAAGAAGCGGGCGAGGAGCACCACGGCATCGCTTCCCACAGCCACGACGATCTACCCGTCCATTCGCACTGATTGGGCCCGTCGAAGTTCTCCAGGGACGGCTAGAGGGGCGAAAAGCCGCCAGTCTGACCGGACGATATAGTCCCAAACGGCCTGTACCGGCTCTGGACCGCTCTTATATACTTCCGCCGCCATGAGCGATATGGATACGACGGGTACTTCCGCGGGAAGCGGTAGCGAGCCGGGGCGGGCCAGTGGGCTCGCGGTATGGTCGTGGAGTCTCTATGATTTTGCCAACACGATCTTCTCGATAAGCATTCTGAGCTACTTCTTCCCCTTGTGGTTCGGGGACGAGCTCGGGGCGGGCTCTGACATGGTGAACTACCTGGCGGCCCTGGCAGCCCTCATGGTGGTGCTGACGGCGCCGGTCCTGGGGGCGATAGCTGACCTGCGGCAGAGGCGGCGGGTGTATCTGGTGATCTTTACGCTGGTCGCGGTGCTCCTGACAGCGGGCTTGGACCTCGCGGGGAGCATATTGATAGGCGCCGCTCTCTTCGTGCTCGCCGAGGTCGCCTTCCAGTCGGCGCTCGTGTTCTACAACGCACTACTGCCCGTGGTCTCGGTCGGCCGGGGGGCGGGGCGGGTTAGCGGCTACGGGACGGCGGCGGGCTACGCTGGGGCCATACTTGCCATCCTGCTCCTGACGGTCTTCGTCTCCGAGCAGACGTTCTTCGGCGTGACCTTCGGGGGACCAGAGGTGGCGCGTTCGTGGCTCGGGCCTCTGGGAGGTTGGATCGAGACTGCCGCGGAGCCCAACTCCAACGCCTTTCTTCCGACGGCCATCCTCTTCCTCGTCTTCAGCATACCCGCCTTCCTCTTCGTCCCGGACAGGGCCGTAAGGGAGCCGCGGCCGGTCCGTCTGGGGCAGGTCTACAAGGGCATCTTCTCTACGGTGAAGAACATGCGGGTCTACGCGGGGCTCGGGACGTTTATGCTTGCGACCTTCTTCTACACCGACGCGGCGAACACGGCGATCACCAACATGTCCCTCTACGGGCGGCAGGTCTTCGCGATGGAGCAGAGCCAGATACAAACCCTGCTCCTGTTCTCGACCGTCTTCGCCGGCGTCGGCTCGCTTGCCTTCGGATTCGCCTCGGATAAGTTCGGCCCGAAGAAGACCCTCGTGACCGTGATCCTGCTGTGGCTCGCCGCGATCACGCTCACCTCCCTTGCAGTGGCGCCCTGGATGCTTTTTCTGGCCGGTCCGCTCGTAGGGTGCGCCCTGGGCGGGACCTGGACCGTCAGCCGGACCATGCTCCTCGCCCTCTCGCCCCCCGACAGGATCGGGGAGTTCTTCGGCGTCTACGCGCTGACCAACAGGCTCTCGGCGATCCTGGGACCGGCGATCATCGGCGGTATCCTGACCGGCCTCGAAGGCTACGGGACCATAAGCTACCGGGTAGCCATAGGCTCGCTCGCCCTGCTCCTGGCCATCGGCCTCTTCCTACTCCTGCGCCTCCCCGACGCCCGCCCCGACAGGAAGGTGGACGAGTTCGCCCCCGAGACCGCGTCGCCCGCCCGCGGTGCGGGGAGCGCTGGCACCGCGTAGCAACGGTCGCGGTCGCGAACGCCCCGCAGAGATCTCGAAAAATAAGGAGGATATGACGGGTTGAAGACCATCGCGCTGCGTGGAAACGTAGTCACGGACTACGAGGTCTGGACGGGAGGCACGGTCCTCCTCGAAGGGAGCCGCGTAAAAGACGTGAGCCGCGAACCGCTCGCGGCAGACGAGGTCCGCGAGTACGACGACCATTTCCTGTGTCCGGGCTTCGTGGACTTGCAGGTGAACGGTTCGTTCGGGGTGGACATCGCCACGGAGCCGGGGCGCGTGCCGGAGCTGTCGAGGGGACTAACGGCCACCGGCGTCACGAGTTATCTGCCCACCCTGATCTCCGCCCCGCGAGACCTCTACCACGAGACGCTCCCCAAGCTCGCCGACCTGGCGCGAGAGAGTATCCCCGGCGGCGCCGAAGTCCTGGGCGTCCACCTCGAAGGTCCGTTCATAAACTCGGAACGCAGAGGCGCGCACCCGGCTGCTCATATCGTCTCGGCTGATCCGGGCCTCCTAGACGAGCTCCTGGACCTCGGACCCGTACGCATGCTTACCCTGGCCCCGGAGCTGGAGGGTGCGGCACAGCTTACGAATTCGGCGGGCGGGCGTGGGGCCGCCGTCTCCGCCGGCCACTCGGACGCTACCTTCGATCTCGCCCGCGCGGCCTTTGGAGAGGTCGCGGGCGTCACCCACCTCTTCAACGCGATGAGCCCGCTGCACCACCGGGAGCCGGGGATTCCAGGTGCAGCGTTCGCACATCCACACGTGACGTGTGGCATCATCGCCGACGGCTGGCATGTGCACCCCGAGATGGTCGCCCTCGCCTTCCGCGCTTTGGGCCCCGACCGCCTCTACCTCACGACCGACGCTATCGCCGCCGCCGGCATGGGCCCGGGCGAGTACTCTCTAGCCACCCGCCGCGTCTACCTCGACGGTGGCGTCCCCAGGCTGGAGGACGGTACTATCGCCGGCAGTATTCTAACTATGGACGAGGCGCTCAAGAACATTCTCGCCTTCACCGGCTGCACGCTCCCCGAGGCAGTGCGCATGGCCGCCGCCACCCCCGCACGACTCGTTGGTGAGGGGAAAAGCAAGGGCCGTCTCGTCCCCGGCTACGACGCCGACATCACCGTACTGCGCTCCGACCTCTCTATCGAGGCCGTCTACAAAGGAGGATCGCGGATCTACTCCGCCGGTAACCTCTACGCAGGTACGCCGCGCCTCGGCACCTCACCGCAGGCGCGCGGGCTGCCGCGCCGACGCGCTTCTTCCAGACCAGAGGACGTATCCTATCAACACCCAGGCAACTCCAAGCACCACGACAGGTACTTCAAGGTGGATGAACGCCAGGACCCATGCCGGGAGGAGGGCCGACAGGCCGACGATTAGCGGCAGGATTCGCCAGCGGCCCGGTAGTACGTTCGCTCTCAAGGCGGCGATCCCGAGGAACACCAATCCAATAAAGATGGCGAGAGATGCTAAGAAATAGGTGACGTTGAAGGGGAAGGGAGTCTGTGGCCCGCGCTCCGCGAAGAAAACGGAGTACGGCGTGTTGACCATGGACAATGCAACGGCCGCGTAGGCGAGGCCTCCTCCAATCCTTCCCAATCGCCCGCCGCGTTTCGCTAGCCGGGTATGCAGTCCCAGCAGGCCGAGCGCGAAGAAGAGTTGGGCGGGGACGAACAGGTTGGGGTCCGGGCCACCGAGCATGATGAGGCCACCCTTCACGACCCACATCGCGCCGCCCAGCAACGCCGCCAGTCCACTCCAGCGGATCAGGTTTGACGACATCACAACCTCCTCCTTTTGCTGCCTGTCATCTCACCCGCGCGGGTTCCCGGATCGATGCGCCATTGCCCAACTATGTGCCCGACGAATCGCTACGCGGATGAGCACGCCGATCCCTGTGAGGCCGACCAGGGGGAAGAAGATGAAGATCCACCACTGCAGGGCCGACCATGTCGAGATGGAACCCGACCATATACCCAGATAGACGGCGAGGCCATGCAACCAGTAGAGCCCGACGGCGACCACCAGCACCCACCAACGCCCGATAACCAATCCCAGTAGGAAGTAGAAGACCGGTTCCAGCATAGGCGTGCTACCTCACCCTCGCAGGGTGCCGAACCGATGAACTCCCATCCGTCCAGAGCGCGTACCCCACCGCGACCCACGCAGCCCCGAACAGTACTGCGCTCCCATTCTCCGCCAGCAGCCACAGTCCTAAAGAGCCGATGATCAGCGCCCAGCCGCACCAACTCGGCAGCACCTTCGCCCTTATGGTGGCGATACCCGCCATAAGGCACCCGACGAACATGGCGAGGACCCCCAGCAACCAAGCCAGGCCCAGGAAGCCAAGTCTCAGGCAGTGCTCGGAAGGATTGGAAACCCCGGCCATCGCCGCCCCAGCGAATGCTGCGAAGAATCCCCATTTCCCCAAGTTCCCGTAGCGTGCCTTTTGTCGGGCATGAAGCCCCACCAACCCACCTAACAGGACAAGGAATTGGGCGCTTGCTCCGACGTTCAGCAGGTAATCGTAGGACGAATTGCAGTCCCAGTAATCGGGGTCGGGGCTCAAAAACTCACCGATGTAGGTGGTTATCCATAGCACACCAGCCACCATCGCCGCCAGCTCGCCCAACCGGGCAAAATTGGAAGATGTTTGCGGATTATTGACCACCGCTTTTACCTCACGCGCATGGGTTGCCGAACCGGTCGGCCCTTTTCCGACCAGAGGGTGTATCCCAGCAAGACCCATCCGAGACCCTGAGCGATGTGGGTGAAGAGCCCCGCCAGCCCGAACGCGCCTATCGCGTCCGCGAACTCGAAGCTTAAGACCAAACCGGGGAAGGTCAAGACGAAGCCCGGGACGAGCAGGACCCCGAGGATGAGGGGGATGCCGCGGCTCCAGCGCGGCAGCGCCGCGGCGCGCAGGGTGCCGACACCGAAGAGCACCATGCCGATAGCAAAAACGAGTATCCCGCCGGGCGGCAATCTCAGGAGATTGGCTACCGTCCACAGCGCCAAACCGACGAGCGAGACGGCGTAACCGTCCTTACCCGGCCATCCGGTGCGTACCGCCTGCCGGGATTGGACGGCCACCAGGCCGACGGCGATGAGCCCCAGTGGGATGACCGAGAGGTGGTCCCACGCGTCCGGGCGGAGGCCGAGGACCTCTCGCCCTTGATTCACGTGTGTGAGACTGTGACCGATTATGAACAGAATCCAGTCTATGGCCCACAGCGCACCGCCCAGGATCGCTGCTCGGCCACCCCAGCGGATCCAATTCGACGATGACATCTATGGTCTCCTTCTTTCCTCATCTCGCATGTGCGGGCTGCTGGAACGGCGCACCCTCCCCGACCAGAGCGCATAGCCCAGCCAGATCCAGGCGGCGCCGAACAGCACCCCTATCCAGATCCGCTCGTCGCCGAAATTGAACAGGGCTAGGGCGAGCGTCCCGATGACCAGCAGGAGCGTCGCCCCACGCGGCATCATGTTGGCTACGAACATGTCGATGACGAAGAGCACTAGCCCGGCGAGGAATATCAGCCAGCCGGCCTGGAAGAAAATTGCAGGCTCTAACAGGCGGCCCGGGACCATTATCACGATCCCCAGGCTCGCGACCAGCACGGCTATCTTCCCCAGCGGCCCCGCCCCGCTGCCGCAGATAGATGCCCAAGATGCCGACGCCTATGAGGACCAAGGTCGCCAACAGCAGCAACACGGCAAAGCCCTCGGGGCCCCTTCTGGAATGTTCCGGCTTTATCGCGGTGATCGCGATCGGGACGATCCACAGCAGCCCGCCCAGCATCGCCGCGAGCCCGCTCCAGCGAATAAGGCTTGATGACGCTGTCATTCGTTGTTACCCCTTTGTTCTCCGTTACGAGCTGTTCCATTCACTCGGGTCGAGAGTGGCGTCTCCTCGGAACCGCGCAACTCTGGGACGCCATTTGCGCAGAGCCGACCAGTAGAGCGCGGCGAAAGGGATCGCGCCGACCAGCGTGTGGTCCAATAGGTGCCAGCGGGCCGCGAAGTCCGTGCCCCATTCGCCGTAGTCGCACATCCCGGGCAGTCTTCTGCCGCCCAACTCCAGCGCGAAAAGGCAGGGGTTCAACAGATGCGGGACTATCTCGGTGCCGACAAGGAACAGCACCGGCCCGACGAATACCAGTATCCTCCGCCCTCCCGCCGTCCAGCGGCCACGCAGGAAGTCCCAGGTACCGGCGAGCAAGCTCGGCACACCGAGGAGGATTGCCAGCAGGTAGCCTAGGGTTGAGATGATCATGGGAAGATCCCGCAGGCCCGGGCCCGACATTTCTCCGACGCT
>CADCVG010000008.1 GCA_902806075.1 uncultured Rubrobacteraceae bacterium
CTTGGGAGCCGGTTCGCAGTCAATGAGGTGATGGGCGTGAAGTTAAAGGGCCTCCCGGCGGCCTTGTTCTGGCGAGCTACCTATCTATTCAAGCTGGAGATGCCCGAGCACCGGGCCCGGATCGCCGCGGACTGGTTCTTGGACCTCTTCTTCCATCCTTCGGTCACCCAGATCCGGGGTCGTTAGCGGGCCGGGGAGACGGGACCTGAGAGGTCGCCTGATCCGCAGGGCCGGTTGACGTAGCCGCTGCGGAAGGGGGAGACTGCTCCGGTCTCAGGGTCGTAGGAGTGGCGCCAGACGCAGCCGGTGTCGTTGGCGAGCAGGTGTACGGAGACGGAGGTCTCGGGGGAGGTCGTGCGGACGCGGTGAACGTCGCCGCCCGGCGGCAGCAGGGGATAGAAGTCACCTGGACGCACGATGCGGCGCAGCTTTACGGAGAGAGCCTCTCTCTCGCCGACCGGCGCCTCCTCGTCGCGGCGGGCGAAGACGGTCTCCTCCTGCTCGCCTCTGTAGAGCCCGACCAGGCCCCAGGCGAGGTGGTCGTGGACGGGGGTCGTGGCGCCCGGCGGTACGACGAGGGCGAAGAGGCAGAGGTCGCGGGTGGCGGACCGGAAGAGGAGCCACTGGCCGATACCGCCCCCCATCCCGCTCTCCGGCGCGGGGTACTGGTACTCCTCGGGGAGCCAGCCCTCGCCGGCCAGGAGCGCCGAGAAGAGCGGGCGGAGGGACTCGACGGCCTCTGCCGGATCCCCGGTCCGGGCGATGGTCTCCCTGACGCCGGATACGAAGGAGCGGATGGTCGGAGTGTCGAGGACGTACTCATCCTCACCCGGCCGGTAAGGGTCTTCCGCTCCGCCGCGCATCACGCCCTCCCCGTACTACACGCGCTCCAGCGCCTGCTCTATGTCTCCGGCTATGTCTTCAGGGTGCTCGATGCCTAAAGAGATACGGATCAGGCTCTCTTTCACCCCCAGTTTCTTCCTCCTGGATGGGGAGAGTTCCCGATGTGAGGCCGTCGCCGGGTGTATGGCGAGGGTGTAGATGTCGCCGAGGCTCGGGGCCTTCACGCAGAGGTCGAGCGCGTTCAGGAAGCGGAACGCCGCCGCGCGCCCTTCTTCGGCTTCTTCGATAGCGAGCTCGAAGGAGACGAGACCGCCGGCGCCGGCGAGCACGCGCCGGGCCACCTCGTTGTCCGGGTGGTCCTTCTCGGCGGGGTAGTAGACTTTCTCTATCTTCGGATGGGCGGCCAGGCGGGTGGCGAGGAGGCGGGCGTTCTCGCACTGTCGCTCCATGCGCAGGGGGAGGGTCTTGAGGCCGCGCAGGGCGAGCCAGGCCTCGAACGGGGCCATCACACCGCCTACGAGCTTCCGGATCTGGTCTAGCGCCGTGTCGTAGGGGGCGCCGGTGATGACGATGCCCGCCGTCAGGTCGCCGTGGCCGGAGAGGTACTTGGTCGCGCTGTGGACGACTATGTCCGCCCCGAGCTCCAAGGGGCGCTGCAGGTAGGGGGTCCCGAAGGTAGCATCGACTACGAGGGTAGAGCCCGCGGCCTTCGTGATCTCGGCGATGCGGGGTATATCGGCGACGCGCAGGAGGGGATTGGAGATCGTCTCGACCACGACGGCCCTGGGCTTTAGCTCCTCTACCTTCTTCTCGACCGCCTCCAGGTCGCAGGCGTCCACGAAGCGCGTCTCGACCCCGCCCGCGCCGAAGATCTGGACCAGTAGCGTCGCCGTCGATCCGTAGAGTTGCTCTGCCGCCAGCACCGTCGCCCCGCTGCCCACCTCCGCGGCCATGAGCGCCGCATGCATCGCCGCCATCCCCGAGGCGAAGGCGAAGGCGTGCCCTTCTCCTTCGAGTGCTGCGACCGCCTCTTCGAAGGCGGTGACCGTCGGGTTGCCGTAGCGGGCGTAGCTGTAGCCCGGCTCCTCGCCGCCCAATACTCTGTCGGTCTGCTCTATCCTGGCGTGAGCGAAGGTAGTGGAGAGGTGAACGGGCGTGGAGATCGGGTAGAAGTTCCCGTCGGAGCCTCCGGCGGCCGCGCCGTTCGGTTCTCCGTCCGTCGCCCCCGTGGCGCGGCGTTCTCCGGCATGCACGGCCCGAGTCTCGAAACGCTTCAAATGCTTACCCCTCGTCTCTCTAATAGCTCTGCTGCAGCTTGCCCTATACTAACCCAGGATAGCTTGTGGTTTGCGATTGGAGGCCCTTTTGGAGGACAGGATCGAGTACTTCGAGCGGATGTTGGCGGATAACCCCGACAACCCGACCGGGCTTTTGGCCCTGGCGAACGAGTACAACAAGGTCGGGCGAGACGAGGATGAGGCGGCGGCGCTCGAACACTACGTGACGACCCACGACGACGAGGGCAACGCGTACCTCAGGCTCGGCGAGGCCTTACAGAGGCTCGGACGTGAGGACGAGGCGCGTTCGGCCTACGAGAGAGGCATAGAGCAGGCCGAGAAGTTTGGTCATTCGGGGATGGCCGAGGACCTGCGTTTGGCGGCGGGCGGGCTAGGGAAGTAAACTTCTTCAGGGGTCCGCACGAGGAGGAGATGCGTTATCATAGAAGCACTTTATGGGGATCGCTTCGCACAGAGACGGTACGCTCGGGAGCCTCTGGCCCGGCATACTGACGAGCGCGCCGGAACCTATATACGAGGCTATGCAATACCAGAACACGTGAGGGTGTGAAACCGTTGGCTAATAATACCGAGACCCAGTTCTACGGCCCGAACCTCGGATACGTCCTAGAGCTTTACGAGAGGTACAGAGAAGATCCCGAGTCCGTCGACGAACGCGCGCGCAGCTTCTTCGAGAACTGGAGTCCGCCCCACACCGGGACTAACGGGCACGCTGACACCTCCGGGGTGGACGTCAATAAGATCGTCGGGGCGACTAAGTACATCCGCTCCATCCGGGACTTCGGGCACCGGGCGGCTCAGCTAGATCCTCTAGGTAACGAGCCTACCGGGGACCCCACCGTTGATCCCGGTTTCCACAACCTTACCGAGGACGAGCTCGAATCCTTTCCGGCGAGCATAGTAAACGCGCCGGGCACCGGCCCGATCCCGGAGCGCACGAACTCGGCGCGGGAGGCCACTGAGGAGCTCAAGCGCATCTACTGCAAGACCACCGGCTACGACTTCGGCCACATCCACATGGCGGAGGAGCGGTTCTGGCTGCGCGAGGCGGTCGAGTCCGAGCGGTATAACGAGGTGCTCGACGGAGAGCAGGCCAAAGGGCTCCTGGCCCAGCTTACCAGGGTGGATACCTTCGAGAAGTTTCTCCACAGGGCCTTTTTGGGGCAGAAGCGTTTCTCCATCGAGGGCGTGGACATGACGGTGCCGATGCTGAACCTGCTCGTCCGGAACGCGGCCGATACGGGTATCCCCGAGGTGGTTCTCGGTATGGCTCACCGGGGACGCCTGAACGTGCTGGTTCACGTGTTGGGCAAGAAGTATGCGAAGATCATCGGCGAGTTCGAGGCGCCGGAGAGCAGTGAGGTCGCCTCGATCTCCGACGAGGGCACGGGCCAGGGCTGGGTTGGCGACGTGAAGTATCACCTGGGCATCCGGGGCTTCGGACCGGAAGAAGACGACGAGAGAGACTCGGATGTCCTCATCAATCTGACGCCGAACCCAAGCCACCTGGAGCACGTCAATCCGGTGGTCGAGGGTATGGCCCGGGCCGCGCAGGAGACACGTGACGAGGCGGGGCCACCGAAGCAGGACGCGGAGGCGTCGCTGCCGATCCTCATCCACGGTGACGCGGCCTTCCCGGGGGAGGGGATCGTCGCCGAGACGTTGAACCTTTCGCGACTGCCCGGGTATCACACTGGCGGGACCATACACATCATTACCAACAACCAGCTCGGCTTTACGACCGAACCTTCGGAGGACCGCTCGACGACGTACGCGAGCGACCTGGCGAAGGGGTACGAGATCCCGGTCGTCCACGTCAACGCCGACGACCCGGAGGCGTGTCTCGCGGCGACACGCATGGCCTACGCCTACCGCGAGAAGTTCCACAAGGACTTCATGATCGACCTCATAGGCTACCGCCGCTTCGGCCACAACGAGGGCGATGAGCCAGCCTACACCCAGCCGTTGATGTATGAAGTTATCGGTTCGCATCCCTCCGTCCGGGAGCTTTGGGCTCAAGAGCTTGTGCGTCGAGGCGTAGTCTCGGAGGAGGAGCCCGAGGAGTTGGTCAAGCAGGTGCGAGAGCAGCTGCAGGAGATCCGCGAGAACCTCTCCGAGGAGCAGAGCGACGAAGAGGAACCCTCGACGGAGGCGCCCCGCACGCCGCTGGCCGACATCCCGGAGACCGCCGTCTCCGCGGAGAGACTCGCCGAACTGAACAAGGCGCTTCTGGAGCGCCCCGAGGACTTTACGCCGAACTCCAAGCTCGAGCGCATGTTCCAAAAGAACCGCGGCGAGCTGAACGGAGACGGGGGAGGGATCGACTGGGCGCACGCCGAGGTCCTGGCCTTCGCCTCGCTGCTCGAGGATGGCGTCCCGATCCGGCTGAGCGGCCAGGATACCGAGCGTGGCACGTTCAGCCAGCGGCACACGGTGCTGTTCGATGCCGAGACCGGCGAGCGCTACGTGCCGTTGCACAACCTGCCCCAGGCCAAGGCCTCCTTCGCGGTGTACAACAGCCCGCTCTCGGAGCCGGCGCCCATAGGTTTTGAGTACGGCTACACCCTGAACGCCCCGGAGGCGCTGGTTCTGTGGGAGGCCCAGTTCGGGGACTTTGTCAACGTTGGTTGGTCCATGATCGAAGAGTTCCTCGTCTCCGGGCAGGCCAAGTGGGGCCAGACCTCAAACCTTTCCCTGCTCCTGCCGCACGGCTACGAGGGGCAGGGGCCGGATCATTCGAGTGCCCGCCTGGAGCGATTCCTGCAGCTCGCGGCGCACGAGAACATCCGCGTGGCCAACTGCACCACGGCCGCCCAATACTTCCATCTGCTGCGCGCCCAGGCCATGCTCGCGGACTACCAGCGGCCCCTGATCGTCATGACACCGAAGAGCCTGTTGCGGAACCCGCTGGCGGCCTCCCAACTTGAGGAGTTTACCGAGGGCAAGTTCCATCCTGTTCTGGACGATGAGGAGGCCCGAGAAAACGGTGAGGCGATCGAGCGGTTGATCCTGTGCACCGGCAAGATCTATACGGAGCTCGTCGCGAGCGACGCCAGGGAGGAGGCCGAGAACATCGCCGTAGGGCGGATAGAGTTGCTCTATCCCTTCCCGGAGGACGACGTGCGGGAGATGCTCGAGGGGTACCCCAACCTCCAGGAGCTCGTCTGGGTTCAGGAAGAGCCCCAGAACATGGGTGCCTGGTCGTTCATTGAGCCCCAGCTACGGGAGCTCACCGGCGGGGAACTGCCGGTCTCTTACGTCGGTAAGCCGGCCCGACCCAGCCCGGCACAGGGTTCGTCGAAGTTCCATAAAAAGGAGCATGCCAGGCTAGCTCAGAGGGCCTTCGCCGTTGACGTTTCGGAGGAAGCCGCTCCCGCAGCGGCAGCCGATCCCGACGAACAACCTGCTTCTGAATAGATCAAAGAGAGTGAGGTAAAGCGTGGCGGTCGAAATTCACGTCCCAGAACTTGGGGAGTCGATCAGCGAAGCGACGGTCGGCAAGTGGCTCAAAAGCGAGGGTGAAGAGGTTACAGCCGGCGAGCCGCTCGTCGAGCTTGAGACCGACAAGGTCAACTTCGAGGTTGAGGCAGAGCAGGATGGAGTGCTGGAGAGCATCGCCGTGGGTGAGGGCGAGGACGTCGGCGTGGGCGACGTGATCGGCACCTTAGGCGAGGGCGACGGTGCGTCATCTGAGCCGCAGGCCGAGGAGGACGAGCAGCAGGCTGAGGCCGAGCAGCCGCAGGCCGAAGAGGAAGAAGCCGAAGAGGCTGAGGCCGAGCAGGCCGTGAGCGAGGAGACCAACGGCCACCGGGAGGACGGTGGGGGTCGAGCTTCGCCTTCGGTCAGGAGGCTCGCCCAGGAGTACGATATAAACCTCGCCGAGGTATCGGGATCTGGCTCCAGCGGCCGCATAACCAAGGACGACGTAGAGCGCCTGATCCGGGAGCAGAGCCAAGGTCAGGCCCAGGAGGCCCCCACCCAGGCCCCGGAGCGCGACGGTCAGGGGGAGGAGAAGCCCGCTGGTCAGGAGGAGGCCCCGGCTGCCGAAGACGGCCGCGAAGAGCGCGTCCGGCTGTCGCGCCGGCGCCAGACCATCGCCCAGCGACTCGTCGAGGCTCAGCAGACGGCGGCGATGCTCACCACCTTCAACGAGGCGGACATGAGCGCCGTGATAGAGTTGAGGAATCGCCGCAAGGAAGCCTTCCAGGAGCGGCACGACATCAAGCTTGGCTTTATGTCCTTCTTTGCTAAGGCATCTATTGGGGCTCTCAAGGCGTTTCCGAAGATCAACGCGGAGCTTCAAGACAAAGAGCTCATCCTCAAGCACTACTACGACATAGGCATCGCGGTCAATACCGAGCAGGGGCTCGTCGTCCCGGTGGTGCGAGACGCGGACAGGAAGAGCTTCGCCGACATAGAGAGCGAGATCGCCGATCTTGGCAAAAGAGCCAACGAAGGCACCCTCAGTATCGAGGAGATTCAGGGCGGCACCTTCACCATAACCAACGGTGGCGTCTTCGGCTCCCTAAACTCGACCCCGATCCTCAACACCCCGCAGGTGGGGATCCTGGGTATGCACAAGACCCAGGAACGGCCCATCGCAGTGAATGGTCAGGTCGAGATACGCCCGATGATGTACCTAGCCCTCTCCTACGACCACCGCATCGTTGACGGCGCCGACGCCGTGCAGTTCCTCGTGCGTATAAAGGAGCTGATCGAGGACCCGGAGTCGCTGTTGCTGGAGGGCTAGCAGCAGGGCAACCATGGCTGAGGAGAAGCCCTGTAAAGGGGCTTCTCCTTTTGCGTCGACGGGTTCGTTCTCGGCTTGCCGGGCGGTGAGGCCAGATGGAGAGAAGGGTACTGGCGCCTGTTAAAGTATTGTCGTGAATGAGGTTGAAGTAGCGTGACTGCCGCCCTCGGTGGGCGTGCGGTCTCTGGCGGCGGACGGCGTCGGATTCGAGAGGAAGCGTCATGAGCGAGAACGAACTGGTAGAGCGGCTGCTTTCGGGGGACAGGCGGGCGCTCGCCCGGATCATCTCGAAGATCGAAGGCGAGTCCGAAGAGGTTCCCGCCATGATCTCCGAGCTCTACCCGCGCACCGGCGATGCCCTCACCATCGGTTTTACCGGGCCGCCCGGTGTCGGCAAGAGCAGCATCATCGCCAAGCTCATACAGCTCTACCGCGGAGAGGACAAGAGGGTCGGAGTTGTCTCGGTCGATCCGTCGAGCCCGTTCACGAAGGGAGCTATTCTCGGAGACAGGATACGGCTCGCGGATCACTTCCTGGACCGGGAGGTGTTCATCCGCTCGATGGGGAGCCGGGGGCATCTGGGGGGGCTCGCGGGGGCGTCGAAGCTCGCAGGGCTGATGATGGAAGCCTACGGGATGGACGTGGTGCTCTACGAGACGGTCGGTGTGGGGCAGGGGGAGGTCGAGGTCGCCTCGGCGGCTGATACCGTGGTGCTCGCGTTGCAGCCGGGGGCGGGGGACTCGGTGCAGGCGCTCAAGGCCGGGGTGATGGAGATCGCGGACATCATCTGCATCAACAAGGCGGACCACCCGCAGGCCAAAGGAACGGCGGCAGAGGTGCGTTCGATCCTGGAGATCGGGCACGAGTTGGACCCCGACGCTCCGCTCCCCCCGATAGTCATGACGCGCGGGGATAACGGTGAGGGCGTCGAAGAGCTTAAAGGCAAGGTCGAGGAGCACCAGGAGTTCCTGCGAGAGAGCGGCAGGATGGAGAAGCGCCACCTTGCGTCCATAAGGGAGTTCGTCCTCTCCTGGGCCACGAACAAGATGGAGAAGGACATGCAGGAGCGCCTCTCCAGAGAAGATGCCGAGCTTATAGAGAAGGTCCGCAAGAGAGAGCTAGACCCGATCTCCGCCGCCGAGACGCTTTACAAGGAGGTCTAAGCCCACAGCTAGACTTCCTCGCTGTCAGCCGCAACAACACCTTCGGTACAAGGAGCCGGAACAGCGGCGTACCTGTTCGCCCGCTCCTGGAACTCGTCCATGAGTTCTCGTGGCACCCGCCGGTCCCGCGGATTTTGCTGCTGGATGATAGCAAGAGTTATATACTGTAAGAACAGTTGCTAACTCTTCTTGTTGGGGAAGGAGGAGATCCGTGGCTATCAAAGAGACCCGGGCCGGGCGCGAGGCTCACTTGGGAGACGATGACCTGTTGAAGATCTACCGGTACATGCTCCTGGCGCGGCGGGTGGACGAGCGGTCGTGGGTGTTGAACCGGCAGGGCAGGGCGGCGTTCGTGGTCTCCTGTCAGGGGCACGAGGCTATCCAGGTGGGGGCGGCGTACAGTTTGCGTCCGGGCTACGACTACGTCTACCCATACTACCGGGACTTAGGGATAACCCTCACTCTAGGCCAGACGGCCCGCGACCAGTTCCTGAGCCTGCTCGCCAGAAGGGAGGATCCGAACAGCGCCGGACGCCAGATGCCGGGCCACTACAGCAGCCGCGAGCTGAACATCGTCACGGCCTCCGCTCCCGTGGGCGTGCAGTACCCGCAGGCAGCGGGCACTGCTCTGGCGTTCAAGATGCGCGGCGAGGACGGGGTAGTCCTCACGTGCGGTGGCGAGGCTTCGACCAGCGGCGGCGATTGGCACGAGGCGATGAACTTCGCTGGCATCCACGGCCTGCCGGTTATCTTCCTGATCGAGAACAACTCCTATGCGATCTCCGTCCCCGAGAAGATGCAGATCGCTGGCTCCATCGCCGGACGCGCGGCCGGCTACGGCATCCCCGGCGTCGAGGTGGACGGCAACGATGTGCTCGCTGTCTACAAGGCGGCGAAAGAGGCGTTCGAGAGGGCGCGTGGGGGCGACGGCCCGACGCTCATAGAGGCAAAGACCTACCGCCTGACGGCCCATTCTTCCGACGACGACGACAGACGGTACCGTGAGCGCGAGGAGATCGAGGAGTGGCGCCAGAGGGACCCCCTCGTCCGATTCGAGCGGTACCTGGAAGAGGTCGAGCTGCTCGACGAGGAGAATAAGGAGGAGATAGAGGCAGGCATCAAGGCCGAGGTGGACGAGGCGGTCGAGTACGCCGAGAGCGCGCCCCAGGCGAGCCCGGAAGAGGCGCTGGATCTCGTCTACGCGGAGGGCTAGGGATACCATGACTACGAAGAGCTTGCTACAGGCTATTGGTGAGGGGCTCGCCGAGGAGATGCGCTCCGACGAGTCGGTGATGGTGCTCGGAGAGGACGTGGGGAGGGCCGGCGGGGTCTTCCGGGTGACGGAGGGGCTGCAAAAGGAGTTTGGGCCGGAGCGGGTGATGGATACCCCGCTCGCGGAGAGCCTTATCGTGGGGGCGGCCATAGGGCTCTCCGTAAACGGGATGCGTCCCGTGGCAGAGATACAGTTCGCCGACTTCATCCCCCCGGCGTTCGACCAGATCGTCAACGAGGCCGCCCGCTTCTACTACCGCTCAAACGGCGCGTGGAGCTGCCCCCTGACCATACGGGTCCCCTACGGCGCGGTACACGGCGGGGCGCTCTACCATTCCCAGAGCGTCGAGGCCTGGTTCTGCAACACCCCCGGCCTCAAGGTCGTTGCCCCGACCTATCCCGCCGACGCAAAGGGGATGCTAAAGAGCGCCATCCGCGACCCGAACCCGGTGCTCTTCCTGGAGCACAAGAGGACCTACCGCCTCATAAAAGAGGACGTGCCCGAAGAGGATTACGCGGTGCCGCTCGGCGAGGCCAGGGTCCATCGGGAGGGGGACGATATCACGGTCGTCGCCTACGGGCTGGTGCTGCATACGGCGTTGGAGGTTGCGGAGAAGCTGTCCGGCGAGCAGGGGATCGAGGTAGAGGTCGTCGAGCCCCGGACGTTGTATCCGTTGGACAAGGAGACGATCCTGCGTTCCGCAAAGAAGACGGGGAAGGTCCTGATCGCCTCGGAGGCGAACCTGACCGGGTCGGTCTCCGGGGAGATAGCGGCGGTGGTGGCAGCGGAGGCGTTCGAGTGGCTGGACGGACCGGTAATGCGGCTCGGGGCGCCGGACGTCCCGGCGGCGGCGTTCGCGAAGCCGATGCTCGACTTCTTCGTGCCCGGCGAGATGGAGATAGAGGCGGCCATGCTCGAGCTGGCCCGGTACTAGGGGGTGAGTCGTGGCGACACCGGTGACGATGCCCCGGCTAGGGGAGAGCGTTACGGAGGGTACGATAGCGCGCTGGCTCAAGGCCGAAGGGGACGAGATCGAGAAGGATGAGCCCCTCTGCGAGGTCGACACGGACAAGGTCAATGCCGAGCTACCCTCGCCCTACGCCGGAAGGATAGAGAAGCTCCTTATCTCCGAGGGGACGACCGTAGACGTGGGCACCCGGATCGCGCTCGTGACGGTGGCTGGAGCAGGTGAGGACGTAGACCCGGGCCGGGAGGCACCGCCTAGAGAGGACGCGGCGGCAGAGGCTCCGACCGAGGAGTTCCCGGCCGCCGGGACGGAGGCCCAGCCCGTCGCTGACGAAGCCAACGGAGAGAATCAGCGCGTGGTTGCCAGGGCTCGCGGTGGCGACGGGCGCGGGGAGATAGAGAGCGCCGAGACCCTGCGCCTGACGCGCTCCTCCCCGGTAGTCCGCCGTCTCGCCGGGGAGCACGGCGTGGAGATAGCGGAGGTTCCCGGCACCGGTATCGGCGGCCGGGTCACCAAGAAGGATATAGAGAGCTACATCGAGGAGCGTGAGGCCGCACCCGCTGCGGCGGAAGCACCCGAAGCCCCGCCGGAGCGCGAGGCGCCGCCCGAGCGTGTGGAGGTCTACGAGGGCGACCGGGTCGTGGAGCTAACGAGCATCCGGCGAGCCATAGCGGACCGGATGAGCGCGAGCAAGCGTGAGGTACCGCACGCCTGGACGATGGTCGAGGTGGACGTGACCGGGCTCGTGAGCCTGCGCGAGAGGGTCAAGAACGAGTTCGTGGAACGCGAGGGTGTAAGGTTGACTTACCTGCCGTTCATCGTAAGAGTGGTCGTCGAAGGCTTGAAGGAGTATCCGGTCCTCAACTCCGTGTGGGATGGGGACAGGATCGTCGTGAGGAAGCGGATCAACATAGGGGTCGCCGTAGACCTGGAGGACGCCCTGATCGTCCCCGTCATCCCCGACGCCGACGAGTTGAACCTTCTCGGTCTAGCCCGCAGGATAGACGAGGTCGTAGAGAAGGCCAGGAGCCGCCAGCTCTCGCCCGACGAGGTGGCCGGCGGGACCTTCACGGTGAACAACCCCGGTGCCCTGGGGAGCGTGGTCTCGGTCCCGATCATCAACCACCCGCAGGCGGCCATCCTCTCCGCCGAGGCCATAGTAAAGCGCCCGGTCATAATGAACGATGCGATAGCGATCCGCAGCATGATGAACCTCGAAGTCTCCTTCGACCACCGCGTCACGGACGGCGGCGTGGTTCTGCGCTTTTTGAACGCTGTAAAGGGGCGGCTGGAGGGTTACGGGCCGGAGAGCGAGTTGGGTTAGAAGCCGTTCAGCTAGCCAGCTATAAAGTCTCCCGGCGGCGGCTCAACTGGCCGTAGGGGTGGCCGGTGTGGAGGCGCTCCATGGAGCTTATGGCGGCGATGCGTTCCAGGGCCAGGGTGTCGGCGGCTACGTTGGTCGGGACGCCGTCGCGTTTGGAGATGGCAATGATCCTGCGCACGGAGTCCGCGATGCGCATTACCCGCTTGGTGGCCCGCCGCTCGTTGTAGCCTTCGAGCTCATCGGCGACGTTTATGAGGCCGCCGGCGTTTATGACGTAGTCCGGGGCGTAGAGGATGCCGCGCTCGGCCAGAGCCTCGCCGTGGCGGGTCTCGTCGAGCACGTTGTTGGCGCTTCCGGCGACTATCCGGCAGCGGAGGCGCGGTAGGGTTTCGTCGTTTATCACGGCGCCCAGGGCGCAAGGAGCGAGGACGTCACAGGGCATGGCGAGGATCTCATCCGGCTCCACCGCCTTGGCGCCGAACTCCCGCACTACGCGCTGTACGGCGGCGGCTTCGAGATCGGTGACTATCAGGCGCGCCCCCTCGTCGTGGAGCAGCCGGCACAGATGGTACCCTACGTGCCCGAGACCCTGCACCGCCACCGTTCGGTCTTCTAGAGAGGCGGTGCCGAAGACTTCCTCTACGCAGGCCCGCATCCCCTGCACCACGCCCAGAGCCGTGAAGGGAGAGGGGTCGCCCGAGCCGCCATACGATACGTCCGCGCCGACGACGTAGGAAGTTTCGACCTGGATGTGGTGTATATCCCCGGTCGAGATGCCGACGTCCTCGGCGACGATGTAACGACCACCCAGAGTCTCGATGTAGCGACCCAGGGAGCGGAAGAGGGCTTCGGACTTGTCCTTGTGCGGGTCGCCGATAACGACGGACTTCCCGCCACCGAGGTTGAGACCGCTCGCGGCGGCCTTGTAGGTCATTCCCCGGGCGAGGCGCAGGGCGTCGGTCACGGCCTCGTCCTCGGACCTGTAGGGCCACATCCGGCAGCCGCCAAGGGCCGGTCCCAGCGTGGTGTCATGGATGGCGATTATGGCCCGCAGGCCAGTGGCTTCATCGTGGCAGAACACGACCTGCTCGTAGCGATACTCCGCCAGCTTCTCGAAGATATGCATCCCTGCCTCCTTCCCAATCCCGGGCGTAGGACCTACTCTAATTTTACTACTGACCTGGAGCCGGTAGGCGAAGTGTGATCCGCGCGTGTAGAATCTCAGCTATGCAACGCGAAAGACTTGGAGAAGAGACGACGGCCGGGAAGATCGAGGGCCTCGCACGCCTGCGGGAGGAGGCGGCGCACCCGGCCTCCGAGCAGGCCGAACAACGCCAGAGGGAGAGGGGCAAGCTCACGGCGCGCGAGCGTATAGAGCTTCTGCTTGACCCCGGTACGTTCGTCGAGCTGGACCGCTACCGGGTGCATCGCTCCTACAACTTCGGGCTCGAAGAGAACAGGCCATTAGGCGACGGGGTCGTGACCGGGTACGGCGAGGTCGCGGGGAGGAAGGTCTGCGTGTTCTCGCAGGACTTCACGGTGTTCGGCGGGTCTCTAGGAGAGGTGTACGCCCAGAAGATCTGCAAGGTGATGGACCTGGCGATCAACACGGGCTGCCCGATAATTGGCATAAACGACTCGGGAGGCGCGCGCATCCAGGAGGGCGTCGTCTCGCTCGCGGGCTACGCGGACATCTTCCACCGAAACGTGCTCGCGAGCGGGGTTGTTCCCCAGATCAGCGTGATCGTGGGTCCGTGCGCCGGGGGTGCTGTCTACTCTCCGGCGATAACGGACTTCATCTTCATGGTCGAGGAGACGAGCCACATGTTCATCACCGGACCGGACGTAATAAAGAGCGTCACCGGCGAGGACGTCTCTTTCGAGGACCTCGGCGGCGCGGGCACCCACAACACCAGGAGCGGGGTCGCCCACTTCTCCTCCCCCGACGAGGAGACCTGCTTCGAAGACGTCCGCTACCTCCTCTCCTTCCTGCCGGAGAACAACCTGGAGAGCGCCCCGTACTACAGACCCTCGGATGACCCGGAACGGATGGACGGCGGCCTCGCCTCGCTCGTCCCTGATTCGGCCAACCGACCTTACGACATCCGCGGAGCCATAGAGGGCGTTATGGACGACGGGGAGTTCTACGAGGTGCAGGAGGGCTGGGCGCAGAACCTGGTCGTCGGCTTCGCCCGCCTCGACGGGCACGCCGTCGGCGTCGTCGGCAACCAGCCGGCGGTGCTTGCAGGGACGCTCGACATAGACGCGAGCGTCAAGGGGGCGCGGTTCGTGCGCTTCTGTGACGCTTTCAACATTCCGCTCGTTACGTTCGTCGACGTGCCGGGCTTCATGCCGGGGACGGATCAGGAATGGGGCGGCATCATCCGCCACGGGGCGAAGCTCTTGTACGCCTTCTCCGAGGCGACGGTACCGAAGATGACCGTCATCACGCGCAAGGCGTATGGGGGGGCCTACGACGTCATGTGCTCGAAGCATATCGGGGCGGACGTAAACGTGGCGTGGCCGACCGGAGAGATCGCGGTGATGGGCGCGCCCGCGGCGGTAGGCATCATCTTCCGACGTCAGATCTCCGAGGCCGAGAACCCCGAGGAGAAGCGCGCCGAGCTTATCGCGGACTATGAGCAGCAGTTCAACAACCCGATGGTCGCCGCCGAGATGGGCTACATAGACGACGTTATAGACCCGCGCGAGACACGCCCCTACCTCATCAAAGCGCTGGAGATGATCCGAACCAAGCGCCCCGAGCGTCCCCCGCGCAAGCACGGAAATATCCCGCTTTGAGGATAGAGCCCGACCCGAACCCGGAGGAGGTCGCGGCGATAGCGGCCGCGTTGGAGGCGCTGCGTGAGGAGGAGCCGGAGGATACGTCCTCCCTGAACCGCAGCCGGTGGAGGCTCGCCGGGCTGCTCGGTCACGCGCCGCCGCGCGGTATGAAGCTGGACGGCGCTCTGTGGTCTTACTCTAGCTGGGAAGGCATGGTCTAGGTGTTCGAGAAGGTCCTTATCGCCAACCGCGGGGAGATAGCGGTGCGTATCATCCGCGCTTTGAAGGAGATGGGGGTGGCGAGCGTAGCGGTGTACTCGGACGCGGACCGGGAGTCGCTTCACGCACGGCTGGCTGACGAGGCTTACCATGTGGGGCCGGCGCCCGCGACGGAGAGCTACCTGGACATCGGGAAGCTGATCGGGGTCGCACAGCGTTCGGGGGCGGAGGCGGTCCATCCGGGGTACGGGTTTCTGGCGGAGAGCGCGCCGTTCGCGCGGGCGGTCGAGGAGGCCGGGCTCGTCTGGATTGGTCCTCACCCTATGGCCATTGAGGTCATGGGGAGCAAGGTGGAGAGCCGCCGTATCATGGCGAAAGCGGAGGTGCCGATGGTCCCGGGCACGAAGGAGCCGGTGGATTCCGCGGATGAGGTCCGGAACTTCGCCGGGGAGCACGGCTACCCGGTGGCGGTGAAGGCGTCGGCGGGCGGTGGCGGCAAGGGCTTCGCGGTGGCGGAGGACGGGGAAGGGGCGGCGACGGCCTTCGAGCGGGCGAGCCGCGAGGGAGTGGCGTACTTCGGGGACGGGTCGGTCTATACCGAGAAGTACCTTTCAGGTCCCCGGCACGTCGAGATACAGGTCGTGCGTGACAAGCACGGCAACGCGGTGCATCTGGGGGAGAGGGACTGCTCTATACAGCGCAGACACCAGAAGCTCCTCGAAGAGAGCCCCAGCCCGGCGATAGACCCCGCGATGCGCGAGGCGATGGGCGAGGCGGCCATCGGCGCCGCCGAGGCGGTCGGCTACGATAACGTCGGCACGGTCGAGTTCCTGGTGCAGGATGACGAGTTCTACTTTCTGGAGATGAACACGCGGGTTCAGGTCGAACATCCCGTCACCGAGGAGGTGACCGGGATAGACATAGTCCAGACGGGCATCCGCGTCGCCGCCGGAGAGGAGCTGCCGTTCACGCAGGAGGACGTGGGCTGGAGGGGACATGCGATCGAGGTCCGCCTGAACGCCGAGGATGCGGCGAACGACTTCGTCCCGAGCCCCGGCACGGTCACGGCCTATGAGGAGCCGGGCGGGCCGGGGGTGCGGGTCGATTCGGCGCTGCGGGAGCCCGGCGTGGTGCCGGAGTACTACGACCCGCTCTTCGCCAAGCTCATCGTCCGCGGCGCGGACCGGGAGGACGCTCTAAGGCGGCTGCGGCGGGCCCTTGGGGAGTTCAGGATAGAGGGTATCGCCACGACCCTGCCGTTCTTCGAGGCCCTCCTTGATGACGAGGTGTTCGTGAAGGGCGCCTACACGACGGGCTTCGTCGCCGAGAGGATGGGGGGGCTAAAGATCGAGGCGCACCAGGCCGAGGGCGCCGGCGGAGGATCGCCGGGGACGTCGCGGAAGGAGCCGCGGGAGGTCGAGGTCGAGGTCAACGGAAAGCTCTTCCGGGTGAAGGTGTATGCGGACCAGGAGGGCCGTTCGCAGGAAGCGAAGGCGCCGCCGTCGAGGCGCGGGAGGGAGAAGGGGCGGGGAGCTGCCGCCACCGAGGGCGCGGTGGTAGCGCCAATGCAGGGTACCATAGTGAAGGTGCTGGTCGAGGAGGGGCAGGAGGTCGCCGCCGACGAGGCGGTGTGCATTCTGGAGGCGATGAAGATGGAGAGTGAGATCCGGGTGAAGAGTGCCGGCACGGTCTCGGAGGTCCTCGTGGAGGCCGGCAAGACCGTCCGCTCCGGCGACCCCCTGATAGCCCTGGAGTAGAGACATGGTCGAGCACGCGGCCGACTATGAGTGGCGCGGTGAGGGCGAGAACGCCGAGGTCCTTATATACGCCCCCGACGACGCCACCGCCGAACGGGCCCTGGAACGAGCCCTGCCCGCTGCCCGACTGCCCGGCGTGACCAGCCCCGTCTATGTCGCCGCCTCCGACTCCGGCCTCGGCTGGGTAGCTGTGTCGGAGACGCACGCCGCGCCGGACCTGTTCTCCGCGCCCGTGTGGGGCCTGTTGCTCGTCGC
>CADCVG010000009.1 GCA_902806075.1 uncultured Rubrobacteraceae bacterium
GGGTCCCCGCGTATCAGCGCCCGGGCTCGCCGAACGTCTTCTCTCCGGACGAGCAGGTCCGGTTCGGGACCGGCGGATATACCGCCGGCCTTCTCCGCCAGCAGGAGGAGCTTGCGCGACTCGTGCTCCTCGGCGTCCCAGGGGACCGCGACGTCGAGAGGGGGGGCGGCCTCCCTATTCTTAACGACGAAGCTCGCCATCCGGCGCGCCCCGAAGCGCGCTACCAGCCTCGTCGAGGCCGGTCCCTTGCCGTGCATGTTCACGGCGAGGTCGAACCGCTCGGCTTGCATCCGCGCGAGGAACTCCTCGACCTCCTCTCCCGTACCGCCTCCGTCGAGACCGGGAGCTCCGGGGTAGGGGATGAGGCGGTCTACGTGGGGTAAATGGGGGGCGAGGGCCGTAACCCAGGGGAGGGAGACAAGCGAGATCTCCGCTTGCGGATACCCACGCCGGAGCGTCCGCAGAGCGCCGGTCGCTGAGACCAGGTCCCCCAGGTACAGCCCCCGGAACACCGCTAGCTTCTCCACCCTCACGACGACACGGCCTCTGCCGGTACCGGGGACTCGTGCAGCAGGTTCAGGGTCGCCCCGACGACCGTCTCGGGAGAGATGCCGGTGAGGCACTCGTGGCCGATTGGACAGACGCGCTTGTAGCACGGGGCGCACGGCACCGGGTGGGTCAGGAGCCGGTGCGGGGTGCGCCACGGCCCCCACTGCTCCGGCGGGTTGGTCCCGGCGAAGACCGTAACCACCGGACGCTTCAATGCCGATGCGACGTGAGTCGTCCCCGTATTGTTAGTCACCACTGCCTCCGCCCGTCCGACGAGCGCCGCGAGAGAACCGAACCTCGTTTCTCCGCCGACGGGTATCCCCGCCGAACCGGCGACGCGACGGGCCAGATCCTCCTCACCCGGTCCACCCGTGACAAGTACCGGCAGGCCGCTCCTCCCGACCAACTCCTCGACAACGGCTGCGTAACGCTCCGGCGGGTAGGCCCGCGAGGAGGCGCTCGCCCCTGGATGCACGAGGACGAAGCGTTCGATGCCGTGTCTCTCCAGCAACCTCGTGGCATCCTCCTCGTCCTCCTCGTGCGGGACGAGCACCATTTCCGGTTCGACCAACGGAAAGCCCAGAGCCTCCGTAAGCTCCAGGCCGCGCAGGGTCTCGTGCCGGGGCGGCACGGTCTCTGTATAGCGGTGACGGTGGGTGAGGAGGGAACCGGGGCCTTCAAAGGACCCGGCGGCGCGCAGGGGGATGCCGGCCAGGTAGCACAGGTAGGCCGCCGGCAGTGCCGACTGCTTGTAGGAGGTGAAGATTATCGCCGCGTCGAAGTCACCCTCTTCGAGCGCCTCGACGGCGGCCATCTCGCGCGCCGGGTCTTGCGACAACTTGAAGTAGACATCTTCGTTCGGGGCGCGGTAGAGTATAGTCTCGTCTATATCGGGGTCGAGGCGTCCGATCTCGCACCCCGCGGGACCGGCCAGCAGCGCCAGATGTGCCCCCGGGAGCGCCTGCCGGACGGCCCGGAAGGCGGGGGTCATGAGTAGCACGTCACCGAGGTTGTCCAGCCGGACGAGGAGGACGCGCCGTAGGGCTCCGGGCTCCACGCCTCCGAAGACGGAGCTGATAGTCCCGTTCAAAGCCGCGCCTCCACGGCCTTACCCGACCCGTTCGTGTTTGCCCCGTCGGCAGACCTTATCTGCTCTATCGTCGCGGAGGCGGAGCGGCCGGGAAGGAGCGGCAGGACGACGACCTCGCCGCCGAGCTCTCTGACGACGGACTCCTCGGCGAGCCGGTCTCCGGCGTGGTCTCCGCCCTTCACGTGCAGGTCAGGCTTTATGTGGCGGATCAGGGCCTCAGGCGTATCCTCCTCGAAGAGCACGACGTGGTCCACGCATGGGAGTGCCTCCAACAGCTCGACCCGGTCCTCCTGCGACGTGACCGGACGCCCCGCTCCCTTGACCCGCCGCGCCGAGGCATCGGTGTTCACCCCGACGACGAGCATGTCCCCGAGTGTTCTGGCCTCGCGCAGCAGGGAGAGGTGCCCCCGGTGCAGGAGATCAAAGCACCCGTTCGTAAAGACCACCTTCCTGCCCGACCCGCGTACTCGCTCCAGGTCTTCTTCCAGGCTTCTCTCCGGCCCCCCATCCTCCTCCGGCAGCCTCTGCAAAAGCTCCCTTACGCCTACCGGGGCGGTACCCGGACGGGCCACGGCGAGGGATGCGGCCTCGATCCCGAGCCGGGCCGCCACCTGCGGCCGCGCCCCGCCGCCCAACGACAACGCGAAGGCGGCGAGGAAGGTGTCGCCCGCGCCGTTGACGTCCGGGTCTGCGACTCGCCTGCCGCCGATGAGCGCAACGCCAGATTCATCCACGACCGCCACACCCTCCTCGGCGAGGGTCACGGCCAGAGCACCGGCCCCAGTCTCGCGCCGCAGAGCCTTCCCGACCGTCCCGGCATCCACCCGGCCCGGATCTCTCTCGACGTCAAGGCCGAGTGCCTCCTGCGCCTCCAGGTGGTTCGGCGTGGCGGCGGCCAGAGCTCCCTCGCGCCACCTCAGACGGAGGAGATCCTTCGAATCCAGGACGACGCACCCGTGCCCCGTCTCTCCCAGCACGTCCGCCACCCTCTGGGTCAGGGTGCCGCCGGAGTAATCGGAGACCACGACGACCCCGGCCTCCACCACCAGGGCCTTTGCCTTCTCCGCGAGCTCCTCCTCCGTAGCGTCCCCGATAGGTCCCTTATCACCGGAGTCCACGCGGGCCAGGATCGCACCATCGGCGACGAGGCGTCTCTTTACGACCGTCGCCCGGCCGGGTACCCGGAGTACACATCCGGTCCTTACACCCATCTCCTCTAGCTCTCCCAGCAACTCGGCGCCCGCGGGGTCGTCCCCGACTACGGAGAGCACGGTCACTTCGGCGCCCAGGGAGGCGAGGTTGGCGGCGACGTTGGCGGCGCCGCCGGGGGAGGAGGTGGTTCTGACGTCCGTAACGACCGGGGCGGGGGCGTCGGGGGCGAGCCGGGCGGCGCGGCCCCTCTCGAAGACGTCGAGCATCACGTCGCCCACCACGAGACAGCGCCGTCCCTTGAAGCCTCGCACGAGCGCGGCGAGGCCCGGGTCTTGCAGGCTACTGCTCATAGGCTGATACTCGCGGCGCTCGTCGAGCGGTCCTTCACGGTCTCTATGTCGAGGATGTGGCGCACGGCCGCGGCGAAGTCTGGCGTGCGGAAGTCTGGGGGAGTCCTGCTCTCTTCCGAACCGACGAGCACGGTGCGGGCGCCGGCCCTGCGGCCCGCCTCGACATCGTCCTCGATGTCGCCGACCATCCAGGAGGCGGAGAGGTTGAGGCCGTGCTTGCGGGCGGCCCGGCGGAGCATGCCGGGGGCGGGCTTCCGGCATGCACACTCAGTGTCATAGGGGGAGACGGCGCCCTCTGGATGGTGGGGACAGTACTCCAGCCCGTCGAGTGCGGCCCCGTGTAGGTCTAGCATCCTTTGCAGCCGGTCGTGTATCCGGGCGACCGCCGGCTCGTCGAAGTAGCCACGGGCTACCCCGGACTGGTTCGAGACGAGCACGAGCCTGTAGCCGGCCTCGCGCAGCTCCACGAGACCCTCGACAACGCCGTCTAGAAGCTCGATGCCGTCCGGGTCCGAGCCGTAGTGGCGGTTGACGATCAGGGTTCCGTCCCGGTCCAAAAAGACCGCCTTGTTCGGGAAGAGCGCCTCCTCGACGAGCCCGCAGATGGTGTGGGTGAGGACGAGGTGCCCGACCTGCACCGTCGCTGTGTCGGAGGCCCGCAGGACCACCGGCACATCAACCAGAGACCCGAGCCGCCCGCCTCCTCCCTCGCCCCCGAGATAGCCGACGGTCATCATGCCCTTCTCCTTCGCGGCGAGGACGGCCCGGACTACGTTCTCGGAGCCCCCGCTCGTCGAGATGGCGACCAGGACGTCGCCCGCCGAGCCCAGGGCCTCGACCTGGTGAGCGAAGGCGTCGTCGTAGCCGTAGTCGTTGGCGACGGCGGTGAGGGCGGCGGGGTTCTGGTGCAGGGCGAGCGCCGGCAGCGAGGCCCGGTCGCGTTCGAACTTGCCGACGAGCTCCGCGGCGAGGTGCTGAGCCTCCATCGCCGAACCGCCGTTGCCACAGGCGAGCACCTTCCCCCCCCGCTCGTAGCAGGAGAAGATCAGAGCAGACGCCCTCTCCGCGGCCTCCACAGGGAAGCCCCCGAGCATACCGCGTGCCCTACGCGCCCACTCGCCCGCAAACTCCCACTCGCCCGGCGCGTCACCATTCCCCGAAGGCCCTCTCATCGACTTGCTCCCGGAGCCTTCGCCCAGCCGTGCTGGACGCGCGGCAGGATCGCGGAATATGTGCATATCTTTAGCACGATGCAACTATAGAGAAGTTCTGATGTTTTGCTATAGGGAAATTCCGACGCTTTGCTCACGATAGACACCATCTTGCCCGGGGACAGAGGCGGCGCGGTAGGATGTTTTGTGATCGGTTCGAGCTCATGCCATGTATGTTTTCCTCACTCCTCCTACCACTAAACTTCTTCTAAACTTAACTATTTGATAAGAAGCGGTTCTACAAAGCTCTACCCTGAGAGGACTTTCTGGACCTGCTCCACGTTCTCTTCGGTTGCCATGCTCTCTGCTGTCGAGAGGAACGAGAGCAGGGTAAGGGGTCTCTCGGCGAGGGAGGCGGCGTACGTCTTATGGTGGCCGTCGAGCAGGTAGTGGGTGAGGCACCAATGCTCGGTCACGTCCGGCCCTTCCTCCCGGGTCGTGGGTCCCCTGACGTCCAGCACGGAGACGGCGAGGGCCGTTGGACGCTCCCCCGCTGAGAGCCGGTCCGCGTAGGACGTCAGGGTCTTTTTGCTCAACCATCCCTTCGGGAACATGGGGACGACGAACTCGAAGAGACGTTTGCTCTCTCCGATTGGTATGGAGGCGGCGCGATAGTACTCGGTCTTTGGGTGGTTAGGCAGGCCCCAGAAGGCGTCGGTGCCCCACAGCGCGGCCTGCTCGTGGGCGAAGTAGTCGAGCTTCGCGCCGGGCGTCACCAGGGTGGGGGAGAGCTCCAGCAGGTTCACCCGGTAGCTGCCTCCGGGCACGAACTCGCCGATGGTGGAGATCTGGGCGTCTTCGATCTTCCGCAGGCCGTCCCTCAGGGCGTTCGCCATCTCTCCCGGCGAGACGTTGCGGTTCGCGCCTCCCATGCGCTCGAAGAGGAAAGCGCACGTGTCGCACGCGCCACCGATGAAGTACGCCTTCTCGCCTTCCAGCGTGAGGTACCGGCTCCATCCGGCGTAGCCCTCGTACTCTGGTTGCTCGAAGCCGACCACTGACTTCGAGCCGCTCGCTTTGATGCTGGTCGTGTCAAGCAAGGTGCTCATGATCCGCGTCGCTCCTCTTGTTCGTCCATCTCCAGGGCTATAAAGCGTGAGATCATGGTTCGGTAGACCTCCTCGACGACCCCGGGGGCCGCCCCGTGCTCTCCGGCGAGCATCCTGACTCTCCGAATGACCTCCTCGACCCGCTTCGGAGCCTCCACGTCCCCCCGCGTCTTCTTGAACCGGGCGGCTCGCCGGACGTGACCCTCGCGCTCGGCGAGGAGCCGCACTATCTCCCGGTCCACCGAGTCTATGCTCTCACGCACCTCGTCGAGGTCTCCGGGTCGCTCTTCCGCGCCGTCCCGCCGATCCAACCCGGACAGTATCTCCTCCGTGTGCTCCCCGACCCCGGGGACGGGGTTCATCACCGGCTCGACGCCCTCGAATGTCGCCGGCGGCAGGAGCGCCCACAACGGCCCGGCTGGCGAGCCAACCTCGCGCCAGCGGTCCCGCGCCTCAAGCTGTGGGTGGTCGAGGAACTGGCGCACGCTCCGCATCCGGGCGTTGGCGATGCCCGCCCCTTCGAGACGTTCTATAGCCTCATCCTCCGTCAGGCGCGAGAAGACATCCTCTATCTCCGCGTGGAGCGCGGGGCGGTTCGCGACCCGCTCGGAGTTCGAGGCGAACCTGGAGTCCTCCGCCGTTCCGGGACTCTCCAGCACCTCCTCGCAGAACCGCTTCCACTCCCGCTCGTTCTGGATCCCGAGAAACACGATCTCCCCGTCGCCGCACGCGAACGGACCGTACGGGGCGATCGCCGCGTGGCTCGCCCCGCTCCTCTTTGGCTCCTCGCCACCGTAACCGGCGAAGTAGGCCGGGAAGCTCATCCACTCGCCTAAAGCCTCGAGCATCGAGACGTCGAGCGTGGCACCCTCGCCGGTCCGGTCCCGCCTGTACAGCGCCGAGAGGATGCCGGAGTAGGCGTACATCCCGGCCGCTATGTCCGCCACCGAGATACCGACCTTCGAGGGGGTATCTTCCGTGCCGGTGATCGAGACGAGTCCCGCCTCGCACTGGACGAGCAGGTCGTACGCCTTCTTGTCCGTGTACGGGCCGTTGTGACCGTACCCCGAGACGCTGCAGTAGACGAGCCGGGGATGCCTCTCTCTCAACTCCTCCGACCCGAAGCCCAACCGCCCGGCTGCGCCCGGCGCGAGGTTCTGAATAAAGACGTCGGCCCCTTCGACGAGCTGGTGGAGGATCTCCTTCGCCCCGTCCTCCTTGAGGTTCAGGGTCAGAGACTCCTTGGAGCGGTTGAGCCAGACGAAGTGGCTCGCCAGGCCGTTTACGGTCTCGTCGTAGGAGCGGGCGAAGTCTCCCACCTCCGGCCGCTCGACCTTTATGACGCGTGCGCCCATGTCGGCGAGCTGGCGGGTGGCGAACGGGGCGGCGACGGCCTGCTCCAGCGCGACGACGGTTATCCCTTCCAGCGGCAGCATCCTAGAAGGACCTCGGGAGACCCAGGACATGTTCACCTACGTAAGAGAGGATGAGGTTCATGGAGATCGGGGCGACCTGGTAGAGGCGCGTCTCCCGGAACTTCCTCTCCATGTCGTACTCGGCATCCATCCCGTAGCCTCCGAAGGCCTGCATCGCCACGTTCGCCGCCTCCCAACTTGAGTCCGCCGCCGGGAGCTTCGCCATATTCGCCTCCGCCCCACACTTCTCGCCCCTGTCGAAGAGGGTAACAGCCTTCTCGACCATGAGGCCCGCCGCCTCGACGTGGGCATAGGCTCGGGCTATAGGGAACTGGACACCCTGGTTCTGGCCGATAGGCCGCCCGAAGACCTCGCGCTCCTTCGCCCTGCTCGTAGCTCTCTCTATAAAGAACCGCCCGTCGCCGACGCACTCGGCGGCGATGAGGATGCGTTCGGCGTTCATGCCGTCCATGATGTAGCGGAAGCTCTCACCCTCCTCTCCTATCAGGCTGCTCGCTGGTATCTCCAGGTCCTCGAAGAGGATCTCGTTGGTCTCATTGTTCATCATCACCCGGCGCTGCCCGAGGGTCAGGCCGTTGCCCACCGCCTCGCATAGGTCTATGAGGAAGACCGAGAGGCCGTGGGAGCACCTCTCGACCTCCTCCAGCGGCAAGGTGCGGGCGAGGAGACATCAGGTCCGAGTGCTGGACGCGGGAGATGCAGATCTTGCGCCCGTTTACTATGTAGCGGTCGCCACTCCGCACCGCGGTCGTCTTGAGCTGTATGGTGTCGGTGCTCGCCTCGGGCTCGGTGACGCCGAAGGCTTGCAGTCGTAGCTCTCCGCTTGCTACCTTCGGCAGGTATTCTTCTTTTTGCGCCTCTGAGCAATGTCTCAAGACGTTGCCCATCTTGTACATCTGGGCAGGGTTGGCGTTCGCGCCGCTCTTGTTTACCTCTTCGAGGATCGTACGGGCCGCCGAGAGGTCGAGCCCCATCCCGCCGTACTCCTCCGGGATGAGGGCGGAGAGGTATCCGGCCTCCGTTATCGCGCGAACGAACTCCTCCGGGTACTCGCGCTTTGCGTCGAGCTCGCGCCAGTACTCGCCGGGGAAGTTTGCGCAGACCTCCCGGACTCCCCGGCGCAAGTTCTCGTGGGTCTCCGTTTTGATCACTGCTCGCCTCTCCTCTCTTGGACGCTAATCGGAGCCCGATCCGCCCTCGAAGACCTCCACGGTTGGCTCGATCCCTTCCGCTCCTGTGACCTCCCGCCAGGCGTCGAAGCCGGCCTGGAAGGCTACTATCCCCGCCTCGGGGATGGAGATCTCTATTGCCTCCAGGACCTCGCCCTCCGATGCGCCCGCTTCGAGCGCGGCGTTTATGTGGCTCTTTATGTGCCCCTTGCTCGCCCGCATGACCGTGAGGCTCACCACGAAGATCAACTCCTTCGTCTTGCGGTCAAGCGTACGTTGCTTGAGGTAGGCCGCATCCACGATGCCATTGGCGGCCTGCAAGACCTCGAAGTCCTGGGCGGCCATGATCTTGTGGTAGTCGAGTACGTAGCCCCTCTTGCGGGCCATCTCGTCTATGTACGCCTGCTTCTCTTCCTGTGTCACGGTGCTCCTCTCCGTTGCTCTCCCGTCGTCTCCTCCTGGTCCCCGACCAGCCGTTCGAGGAAGGCGTAGATCGCCGTGTGGCTCTCGGGACCGAACCCTTGCGCGACCGCCATCTGCCATAGCTGAACGACGGTAGAGCCGATCACCATCGGGAACTCGAACTCTTCCGCGGTCTCCAGCGCGATCTTGACGTCCTTGTTCATCAGCCCGACGCCGAACCCGTCGTCGAAGGCCCGGTTTAGTATGAAGCGCGGGAACTTGACCTCGGTCGAGGCGCTCCGCCCGCTGCTCGCGTTCACCACCTCGATTAGCTTCTCCGGCTCGAGCCCCGCCCGCGCCCCCAGCAAGGCTACCTCCGCCGCGCTCGCGAGCGTCGTCGCCGAGAGCAAATTATTGAGCGCCTTGGCAAGGTGTCCGTTGCCGTGATCCCCAACGTAGAAGACCTGCTCTCCGAAGGAACGCAGCACCTCCAGGCAACGGTCGAAGACCTCCTGCTCCCCGCCCACCATCACCGCGAGCGTCCCCTCCTCAGCCCGGAGCGCCCCCCCGCTAACCGGCGCGTCGAGCATGTGGATACCCTTCTCTGCGAGATAAGCGGCTATGCGCCGCGTCGAGGAAGGCTTCGAGCTAGACGTATCTATAAGGACCTTCCCGCCGGAGAGCCTCTCCCCAAGACCGCCGTCGCCGAAGACTACCTGCTCGACGATGGTCGAGTTCGGTAGAGAGAGAATGACGGTGTCCGCGGAATCGGCGAGTTCGGTAAGGGAGGAGGCGGGCCTGGCCGGAGTCCCTCGAAACTGCTCTAGAGCTTGAGGGTTGACATCGTAGACGGTGACGTCGTAGCCTCCGTACAGCAGGCGGCGGCACATGGGAGCTCCTATGTTCCCTAAACCTATAAATCCGAGCGCTTGCCCCATCTCTAACCCCGATCTCTTACTCAGACCACCCACCGACGATCCCGATCTCCCGGAAACCGCTGTCCTCGTCTGAACCTCGCAGGCTCTCCACACTATAGGCTGGCATTACCCTTTCCCCTTATCTACTCGATATGTACGTATAAATTCTAGTATCTCAGGAACACGCGTGCCAATCGGGCGATTACGGGCGTCGTCTACGATGTTCTCTTGCGTATCTCGAGACGGTAGGAGTATCGTCTCGGGTTGTAGTAGGAGATGGCCAGTTCCACCGGGTTGTCGTCGGCGTCGAAGTAGATGCGCTCGACGTAGAGGATCGCCTCGTCCGGCTGGCAGTCTATGAGTGACGAGAGGTGCGGGGGGGCCGAGACGGCGGTGATGTCCTGGCTAGCTCCGGCGACGGGGAGCGGGATCAACCGCTCCAGCGTCCCGAGCACGGTCCCGGAGCCTTGCAGGGACAGAGGCTCGGCTTTCAACCGCTCGCCTAGCTCGGGGGGTAGGTAGACGTGGGTTACGACGAACGGAACCCCTTCGTGAAACCGGCGCACTACCAGGACCATCACCTCCTCGGAGGGCAGCCCGAGACGCGCGGCGGCCTTTGCGTCAGTCTTCGTCTCGGGGGGGCGCAGCACCTCTATCCCGGTATCGGTCCACGCCATGAGCTCCTCGATCGTCCCTATGGAGCGCAGGTAGTGTCCGCGTCTGGAGAGACCGGTGACGAAAGTGCCCCGGCCCGGTACCCGGTAGACGAGACCCTCCGCGACGAGGTTCTGGAATGCCTGCCTGATCGTGTGACGGCTCACGCCATACTTTTGGCGCAGCTCGGCTTCAGTAGGCATGCGCTCGCCATCTCCGAAACGTCCCTCCTGGATCTCCGAGCGCAAATCCTCCGAGAGCCGCTGGTAGGCGGGTTTCTCTCGCCTCCTCTGCCTCACCCCGGCCTCCTCACATCACCCGGAACGCACGCTCCAGGATAACTGTACCTACTCATCGACTAAATAATCCCCCCTCCCGCGTTCGCATAAGCATCCCCGCTTCTCCTTGCCAGTTGACGCGCACCTTACATTCTACTATTGTACGTACATCATGTGCCAGGGGTGCCATGATAGTGGACGGATAAGGAGGAAGACGGGTTGATCGTACGGCTCTGCCGGCATGGGGTGTGGCGTTGCTGAAGTGGCCGGCGAGGAAGGTAGTGTATGCTTCGGCGTGTTTGGGGTTTGTGGCGGCGGCAAGACGAAGGGGAAAGGGAACGGCTTGAAGCAGTTCAGGCTCTTGAGTTTACTGGTAGTAAGTTTGGTCGCTCTTTTGGCGCTAGTCGGCTGTGGCGGGCTCAGGGGTGGCGGAGCGGATCAGGGCGGGGAGGATGGAACATACACTATTAAATTATCTCACGTCGTGACGGCCGAGACGCCCAAAGGAGCCGCATCCGAGAAGTTTAAGGAACTTGTGGAGGAGAAGTCGGACGGCAACATAACGGTGGAGATCTACCCGAACTCATCGCTCTATGGCGACGAGGACGAGATGCAGGCGATCCAGTCGGGCTCGGTGCAGATGCTCGCCCCGGCGGGGGCCAAGTTCGGGACTTTAGCCTCCCAGTCGCAGGTTCTGGATCTCCCGTTCCTCGCCGGCTCGCCTGAGGAGATCCAAGAGGTCGTATCGAAGGACTCCGCGATAGGGCAGGCTATCTACGAAAACGAGGACCTGGCCGCGTCGAACATGAAGGTCTTGGGCCTCTGGGACCTCGGGTTCAAACAGTTTGCATCCAACACGCCGATACGTAGTCCTGAGGATCTCGGAGGCCAGAAGATGCGCATTCAGAGCGGCAGCGACGTTTTGAAAGACCAAACGGAAACCTGGGGGGCGAGCGCGACCCCAATGGCCTTCGGCGAGGTCTTCAACGCGTTGCAGCAGGGTGTGATCGACGGTCTGGAGAATACTTACGCGAACTTCTATTCGCAGAAGATGCACACGGTCCAGAAGTACATCACCGAGTCCAACCACGGCTACATCGGCTACGTGTTGGTCATCAACGAAGACTTCTTCAACGAGTTGCCGAGTGACCTTCAGCAAGCGGTGACCGAGGCCGCAGACGAGGCGACCGAGTACAACCGGGAGATCGCATTCCAGAAAGATCAAGAGGCCAAAAAGAATATAGAGGATGCCGGGACCACCGAGATCATAGAGCTTAGCGAGGGGGAGCGGCAGGCCTTTAAGGAGACGGTCGTTCCCGCAGTGTGGGACCGGCACGCAGACGTGATCGGTCCGGAGCTCGTCGAAGAGCTGAAGGCCAAGCAGGGGACCTAGACAGCAGTTTCGCCGGAGAGGGGACGGCGCGCCGTCCCCTCTACTTGATTAGTAGGAGGTGAAATGCACCGTCTGGACCGGATTCTTACCGGAATCGAGAATGCCCTGGCGGCACTCGCGCTGGGGGGAGCGAGCCTGCTGGCCTGTTTGCAGGTCATCCTGCGCTACCTCTTCGACTACACTATCTTCTGGTCCGAAGAGGCGACGATCTATTTGCTGATCCTCTCTACCTTTATAGGCGCCGTCATAACGCTGCGGCATAACGAGCACGTCAGCGTCGACGTGTTGTCGTTCTTGGTTGGGGAGCGCGGGAAAAGGGCGCTCGCCGTGCTCAGTGCCCTGATCGTGGTGATCTACTGCGTCATCTTCGGGGCCTACGCCTGGATCCTGGTTACCGAGCCCGCCGCGCTCAGGATCGTAACCCCGGCCCTCAGGCTGCCCCTCTGGGTCGTCGAGCTCTCGCTGCCGATAGGGCTCACGCTGATGTTCTTGAGATCGCTGGAGATGCTCTACCGCTCGGCCAGGGGCCGGGAGACCTTCCCCGAGGCAGACTCCACCGAGTACGGCGAGGAGGTCATGAAGTGAGCGCCACCGTGGTCCTCTTCATCATCTTCTTCCTGCTGCTCCTCTCTACGACCCCGATCTCGGTGGCTTTGGGGCTTACGGCGTTCCTCTACTTCTTCTACTACACGACGCTGCCGCTCACGCAGACCACGGACACGCTGTTCAACTCGCTCAACACCTTTACTCTTATGGCGATCCCGTTCTTCGTCTTCGCGGCGAACATCATGTCCTACGGCGGCATAAGCAGGAGGCTTACCGAGGCGGCGAACGCGGCAGTCGGCCGCTTTCCGGGGGGACTCGCCCTCACGGCGGTCATAAGCTGCATGTTCTTCGCGGCCATCTCGGGGTCGAGTCCTGCCACGGTCGTGGCGGTCGGCACTCTGCTCATCCCGGCCATGATCCGGGCCGGGTACGGGCGTAACTTCTCGACTGGGATCGTTGCCACCAGCGGTTCTCTAGGGATACTCATACCCCCCTCCATCCCGCTGATCGTGTATGGGATCGCCACGGAGAGCAACATAGGCGACCTGTTCATCGCAGGGTTCATACCGGGGTTCCTGGCGGGGGCGTTGCTGCTAGGGTTGGTGATCTTTACCGCGTGGCGGCGGGGTTTGAGGGGACAGGAGATACCGCTCACGCGTGCCCAGCGCATAAAGGCGTTCCGCGACGCTTTCCTGGGGCTCCTCCTGCCCGTCTTCGTCCTCGGCGGTATCTACGGCGGCGTCTTCACCCCCACCGAGGCGGCAGCGATGGCGGTCCTCTACTCCCTCATCGTTTCGCTCTTCGTCTACCGCGAGATGGATCTCAAGGATTTAGGACGGATCACGGTTGCTTCGGCGAGGATGTCCGCCATGATCATGTTCATCATCGCCAACGCGATACTCTTCTCCTTCGTCCTGACCTCGGAGCGTATACCGGACCAGATCACGAACCTCTTTGTAGACCTGGACCTCTCGTGGTTAACATTCCTGCTCGTGGTTAACGCCTTCCTCTTGCTGGTCGGCTGCTTCATGGAGACATCCAGCGCAATTCTCATCCTCGCCCCGATCCTCTTACCGGTAGCCACGCAACTCGGCATAAACCCCATACACTTCGGTATCATCATGGTGATGAACCTGGAGATAGGAATGGTCACCCCGCCGCTCGGCCTGAATCTCTTCGTGGCGAGCGGCATCTCGAAGCTCTCGGTCGTCCAGGTCGCCAAGGCCTCTGCCCCGAGCGCCCTCGTGCTCCTGGCCGCGCTCCTGATCGTCACCTACGTCCCTGACATAGCTCTCGCCCTCGTCGAGTAGAGCTAGAGTCCGGGCCGGAGCAGCAGGGTGGATCGAGTAGTTCCCTCAAGGGAGGAGATTGTGTATGGTTGTTAGAAAGGGTTGGCGGGGACGCTTCTTCGAGGACTTCGAGGTGGGGAACGTCTACCAGCACCCGTTGGGCCGGACGGTGACGACGACCGACAACATCTGGTTTACGCTCCTCACGCAGAACACCGCGCCCATCCACTTCGACCACAATTACGCATCCCAGACGGAGTTCGGCAAACCGCTGGTCGACTCGACGTTCACGGTTGCGCTGGTCACCGGGCAGAGCGTCACCGACATCTCCCAGAACGTCTTCGCCAACCTGGGGTGGGACGAGATCCGTCTGCCCGCCCCGGTCTTCGAGGGCGACACCATCTACTCCCAGTCGGAGGTACTGGAGAAGCGGGAGTCCAAGTCTCGTCCGGACGTGGGAATCGTCACCGTGGAGACGACCGGGTACAACCAGGACGGCGTCGTGGTTATCACGTTCAAACGCACGATCCTGGTCTATAAAAGGGCCATGCCCCGGAGATCATTCGCCTCACACCAAAGGAAGCGGAATGACCGTAAAAACCACCGGCACGACCCGCGAGTTGGCCTCCTACCTCGCCGACCTCCGCTTCGAGGACCTTCCCGAAGAGATCCTGTCTCGCACTAAAGAGCTTTTCCTGGACTGGGTATCGTCGGCCCTCGCGGGCCGGGCCGCCCGGCCGGTCGAGGCTCTAGAGAGTTTCGCGCAGGTCATGTGACCGGCCGATGGTCCCTGTGAGATCCTGATCTCGCGCCGGCGCACCTCGCCCCTCTTCGCCGCGCTGGTAAACGGGGCCTCTTCGCATGTGGTGGAGCAGGACGACGTTCACAACGGGTCGGTCTTCCACCCGGCGACCGTGGTGTTCCCCGCGGCGCTCGCCGCCGCGCAGCAGACCGGGGCTTCGGGCCGGGACCTGCTGGTCGCGGCGGTGGCGGGCTACGAGGCCGGAGTCAGGATCGGGACCTACCTCGGCCGCTCCCACTACCGTATCTTTCACACCACCGGGACCGCGGGTACGCTCGCCGCCGCGGCCGCGGTCGCCCGCCTGCTCGGCGCCGACGGGGAGACCATGCTCCACGCCCTCGGGTCGGCCGGGACACAGGCGGCCGGTCTCTGGGAGTTCCTGCGCGACGCCGCGGACTCCAAACAGCTCCATGCCGCCAAAGCGGCGGCCGACGGCCTGCTCGCCGCGTACGTCGCCCGCGACGGCCTCACCGGAGCGACGCGCATTCTGGAAGGCCGGCAGGGCCTGGCGGCCGGAACCTCCTCGGACGCCGAGCCCGCAAAGCTCGTAGAGGGGCTCGGGGAGCGGTGGGCTGTGCTGGAGACCTCCTTTAAGTTCCACGCCTCCTGCCGCCACACCCACCCCGCCGCCGATGCCCTGCTCCAGGCCATGCAGGAAAACCGCCTGACCATCGATCAGGTCGAACACGTCCGCGCCCGCGTGCATGCGGCGGCGATAGACGTGCTGGGACCGGTGGCGGACCCGCGGTCCATACACCAGTCCAAGTTCTCGATGGGCTTCGTCCTCGCCCTCGTCGCCCTGTACGGCCGCGCCGGTATAGAGGAGTTCACCGAAGAGGCGCTTCGCGACCCCGAAGTGAGGGAGTTTCACGACCGCGTGGAGATGGTACTCGACCCCGAGATCGACGCTGCCTACCCCCGGCGGTGGGTAGGCAGCGTCGAAGTGGAGACGAAAGACGGGAGACGCTTCGAGTATCGGGTCGACATCCCGAAGGGCGACCCCGAGAATACCTTGAGCCGGGCGGAGATCGAGGACAAGGCCCGGAGGTTGGCCGCGTACGGGGGCGGCTCCTCGGACGAGGAGGTACGCCGCCTTATAGACCGTGCCTGGAACCTCGACCGGGAGCCCGATGTACGCGAACTGCTCCCGAGAGCGTAGGGGGGCGAACGGAACGGCGACCGTCTGGCGGGAGCGCTAACCTTCTCTATTCGACGGGCCCGTCTGCCGGGCTCGACAACTCGCCCCTACCGGCGTCTTTCAGGTGAAGCTTTACGGCGACGTTCTTGATCTGGGTATAGCCTCTCAGGGCTTCCAGCCCCTTTTCGCGACCGAAGCCGCTCTTGCCGTACCCGCCGAAGGGCATCTCGATTCCCCCGCCCGCGCCATAGTTGTTGACGAAGACCTGCCCGACTCTGACCCTGGACGCGACCCAGTGGGCCTTGTTGAGGTCGTTGGTCCAGACACCGGCTATCAGACCGTACTCCGTGCCGTTGGCGATAGACACAGCTTCCTGGACCGTCTCGAAGGTCAGAACGCCGAGGACGGGGCCGAAGATCTCCTCCTGCGCGAGGCGGTCGTCGGGGGAAAGGCCGTCCAGCACGGTGGGCTTGAGGAAGAACCCGTCGGAGAGGCCGTCATCCTCCGGCCTCTCGCCGCCGGTCAGGATGTCTACGCCGTCGGTCTTCGCCAGCTCGACGTACTCCATTATCCTATGGAGTTGCTTCTCGGATATTATGGGGCCCAGGTCCGGGTCCTCAATGCCCGGTCCTATCGTGAGGCTCTCCATCTTCTCCACGACGCGCGAGACGAACTCGTCGTGTATGGAGCGTTCCACTATCAATCGGGAGCCCGCGGAGCAGGTCTGTCCGGCGTTCTGGATGATGGAGCGGACGACCCAGGTGAGCGCCTCTTCCATGTTCGCATCGGCGAAGACGATGTTGGGGGACTTGCCGCCCAACTCTAGAGTAACGGGCTTGACGTTCTCGGCAGCCACCTTCATCACGCCGATCCCCACGGGGACGGAACCCGTGAAGGTGATGTGGTCTATGCCGGGATGGGAGGCCAGGGCTGCGCCCGCCTCCTCTCCGTATCCCGTGACCACGTTGAAGACGCCGTCTGGCAGCCCCGCCTCTTGCGCCATCTCTGCCACCTTAATCGCCGTTATCGGGGTATCCTCGGCGGGCTTCACGACGACGGTGTTGCCGGCGGCCAGGGCGGGTGCTGCGCCCCTC
>CADCVG010000010.1 GCA_902806075.1 uncultured Rubrobacteraceae bacterium
GTGATCCACGGAGAGGTCCACCCCGCCGGTCATCTCCTTGAGCTCCCTGGACCAGTTCTCCGAGTTGTAGTTGATACCCCCCTCTGCGCCGAGCTCTTTGGCCTTCTCTATCTTCTCGTCGCTCCCGGAGGTAACGAAGACGTTGGCGCCCGCGGCCGAGGCCATCTGCACGACGAAGGTCGCCACCCCACTGCCTACACCGGGTACGAGCACGGTCTCGCCCTCCTGCAGCTCTCCGCGCGTGAAGAGGGCTCGGTAGGCTGTCAGCGCCGCGAGCGGCAGCGCCGCGGCCTCTTCGTGCGAGAGGTGCGAGGGTTTGGGGAAGACGTGATCCGCCGGTACCTTGACGAACTGGGCGTAGGTGCCGTCGTCCGGGAGTCCGAGGATGCGGTACTCTTTCCCCGGCGCTTTGGGGTCGTCGCCCCAGTAGAGCGACGGGTTGATAACGACCTCGGTTCCCTCATCCGGACCATCGGCGCCGTCGCCGCGGGCGGCGACCTCACCGGAGCCGTCCGAGCCGAGTGTGATCGGCAGGGCATCGGGCTTGGCGCCCGGATACTGGCCCTGAGTGACGAAGACGTCGCGGCGGTTGACGGCCGCGTTGCGCAGGCGGACGACGATCTCGCCGGAGCCTGGCTCCGGATCGGGGACGTCCTCGTAGCTCAGGGCCTCGGGGCCTTCGAGCTCGTGCAGTCTTATAGCTTTCATGCTTCTCTCCTCCGCCTCCGTACGCGTACACGACAAGGGGGCGCCCCCGGCCCGACCGGGAAGCGCCCCCCTTAGAGCCTCTAGAGGGGAAGATTACACGAAAGCTCCTATTCCCGTTACGTCGCGGCCCACGATGAGGGACTGTATGGTGTCCGTGCCCTCGTAGGTGTAGACGATCTCCATATCCGAGAGGTGCCTGGCGACTAGGTACTCCAGCAGGACGCCGTTGCCGCCCATGCAGTCGCGTGCCTCGGCGCAGACTTGCCTCGCCTTTCTGGCGTTGTTCATCTTCGCGAGCGAGGCCATCGGGCCGGTCATCTTGCCCTGCTCCTGTAGCTTCGCCAGGCGGAAGCACATGAGCTGCATGGTGGTGATCTCCGCGAGCATGTTGGCGAGCTTGTTCTGGATGATCTGGAACGAGGCGATTGGCTTGCCGAACTGCACCCGCTCCTTGGTGTACGTCAGCGCCGCTTCGTAGGCCGCAATCGCGTGCCCGACCGCCTCCCACGCGACCCCGCCGCGCGTCGCGGTGAGTACCTTGTTTGTGTCCTTGAAGGAGTTCGCCCCCTCAAGCTTGTTCTCCACGGGCACTCGGACGTTCTCAAGGTAAATGTTCGCCTGCCAGACGGCTCGCTTGCCCATCTTGCCAGTTATAAGCTCGGTCGAGTATCCCTCGGCGCCCTTCTCGACTACGAACCCCTTGACCTGCCCGTCCGCCTCGTCGCGCGCCCAGATGATTATGAGGTCGGCGAAGGAGGCGTTGCCGATCCAGCGCTTCTCACCGTTCAGGACGTACTCGTCGCCTTCCTTGCGTGCGCTGGTCTCGAGCTGCACTGAGTCGGAGCCGTGCTTGGCCTCGGTGAGGCCCCACGCCCCGATCTTCTCCAACCTCGCCATCTGCGGGAGCCAGCGCTCCTTCTGCTCTTCGCTGCCACAGATGTCGATGGTCCCCATGGCGAGCCCCGAGTGGACCCCGAAGAAGGTATTCAGGCTGCCGTCGCCGCGCGCCATCTCTATCGCGACGAGTACCGAGGCCACGTGGCTCATCCCCGGGCAGCCGTAGCCCTGTATCGTGGTGCCTGCGATCCCGAGCTCGGCGACCTTCGGCACCAGCTCGAACGGGAACTGGGCCTTGTCCCAATAGTCGTTGATGATCGGGATGACCTCCCGGTCGGCGAACGCCCGGACCTTGTCACGGATCTCGCGCTCCTCGTCCGTCAAGAGCTCTTCGAGCAGGTAGTAATCGGTCCCCAGAGACCGGGTAACGTCGGCGATCAAAGCCTTCCTCCTTTGTTCCCTTACTCCTCACACTCTAGCACGGCCTCCAGAGCCCGCGCCGGAGTGTTATCATATTTGAGTTTGTCAATATTGACAATAGTTTGGAGGGTGAGGTTGACGGACCCCGTGACTAAAACAGCGTCGAGCGCGACGCCGAAGGACGTCTTTCTTGGCGAGGTCAAGTCAAAGAGTGTGTTTCCGCTTTTGATCCTGCACATGGTCAGGAAGCGGCCGGAGTACGGCAACAGCATCATCCGGGGCATCAAGGAGACGACGAGCGGGGTGATGAGCGTCTCGCCGAACGCGATCTACCCGCTCTTGCGGCGGCTGGAGGAGAAGGGCTACGTAACGGGCGAGTGGGAGGACCCGGACACCCGGAGCCGCCGCTTCTACACCATCACGCCGCTCGGCGAGGAGAAGTACGCTGAGATACGGGAGAGGTTCGAGGAGCACCTGTTGCGCGTACAGGGGGCCCTCGAATCCCTGCACCGGGAGATCTATGGTTAGCCGCGGGGGACACGAGATTCAGATACGGAGGCTTGCGCTCTCTATACATGACCGGCGCCGGGGCATGGTTTATGCTTCCGGGTAGGAGGTTGGCATCCGCCGTAGGGACGGATGGGGTGAACGGTAGCGTGAGGTGGGAGGTCAGATGACGCACAGGATACGCAGGGTGGCCGTCCTCGGGGCGGGGACGATGGGGGCGGCGATAGCGGCTCACTGCGCGAACGCCGGGCTGGAGGTGGACCTGCTCGACATCGCCCCCCAGGACGACGACGACAAAAACGCCGTCGTAAAGGGCGGCTTCGACCGGATGAAGAAGGCCAGGCCCGCCGCCCTCATGAGCCAGCGCGTCCTCGAGAGGATGCGTATAGGCAACTTCGACGACGACCTCGGGCGTGTCGCGGAGGCGGACTGGATCCTCGAAGCCATCCTTGAGAAACTCGAACCCAAACAAGAGCTGATGGCGCGCGTGGAGGAGCTCGCCAAAGACGACGCCATCATCTCCTCCAACACCTCCGGCATTCCGCTCAACCAGGTCGCCGAGGGGCGCTCAGAGAGCTTCAAGAAGCGCTTTTTGGGGACGCACTTCTTCAACCCGCCACGGTACCTGAAGCTGTTCGAGATCATCCCGACCTCGGAGACCGACCCGCACATCGTCGAGGAGGCGCGGGCCCTGGGGGAGCGGGTGCTAGGCAAGGGCGGTGTGATCGCCAAGGACACCCCGAACTTCATCGGCAACCGCCTCGGCAGCTTCAGCGGCATGAACTCGATGCGTTACGCCTTCGAGAACGGCTACGGCATCGAGGAGATAGACGCCATAACCGGCCCACTCATCGGCCGCCCCAAGACCGCTACCTTCCGTCTCAACGACCAGGTCGGCCTGGATATCGCCGTCGGCGTCGCCGAGAACCTCTACGAACTCGTCCCTGAGGACGAATCGAGGGAGCAACTGCGCCCGCCCGAGATACTCAAGCAGATGATCGAGAGAGACCTCCTCGGCAACAAGACCGGGGCGGGCTTCTACAAACGCGACAAACGCGACGGCGAGACCGTCTTCGACGTGCTGAACCTCGAAACCTTCGAGCACGAGCCCGCCCAGAACCCCGAGGTGCCGCTAGCGCAGGAGGCCCAGAAGCAGGGCGACCTCGGGGCGCGGCTACGCTTTATCATGCAGAGGGCGGAGGAGGACCGTCACGCCCGGTACTTGAGGGACACCCTCCTGGCCGACCTTGCGTACGCCTCGCGGCGGATGCCGGAGATCTCCGACACTCTGGAGAACGCGGATCACGCGATGGAGTGGGGCTACGGACAGCAGGCCGGGCCGTTCAGGATGTGGGACCTCCTCGGCGTCGGCGAGACCGTAGAGCAGATGGACTCTCTGGACATCGAGGTCGCCGGTTGGGTGAGGGAGATGCTGCAGGGGGGCAACGAGAGCTTCTACAAGAAGGAAGGGACGAGCGAGCTCCAGTTCAGCCCGGTGAACATGGAGTACGAGCCGGTACGCGAGGACCCGATGGTCATCTCGCTCGACCGGTTGCGCGAGGAGGGGAAGGAGCTCTCGCGCAACGACTCGGCGAGCATCCTCGACCTCGGCGACGGGGTGTTGTGCTTCGAGATCCACTCGCGGGGCAACTCTATAGACGCGGCCGTCGTCGAGATGGGCTACGAAGCCCTAAATAGGCTCGAAGAAGAGGACGAGTGGGTAGGGCTTGTGATCGGCAACGAGGGCCGGAACTTCTGCGTCGGTGCGAACATTGGCGAGATGGTCGAGGAGGCGCAGAAAGGGGACCTTGAGAGCATCGCCGAATCCGTGGATGCCCTGCAAAACCTGCTCATGGGTTTCCGCTTCGCCTCCAAGCCGGTCGTCGCAGCTCCGCACGGACAGACTCTGGGCGGTGGGGCGGAGATAGCCCTGCACGCCGACCGCATCTGTGCCGCGGGCGAGACGTACATGGGCCTCGTCGAGACCGGAGTCGGCCTCATCCCGGCGGGCGGCGGCACGAAGGAGATGGTGCGCAGGCTCGTCTCCCCGGCGATGCACACCCGCGCGCCCTCGCTCCCCTACGTACAGGAGGTCTTCCAGAAGATAGCGCTCGCGCAGGTCTCGGGGAGCGCCCTTGAGGCGAAGGAGATGGGCTTCCTCAAGGAGGACGACCGGGTGGTGATGAACGCTGACCACCTCATCCACGCCGCCAAGCGCGAGACGCTCGACCTCGCCGACGGCTACGCCCCGCCCGTCCGGGACAAGTCCATCTACGCCGCCGGGACCTTGGTGCGGACGGCCATCGAGGCGGCGGTCATCAGGACCATGATGTGGGGCCGCTACGCCACCGAGTACGACGGCGTCATCGCCAAACACCTCGCGCGCGTCCTGACCGGTGGCGACCTCTCGGTAGCCCAGTGGGTCCCCGAGGAATATATACTCAAGCTCGAGAAGGAGGCATTCATCGAGCTCCTGAAGAACGAGAAGACCCACGAACGCATCGGCGCGATGCTAAAGACCGGAAAGCCGCTTAGGAACTAACGAAGCAGGCCGGCAGGGGGTGGACGCCAGAGCCTTCCCCTGCCGGCCGCAGTGTCGGGCGAGTGATCGTCCGCGGAGAAATGCTCGACCGAAGGGAGAGAACAATGAAGGAAGCTGTAATAGTCTCGGGCGCCAGGACCGCCGTCGGGCGTGCGCCGAAGGGTGCGCTGCGGGGTGCCCATCCGGTAGACATGACCGGCGCGGCCATAGACGAGGCCCTCAAGCGGGCGGACGGGCTCGACCGGCAGGAGGTCGAGGACGTGATTATCGGGTGCGCGATGCCCGAGGGGACGCAGGGATACAACGTCGCCCGGCAGTCGCTCCTCCGGGCCGGGCTGCCGGAGACCGTGCCGGGACAGACCATCAACCGGTTCTGCTCGTCGGGGTTGCAGACCATCGCGTTCGCGGCCGAGAGGATCATGGCCGGCTTCGCGACCACCATCGTGGCCGGCGGAGTCGAGCATATGTCCACCACGCTGGAGATGCCGAACTTCTCCCCGAACCCCACGCTGGTCGAGACCAACCCCGCCGTCTACATGGGCATGGGCCTCACCGGGGAGCAGGTCGCGAAAGAGTTCGGGGTCTCGCGCGAGGACCAGGACGAGTTCGCCCTGAGGAGCCACACCCGCGCCAAAGAGGCCGTCGAGTCCGGGCGTTTCGACGAGCAGATCGTGCCGCTCGACGTCGAGTTGAACTGGGTGGACGACGACGGTGAGCATCAGCACATGGAGACCACCTTCGAGCGCGACGAGGGGCCACGCGACACCACGCTTGAGAAGCTCGCCAAGCTCCCGACCGTCTTCCAGCAGGACGGCACCGTAACGGCCGGCAACTCCTCCCAGAGGAGCGACGGGGCGGCGGCGGTCGTCGTCATGGAGCGCGAGAGGGCCGAGGCTCTGGGCCTCCAACCGCTCGCCCGCTTCGTCGGTTTCGCTGTCGGCGGCGTGCGGCCGGAGGTCATGGGCATCGGGCCGATGGTCGCCATCCCGAAGGTGTTGGAGCTCACCGGACTTAGTCTCGACGACATCGACCTCATCGAGTTCAACGAGGCCTTCGCGGCGCAGGCGCTCGCCGTGATCCGGGAGGTAGGCATGGACCTTGAGAAGACGAACGTGAACGGCGGGGCCATAGCCCTCGGCCACCCGATGGGCGCCACCGGCACCAAGCTCACCGTCCAGCTCCTGAGCGAGATGAAGCGGCGCGAATCGAAGTACGGCATGGTTACCATGTGCATCGGCGGCGGCATGGGCGCCGCGGGCATCTTCGAGAACCTGCAGAACTGAGGGCTCTATCCGACACTAGGGAGGCGCCGTGAACGAGCCGGGGTGGAACCATCGTCATCTCGATGCCAACGGCATTAACATCCATTACGTCCGCCACGGTAGCGGCGCCCCCCTGGTCCTGCTGCACGGCTGGCCCGAGTTCTGGCTAGTCTGGTGCAAGAACATCCCGGCTCTTTCGGGGGACTTCGACGTGATCGCGCCGGATCTCAGGGGCTTCGGCGATACCGACAAGACCGGCTTGCCGGACTCCCCGGGCAAGCTCCTCGGCGACTACGTGGAGGATCTGCGTGGGCTCGCCGACGCTTTGGGGTTCGAGAGGTTCGGGATCGTGAGCCACGACGTGGGCGCCTACGTGGCGCAGGGCTTCGCGCGGAAGTATCCGGAGCGGCTCTCGGGTCTGTTCTTCTTCAACTGTCCCTATCCGGGAATCGGGAGACGCTGGGTCGAGCCGGACCACGTAAACGAGATCTGGTACCAAACCTTCAACCAGCAGCCCTGGGCGGCGTCTCTGGTCGGCGAGAACCGCAAGACCTGCGAGACCTACATACGCCATTTCCTCGACCACTGGGCCCACGAGACCGGTCTCTTCGACGAGGACATGCAAGCCTGGGTGGAGAACTTCATGAAGCCGGGCAACCTCCAGGGAGGGTTCGACTGGTATATCGCCACTAACGAGTCCAGGATCGAGTTGATCCGCAACGGTCCACCGGAGATGCCGAAGATAGAGACGCCTACGCGCGTCTTGTGGGGGCGCAGCGACAGCGTGCTCAAGGTCGAGTGGGCCGACCGGCTCGGGGACTACTTCGCGAACTACGACTTCTCGCCGGCGGAGGAGGCCGGGCACTTCGTCCACTACGAGCGGCCTGAACTCGCCAACCAGGAGATCGCCGGGTTCTTTCGGGCGCTCCGGTGACCGGGGGAGTAGCCTCCTCGGAGCTCGGGACGCAGCCCGTCGGGGAGGCGGCGGAGGTTGCCGAGGGCGTCTACCAGCTAAAGGTACCGGTACCCATACCCCTCGTGTTCGTCTCGGCTTATCTCGTGGAGGGGGACGATGGGTGGACCCTGATCGACACTGGCTTCGACTACCCGGACGGACGGGCGGCCTGGGAGTCCGGGGCGGCGGCGGTCGGGTGCGACCTGCGGCGGGACGTGGAGTGTATCGTCGTGACGCACTTTCACCCGGATCACCTCGGGGCGGCGCACTGGTTGCAGGGGGTTAGCGGCGCGCCGGTATATATGTTGGAGGGTGAGATCGGGCACTCCCGCGAGGTCTGGGAGACTTCGGATCCGGCGCCGTTCATAGATCATCTGGTCCGCAACGGGATGGAGCGTGCTTTAGCCGAGAGGGCAGCGGCGGGCACGCGGGCGGACCTGACGCTGCCGGAGAAGCTGGTCCCCTTGCGGGCGGATGAGGAGATCCCCTTGGGCGCGGGTATGGCCCGGGTCTTGCATGCGCCCGGGCATGCGGATCACCAGCTGATGCTCCACGACGAGGGGCGCAAGTTACTCTTCGCCGCCGACCATGTGATGCTCAAGATCACCCCGAATATCGGAAGCTGGCCGGACACACACCCTAACCCGCTCGCCCGCTATCTGAAGAGTTTGCAGGGTATACGGGACCTCGATGCGGACCTAGTCCTCCCGGGGCACGGGCCGCTCTTCCACGACTTGAGGGGACGGGCGGACGAGCTGTGGCTGCACCACGAGGAGCGGCTGGAGATGATGCGACAAGAGATCTCGGTCGCCCCCAGGACCCCGTTCGAGGTCTCCCGCAAGGTCTTCCGCTACGGCCTCTCGCTCTACGAGCGGTGCTTCGCGCTGGCCGAGACCCTTGCACACCTGGATCACCTCGTCCTCGAAGACCGGGCGGAGCGCATGGACGACGGGCTCGTCTCCTTCCGGGCAGTCTAGCTTGACCGGCAGCGGCACGCCGCCCGTGGTGGTCCGGGAGGAGGTCGCCAACAGCGTCACGCACGGCCTGGGCCTCCTGGCGAGTATCGCCGGGGCCGTCGTGCTGATCGTTCTGGGCGCGGAGCGGGGGGAGGCGTGGCACGTGGCAAGCGCCGCGGTCTACGGGGCTACGCTCGTGGCGCTCTACGCGGCCTCGACGCTGTACCATGCGCTCAAGGGGACGAGGGCAGGGACCGCTTTACGGATGTTGGACCACTGCGCGATCTACCTGCTCATCGCCGGTACGTATACCCCGATAACCCTCGTCAGCTTGCGCGGCGGTTGGGGCTGGACGCTCTTCGGACTCGTATGGGGTCTGGCGGTGGCCGGCATTGTCTTCAAGGTCCTGGCGACCGGTCGTTTCGCCATCCTCTCGACCGTTGCCTACGTGCTGATGGGCTGGCTGTGCATAATCGCCGCGAAGCCCATAATCGTCCTCCTCTCGCCGGGGGCCCTCGCCCTGCTCGCCGCGGGCGGCGTCCTCTACACCGCCGGTACCGTCTTTTACCACTCCAGGCGAATACCTTACTCCCACGCCGTCTGGCACCTCTTCGTCGTCGCCGGGAGCGTCTGCCACTACCTCGCCATCGCCTTCTACGTGCTCGTCCCCGCCGCGTAGGAGCGAACCCGCCGCGTTTTGCGGGCCAGCAGCCCGGTAGGATCGCCAGAGGCATGACGTCGAAGGCCAACTCGTCGAGGATCGGGACGAGATATCGAACGCTGGTGTGGGGGAACCAGCGGTCCGCGCTCCGAGCTGGTATCCGTTACCCAAAACGGGTACCACGTTCATTGCTTGTGGGGCACGAGACCATGAGGAGGCTGGGATGACGACCAATACGAGGGCTATAAGGATGGGTTCCGTTGATGCACGCTTGATCGAGCATCTCAGGGCGCGTATCCCGGCGCCGGTGGAGGGGCGCGAGATGCTGACCTCGTTCGTCCCTTTTACGGGGGAGACTCTGGGCGAGGTCCCACGGGGGAGTGCGGAGGACGTGCGGGAGGCGGTTGGCCGGGCGCGGGCGGCGCAGGGGGCCTGGGTCCGGTGGAGCATCGAGGAGAGGGCACGGGTGCTGCGACGCTTCCACGACCTCGTGCTCTCGCGGCAGGACGAGGTTCTGGACCTCGTGCAGGTCGAGAGCGGCAAGGCCCGGGGGCATGCCTTCGAGGAGGTCGCGGACTGTGCCATTGTCGCCCGCTACTACGCCCACCACGCGGCGGGGCATCTCCGCCCACGCCGACGCCGAGGCGTACTCCCCGGGCTGACCTCGACCAGGGAGTACCGTCACCCGAAGGGGGTCGTCGGGATCATCTCGCCCTGGAACTACCCTCTGACGCTCGCCGTCACCGACGCGCTCCCGGCGCTCGTGGCCGGTAACGCCGTCGTCCTAAAGCCGGACCGGCAGACCTCCTTCACGGCGCTCCTTGCGGCCGAGCTACTCGAGGAGGCCGGGCTCCCGCGCGACCTCTTCGGGGTGGTGACCGGCGAGGGGCGGGAGGTTGGGCCGGCTCTGATAGGGAAGGTGGACTACGTAGCGTTTACCGGGAGCACCGCGACCGGCCGTACCGTCGCCCGGCAGGCGGGCGAGCGTCTGATCGGCTGCTCCCTGGAGCTCGGCGGGAAGAACGCCATGATCGTGCTCGGCGACGCCGACCTCGAACGGGCGGTCGAGGGGGCCGTCCGCGGCTGCTTCTCGAACGCCGGCCAGCTCTGCCTCTCCATCGAACGCCTCTTCGTCCACGACTCGATCTTCGACCGCTTCGCAAAGCAGTTCGCGCAGAGGACCCGGGACCTCAACCTCGGCTCCGCCCTCGACTACACCGTGGACGTCGGTTCGCTCGTCTCCCGGAAGCAGCTCGATACCGTGGAGGAGCACGTGCGTGACGCCACCGAGAAGGGGGCGACGATACTCGCGGGCGGACGGCCCCGACCCGACCTCGGTCCCCTGTTCTACGAGCCGACGGTCCTCACGGACGTCCGTGCGGGGATGAGGCTCTTCGCCGACGAGACGTTCGGCCCGGTCGTCTCCTTGCAGCGCTTCCGCTCGGTTGACGAGGCGGTCGAGAAGGCAAACGATAGCCCCTACGGCCTGAACGCGAGCGTGTGGACGCGCGATATACGGCGCGGGCGCGAGGTGGCGACGCGCTTGCGGGCCGGCACGGTCAACGTCAACGACGCTTACGCCGCGGCCTGGGCTTCTACCGATGCCCCGATGGGCGGGATGAAGGACTCGGGGCTGGGTCGCCGCCACGGCAGGGAGGGCATCCTGAGGTACACCGACTCCCAAACAGTCGCCGTGCAGCGTCTGTTCTCCCCGAGTGGGCCGCTGAGCGTCTCCGGGGAGAGCTACGCTCGCGTCCTGACCGGCGCCTTGAAGGTGCTCGAAAGGATCCCCGGTCTCCGGTAAGCTGGTTCAGAGGAATAACAGGGTCAATATCCCGAGATAGACGCTCGTGGCGAGCGCCAGGACGAGGGCGAACGGCCAGTTGTATTTCGGTCCGATCTGAATCGGGTGCAGACCCGTTAGCCGCGAGAGCATCGTGACCGCGTTGGAGAACGGGGTTAGCAACATGGCTACCTGTCCGCCGAGTAGTATCGCCATGGCCCACAGCGCCGGAGCCGGTCCGCCGTCCAGCGGGAACGCCGTGTTTATAAGGAGGATCAGGGGTATCACGTGTATCCCGGCGATCCAGCCGAGCCCGGTGACGAGCGCGAGCGCGGGCGCCACGAGCACCGCCGGCAGGGCGTAGAAGAGGTCGCCGACGGGCGAGAGCGCGTCGAGTTGCTCCAGGGAGATCACGAGTATCCCGGACAGTCCGAAGAGGGCGAACTCGGCGTGAGAGGAGACGAGCGACTCGCGCGTTTCGTGGGTGAGACGCTGGAGTGGCGAGGGGCTGCGCAAGAGCGCCGCGGCCAGGAGGGAGATGAGGACGACGATCGCCGCGACGGTTATCGAGATGGTCGCCGTCAGGGAGAGCCCGGGAAGAAACGCGCTCACGAGCGCGACCGCGGCGACGAGCAGCACGGGGTAGAGGACCACGGCGGCGGCCCCGCGGTTCAGAGGTGTATCGGGGGCTTCCCGGACCTCGCCCTTCTCTCTTTGGGCGACGAGGAGCGTAACCGCGAGTCCCACGACCACGAACGGGAGCGAGACAGCGAGCAGACCTGCGTAGGAGACGCCGGTCAGCGTGATCACGGTGATGGTAAAGACGTTCAGGTTCGTCCACAGGGGGGTGAACGAGAAGCCCCGTCCCGCCCAGGCCAGGGCTTCGAAACGGTGGTTGGGGGCGGAGCGGCGCAGGATCACGTCTATCAGCACGAACCCTCCGACGTCGAGGACCGCCCCGAGCATGTGCCCGAGAGCGCCTGCCGTCGTCCTTACGCCCGCGCCCCTTTGCGTCATCGTTACCATGAGCGCCCGGATCTGGGCCGTGAAGCGCTCCGCCCGGATCGGATACCCCGCGATGCTCAACACCAACAGCACCGCGATTATGCTGAAGTAGACCGGCAACTCCTCGACAAACAACCCCGCGTCGAACTCTCCCGTCAACACCGTCGCCCCGAACGCGAGCAACGCCGCCAGCGCCAGTGCCTTGTGAAACCCGCTCGCCCACGGCACAGACATCGCCAGCAGCAGGCCCCCGGTCCCCAGAAAGACCGCCATCACCGGAGAATAGTCTGTAAAGGACGCCGCAGCGTAGGCGGCCAGAAAGACCGCGCCGAGCGGCGCCCGCAGCGCGTCGAGCCATCCCTTCGCCCTCTCCCGCGTCGGCGGGTCGCCGGTCTTCGCTCTCTCCTGTGCCAACGTCCTCCGGTCTCCGAACAATATGCGTACAGGGTATGGATTCTAGAGTATGGTGGATGACATCACGGAATCCTCGTGTGAAATATACGGCTGGCCGGACCGAAACGTGGTCTATAATCGGGCGGTATTTACTCTCTCTAGCCCCTCTGGAGGTATGGTGCCGCGTCGAACTTCGAGCAGCGTAGCAAGCAAGATGGCCGGGCCGGGCCTGGTGGTCCGGATCGGCGTTCTCTTCGTTCTCGTCGTCGCGGTTCTGGCCGGCTGCGGTGGCCAGGGAGCATCCGAGGAGCCTGCGGATCCGGGCGGCAGCGGGGATCAGACAGAGCCACAGGAGAGCGGCGAGCAGACCGGGCTGACCGAGAGCGGGACGCCCGCCCCCGAGGATACGGGGACACCGGAGCTGGAGGACACCTCAGGTGAAGCTACCTCGGCCGAGGCCGGGCCGGTCAGGGTGGCGACGAGCGTCGTCGCCACCGGGCTCGAAGCGCCCTGGGGGCTCGCGTTCCTCCCGAGCGGCGAGGCTCTCGTCACCGAGCGTGACAGCTCGCGCCTCCTGTCGGTCGACTCCTCGGGCAACGTCGAGGAACTGCAACAGTTGCCCGAGAACGGCACGGGGGAGGGGGGGCTTTTGGGGCTGGCGCTCTCGCCCGACTACCAGAGAGACGGCCTGATCTACGTGTACTACACGACGGACGAGGATAACCGCGTGGCTCGCTTCCGCCTGGGCGAGGACCCCGAGCCCATCCTCACCGGCATCCCCGTCCTGACCTACCACAATGGCGGCCGCATCGCCTTCGGCCCTGACGGCTATCTCTACGTAGGCACGGGCGACGCGGGCGACACTTCGACCTCTCAGAACCTGGGCTCCCTGAGCGGCAAGATACTGCGCATCACGTCCGACGGCGGCGTCCCCGCCGACAACCCGTTCTCGGGTAGCCCTGTCTACTCCTACGGCCACCGCAACGTGCAGGGGCTGGCGTGGGACGCGAGTGGCCAACTCTACGCCTCCGAGTTCGGACAGAGCACCTACGACGAGGTCAACCGCATCGATCCGGGCGGCAACTACGGCTGGCCCGAGGTCGAGGGCGAGGGCGGCGAGCCCGAGTACATAGACCCGATCTCCACCTTCGGCGTGGCCGAAGCCTCCCCGAGTGGGGTCGAGATCCTGGTCAACGGCGCGATCCCGCAGTGGGAGGGCGACTTCTTTATGGCGGGTCTGCGTGGAGAGCGTCTCTGGCGCCTGGACCTCGACGAGCAGGGCAACGTCTTGGAGCGGGAGGAGTTCCTGCGGGGCGAGGCCGGGCGTCTGCGCCACGTTGCCCAGGCCCCCGACGGCTCGCTCTGGGTCCTCACCAGCAACCGTGACGGTCGCGGCAACCCCATCTCCCAAGACGACCGTATCCTCCGCCTCGGTCCCGCGAGCGGCTAGTAGCGCGGGCGCCTCGGGGAACGAGACCGTGGTACTGTCGTGGAACGGCGAAATACAACCGACCCGAAGGGATCTGTGATGTCGGAAGAGAGACTCGATACTGCCACCTTCGAGCTGGGGGGCGACCTCCCCGTCAACCGTCTGGGATTCGGGGCGATGCGGATCACCGGCGAGGGCATCTGGGGCGAGCCGGAGGGCCCCGAGGAGTCCAGGGCCGTGCTCAGGCGCGCCGTGGAGCTCGGGGTCAACCTCATAGACACCGCCGACTCCTACGGTCCGGACGTCTCGGAGCGCCTCATCGGCGAGACACTTCACCCCTACCCCGAAGACCTGGTTATCGCGACCAAGGGCGGTCTCGTACGTGGGGGGCCGGGACAGTGGGAGCCCAACGGGCGGCCCGAGCACCTGCGCGAGGCATGTGAGGGGAGCCTCAAGCGCCTGAAGCTGGAGCGCATAGACCTCTACCAACTGCACCGTATAGATCCCAACGTCCCGGAGGAGGAGCAGTTCGGCATCCTCTCCGAGCTGCGCGATGAGGGGAAGATCCGTTACGTCGGTCTCTCCGAGGTCGACGTCGAGCAGATCCAGCGGGCCCAAGAGGTCGTGCCGATAGTCTCCGTGCAGAACCGCTACAACCTCACCGACCGCGGCTCCGAGGACGTGCTCGACTACTGCGAGCGCGAGGGGATCGCCTTTATCCCCTGGTTCCCGCTGGCGACCGGGGATTTGGCCCGCCCCGGTGGCACGCTCGACGAGATCGCCGGTCGTCACGACGCAACCCCGGGTCAGGTTGCCCTCGCCTGGCTCCTCGCGCGTTCCCCGGTGATGCTCCCCATCCCCGGAACCTCCTCTGTCGAACACCTCGAAGAGAATGTCGCCGCCACCGACCTGCGCCTCACCGACGAGGAGATAGCCGAGCTCACCGGCTGACCCGGTAGCTCTCAAGCCACGTCCGTACGTCCCCACTGCTCTACGAGCGGTGGGGTACCGCCGGGTCCGGCAGGGGACCGGCGTGCCCGAGATCGCTTCTCTGATACCGGGCCTGTCACGCTTCCCCGTTCGGATTCCGGTGGGCAGTAAGTGTTGGTCCCGGCACTCGGATTCCCTCTCCGAGGACTCATTGCGTCCCCAACTCTAGAGCGCCTGTCTTACCGGGGGGAGGTCCACTCCAGGCCCTTCCTATAAGCGGCAACCACCCGTATCTATACGCTGAACTTTGTGCCGTCCGCGGCCGCTACCACTTCGCCCTCGAACCCGCGACCTACTTCCTGCACCAGGTCCAACGCATCTGCCTGTGGGTAGACGTGGGTGAGGACGGCCCGTTCGACGCCTGCTTCGCTGGCTATCCTTGCGACCCCGCTCGGGGTAAGGTGCCCGGGGGCGGGGGTATCGTCGGGGAGGGAGCATTCGATGAGGGCGAAGTGGTAGCGGCCGCGGACGGCACAAAGCTTAGCGTGTAGACATACAGGCGGTCGCCGCTTACAGGAAGGGCTCGCTCGGAGGGCTTTTGGTCAGCAGGGTCGATGGTCGTAGTCCCAGAGATTAGTTACCCAAGAGCCTTCGAAGAACTCCAAGCAGCGATAAGGAAGGTGAAATAGCATCTTCACCCAAGCTCATCGATACCTCCTCAAGAGGGACATCGGCTGTGCCCATCCAGAAAGCGTCAAACATCTCCTCAAGAGAAGCCGAACCTACGTCTACGTCATGAGTATGACCGCCAGGGTCCATGGCAGCTCATCCCCTCGATCTCATGCACCGCTTCTCTTCATCGCCCAGCACGCTGTCCCCGTGCACGAACGCCATCGGTCTTCTACTTTCCTCCTAACGGCCACTCTTACCTTCACTCTACCCGTTCGCTCACCCTCTGACGTAGCTTGCCTTTTTGGCCACTCGCTGTCGGGGAATTCGTTCAGGAGCGGTTCCCAGCCCCCGGTGAGGTCGTCGCGGTCGCCCGTGACCTCGAAAGCGGTCACCGTCTTCCACTAGAGCGCCTCCGGCTCGCGCTCCGGGTCTCCCGCGGTCCTCCTCCCCAATGCCTCTTCGGCCAGCCCCGAGACGGTCTCGTAGTCATGGCGGTCAATTGCGCCTTTCAGGCGCGCCAGCGGCAGCTCTCCAACGAACCGCCGGACGTCCAGATAACTCTGGCTGCGCCAGTGTTCGCGTCCTTCCGGGTCCTCGACGATAAGCGTCGGCGTCCAGCCGGAGTCGAAGCCCGCCTCGACCTCCGGCTCTTCGAGGGTGTTGAACCGCACCGGGACGAAGTGTCGCTCCAGGTAGGAGTTGGCGGCCCCGTCCGGATGCTACCCACCATCACAGACCACACTCCTTGCGTGCCAGATCCCGTGTCAGAGAAGCGGTTTTGGGCACCACAGGGTCCGGCAGGGGACCGGCGAATACGCCGCCCCACTGCCCTACGAGCAGTGGGGCCCTACGGACGTGGTTGAGCGCTACCGGTCAGCCGGTGAGTTCGGCTATCTCCTCGTCGGTGAGGCGCAGGTCGGTAGCGGCGACGTTCTCTTCGAGGTGCTCGACAGAGGAGGTTCCCGGGATGGGGAGCATCACCGGAGAGCGCGCGAGGAGCCAGGCGAGGGCGATCTGCCCCGGGGTTGCATCGTGGCGATCGGCGATCTCGTCGAGCGTGCCGCCAGGACGGGCCAGATCACCGGTCGCCAGCGGGAACCAGGGGATAAAGGCGATCCCCTCGCGCTCGCAGTAGTCGAGCACGTCCTCGGAGCCGCGGTCGGTGAGGTTGTAGCGGTTCTGCACGGAGACTATCGGCACGACCTCCTGGGCCCGCTGGATCTGCTCGACGCCGACCTCGGAGAGACCGACGTAACGAATCTTCCCCCCATCACGCAGCTCGGAGAGGACGCCGAACTGCTCCTCCTCCGGGACGTTGGGATCTATACGGTGCAACTGGTAGAGGTCTATGCGCTCCAGCTTCAGGCGCTTGAGGCTCCCCTCACACGCCTCGCGCAGGTGCTCGGGCCGCCCGTTGGGTTCCCAC
>CADCVG010000011.1 GCA_902806075.1 uncultured Rubrobacteraceae bacterium
CCCAGCGCGAGCATCCCCCCACGCGAGAAGGTGAGGTAAAAGACCGTGCCGAAGACCAAAATCAAGGCCGCATAGATCCCCCTCACGATCGGGTTGTTGAGCTGGGTCATGCGTGCGAGTCCGAGCACGATGCCCATCCCCAGAACTACCGCGACGGTGCTCGCGTACTCCAGCGTGGAACCGACGCTGACCCGGTCGGAAGCGTTTGAAGGATACTCGACTGGCCTCACCTTCTGTAACATGCCGTAACCCGCGACTACCCCCGCCACGAGGTTCAGGCCGTCGATGAAAGGTCCCACGAGCCGCCGCGAGGAGAGCGACGCCGCGGCCAGGACGAATGTCGCCAGATACATCGAGGACCGCAGAAGCTCCTGCACGGTCTCGGTCCGGCTGATGCTCCAGGTAAGAGAGAGCCCTTTTACTGCGGCGAGCACGGTGAGGAGCCCCACGAGCACCCAGGCTATACGCGGCACGTCCGCGAAGTATTCGATGATAAACAGGGAGATAAAGAGCAGACCCAGGATCGCTACGGCAACCGGTAGCCACCGCTCGGTACCGAAGAGCCCCCGGTCGAGCATCCCGTAGAGCATGATAGCTAGGAGTACGGCGAGGACGAGGCTCTTGAAGAGCGTCAGGTTGCGGCCCGCCGTACGCCCCCTCTCCGGACGGACGGGCGCCTCCTCTGTCCGACTGACGACCGGCATCTCGCCGGTCTCGATACGATCCTTGGGGTTCCTACTAAACATAGCCGTTTAGTACCACCCCGAAGAGGTTGAACCGCGCGTCGAGCAGGGCGTCGGTGAGGCCGCGGGCCACGCCCTTCGGAGTGCGGGTCGCGTGGACGACGAGCAGGATACCGTCGAAGGAGCCCCACAAGTTCGGGGCGGCGAGCACCCCGTCCGCCACCGGCGCATCCAGGAGGACCACGTCCCTCTTCTCCTCCAGAGACCGGACGGCCTCGACGAGTTTCGGGGGGCTTGCGAGAAGCCTCCAGCCGGGCAGGACCGGGCCGGTCGGGACCACGCGCAGGTTCGGCGCAACCTCGAAGCCGTAGCCCTCCAGATCCCTCTCGCCCTCCAGGGCGCTGGTGAGACCGATGAAGTTGGGACGGCCAAAGCAGTGGTGCAGGTGTGGCCGGTCGAGGTTACAGTCCACGATGGTAACTTTCTTGCCCTCAGCGGCGAGCGCCGCCCCGAGCCCTATACATACCGTGCTCCGTCCCGCCCCGGCCTCCGGGCCGGTGATGCCTACGCTACTGGTAGGCCGTCCCAGAGAGCCGAGGTTCTCCGCCAGCTCGGCGAACGAGCGCCCCACATCGGAGTCGGGGCTCAGGAGTTGGCGCGTCCGCGCGACGAGCACCTTCGCGTCCCGCCCGTCCGCGGCGCTCGAAGCATCCGTCCTCGGGCTCACCCCGTGCCCCCCTCCCTGCCGGAGATGGCCTCCTCGGGAAGCTCGTCCGAAAGGTCGTCGGAGTAGTCGGGGATCACACCCAGGACCGGCGCCCGGAGGGTGAGTTCGGCATCCTTGTAACCACTCCAGCGGCGGGCGCGTCCCTCGAAGAACAGAGCTCCTATCCCCCCAACGAAGAGCCCTCCCGCCCCGGCCGCGACCATTACCAAGAAGATACCGGGGCCCGAGCTCTTCTCCGGCGGCGTGGCGGCCTTCTCGACCTGGGCCTCCGCGGAGACGGTTCCGCCGGCGAGCCGCCCCTCGAACGCCCTGACCCGCTCGATGAAGACCTGCGCATAAGCGTTGGCCCCCTGGGCCGCCTCCCCCGGCGTCCGTCCCGAGAACCGGACCTCTATCCTCCCGTTGTTTAGCCGCTCCTCCCGAAGGCGCTCCCGGAACTCGCCCGGTCTCTCCTTCCAACCCGCCCTCGCCGCGGCCTCGCCGAGGAAGCCCTCCGTCGCCTCCGGGCTGCCGAGCTCATAGAGAATCTCGTCGAGGCTCTCGGCGATCCCGCCGATCTCTCCCTCCTCCGAGCGTACCGAGACTATGGCCTCCGCCGTGTAGGCGGGCTCCCGGGAGAGACCGTACAGCAACGCCACCGCGACGAACAAGAGCGTGCATCCGGCCACCAACGAGCGCCGCTCCCAGAGGATATGACGCGCCTCGGAGAGGGTAAGGTCGTCGCGTTGTTCCCGCTGCCAGTCCTGCCAGCCGCCTCGCCTCTTATCTGATGGTGTCATCACGAACCGACTCACGGTAGCTTTCGGGGTCTTCGTTTAGCAGCGCGATCACCGCGCTCGCCTGTTCCGCTTCGCTCTGTGAGAGCACCTCCCGCGCCTCGGCATAGGAACCTTGTACGACCAGGGCGTCGGCGACGGCAAGGTCCAATGACTCTATGAAGGTCTCCCTCTCGATTCTCTGTGACTCGTCCAGGGACCCCAATCTCTTACCAGCCATCTCTCTCGCCTCCTCGAAGGTCTCGATCGCCTCCTCCGGCTCCTCGAGTTGCACCTGGATCTTGCCCAGAGCGTAAAGGTCTTTTAGGGAGATCTTCCCGCGTTCTCGCAACCGTTCGTACTGGGCCTTCGCTCCCTCGAAATCTCCGGCATTCAACAGTGCGTCTCCTAGACGGGAGATGGCGGCGGCAGAATATGGATTGTACTTCAGGGCCTCCCGATAGCTCTCCGCCGCAGCCTCCGGATCGCCTAGCTGCTGTCTCTGGAGGTCCCCGAGGGCTACCCGGTTCTCGGAGTTGTGGGGATCCCGTCCGATAGCATCACGGAAAGCCTCGACAGCCGCCCCCGTTCTCCCCTGCCGCAACTCAAGGTAGGCCTCGAAGACCAGCGGGGCCGAACTGAAGGGATCCAGACTAGACGCTAACTCGACCTCTCTCTGTGCGTCCTGCAAGTCTCCGGTCTCTACCGACCGAAGCTGCTGTTCTAGATAGTAGCTCGACAGATAAAGCGAGATCGCGAGCAGAATCAACGCGCCCGTCGCGAAACCAACCGAGACCTTGATTACCCTATCCAAAGCTCTCTCACCGCAGATGAGGATATACGGCGTATAAGCCGAATACAAGCACGCCGCGAGGCATCGCGCGATCAGTTGGTCAACTCAAAGGCGGCCAGAAGCAGAGAAGAAGAGCGCACGAAAAAGAGGCGGACCCCCGAAGGGGCCCGCCTCCTCGACTAACCTCGGCCGTATGGCCTCGGCTAGCTACCGTCTAGGACGGTACTTACTTGATGATCCTGCGGGCCACGAGGCCACCGGTCACCAAGAGAGCGCCAGCGCCGAGCGCGAAGAGCGAGGCACCGCCGGTCGCCGGGAGCTGGGCCTTGGCCTGGCTGCCGCCGCCGGAGCTGCTGGACATGGCGCCGCCGCCGCCGCCGGAGCTGCCGCCGCCCTGAGCCTGGGCGGTCGCGGTCGCAGTCGCGGCCCGAGCCGTAGCCGTAGCCGTACCACCCGTAGCAACAGCCTGCGCGCAAACCTGGTTCACGTCCGAGATGTCAACGTTGCCCACCTCGGCAACCTGCTCTGCGGCCTGGTTCAGCTCAGCCTGCTGCTCGACATCGCCCTCACCTGATACACCCACCTGGATGATGGCCCCGGACTGGGAGACCGTCTGGGTCTGCTCGACATCCGCAGCTACCTGGTTCTGCACGTTAAAGAAGTTCTGGCACACCTGCACGATGCTATTGCTACCAGCAGTAACGTTACCGCCCTGCTGATCGACGTCACCACCCTCGAAATCATCCTGCCCGAAGGCCGGAGCCGCAGCGACGAGCACCATCGCCAGCATCGCTGCCAACAACATCAACTTCTTCATACTTTCTTCCTCCTTTGTGGAGATTTCCATAACGATCACTATTCTGCCAGCCTGATTCGCCCCTGTCAACGACCAATTGCATTTTTTTACGTTTTTCTTAAAAATTGTTAATGTGCGGAGGTGCGTTGGTGGCACGGGGGCTAAGGTGGAGAGGCTTAGCAAGAGCATCGGCCGGGGCAGAGCGGCTTGTGACGCCCGCGTGTTAAGGCTGAGTTACGGTGATCGAGTGTACGCGCCGGTTGCACTATCGAACGAGGACCTGAAGGTACCTGCAAGCGATACGCTCTCTGCCTCTACCGTGAGGTCGCCTGAGGGAGCGGTAGAAGTAGTGACCGTGACGTTCTGAGGCGGAGTGTAAACGGTGTTGCCGTCGGGGTCTTTAATGGGCGTGGCTTGTGTATAGATGCCAGCGTCGGGATAAGTTCCTCTCTCCTCCTCTACCTGCTTGTAGGTCGAAATGGTGTTAAAGACACTTCCAGCGACCCTGTGTCGTTCACTCTCGACGATCTTTTCGCGCTGGTTGAGGAACGTTGGAACGGCAAGGGCTAACAGAAGCCCGACCACGGCCACGACGACCGCGCGCTCGTACGTCCTTGTATTAGGTTTCTCGGTATTCAAAGCTGCCTTGACGCTTCCAGTCTCTGGCGTCTCCGGTTCCCCGTTCTCCCGGTCTTGTATACGCATCACCGCTACAGAGGCGCCCAAGAGGCCCCAGAAGGCGACGCTGGTGTCGACTTGAGGGAAGGCTGTCTGAAGCTGAATAATGTAGGCTAGCACCCCACCGGAGAGTGCTATCAGCGGCCATCCACCGCGCCGGTAGACGTTTCGGAAGTACGAGACGAAGATCCAAACGTAGGCTGCAAGACCCAAAAGCCCCGTGGTCACCGTGACCTGCAAGAGTTCGTTATGCACCTTGTCTACCCCAATAATGTTGCCTTGGGGAGTGCTCGAAACGGACTTTAGATCTTCACTCATGTAGGCCGGGGTGAAAGGCTGGCCGAAGTTGTCCGGGCCGAAGCCAAGCAACGGGCGATCCAGGATCATCGAGATGGTGTCGCGCCAAATATACAGGCGGATCTGCGAGCTCAAGTCGAAGGACAGGTTCCCAGACATCACCGCCGCCGCGAACGCGGCTACCCCCACCACTCCCAGGATGACCAGCGAAAACAGCGCGAACCGCACCGCCCTCTTCCAGCGTGGAGAGAGCCACAGAGTGATCCCTACCAAGGCCAGATAGGCTACGAGGACGGCCATGAGAAGGGGGGAGACGGCTATGCCGAACGTCGCCGACGCCGCAAGGGCGGCCGCCATCACTCCTATCAGGCTGGCGATTGGGAGCATCAAGGGACGCACCGTACCCATCCTGTGACGAGCAAACCACAGGGCCGCCGGTAAAGCCACCATGACGCTCAACATCGGTCCTCGTTTGTCGGTATAGATCCAGCACGCCCCAATAACCGCCAGCGCGAGGAGCCAGGGGACCCGGTGCCTCCATGACGAGCCGGTCTTGAAGCTCAACGCCGCGGCCGCCCCCATCATCAGCGTCAGGTAGGCCGCGAGCATGATGGGGTTACCGACGGTCGAGAAGGGCCTCCCGAAGTCCGAGTACCAGGGATTACTCCACCCTGATATCGTGTCGAACCCATATCTCTGGAAGATACCGTAGATAGAGATAAGGACCGCCGCGGTGACCCCCGCCGCCAGGAAAATCCGCACCTGGAACGGAGAGTTCAGATACCTTGCCACCGCGTAAAAGAGCAAGACCCCAGCGGCCAAAGAGAGCAGGCCATCGTAGCGGTCCCCAAAGAGGCTGTGTGTAATGTCGTCCGAAAAAAGAGTGCTCAAAGCCGAGACGCCCAGGAAAGCCAGGGCAGGGATCAACACTGGGACCCCTGTAAGCCTCCTACGCAAAACCACGCTTCCTAGCACTGCCACCAGAAGCATCGCGGAGAACCCTATAAGCACCTTGAACTTGAACGTGGAGTAAGCATAGAAGGTTTCAGTAAATATCATAGAGGGATCCAGAACAACCGGGACCAAAACGACGATCGCTATCACGATAACCAGGGCCCCTAGTTCGAGACCTTGTGCCATAGCTTCGCCGACAATCCCTCTCTTGGAGCTTAGCTTTTTACGTAGTTTCACTCTACCCTCGAACAAAGTGAGATTGCAGTTCCGCTGTGGTGTGTTCTTGAGATATTGAGTGAAATATTATAGATCATCATGCCCCTACTGTCCGCGCTACGTTACACTACGCCGGCAGAGGACGGCTCTCTCTTACAGCCGTGGACACCTGAGAGTCAAATAAGGTAGCTAGAACTTGGGGTCAGCCCTACCTTTCGGTGGGCAGGTCTTCCCTGATCCCCCACTCGTTCCAGGAACCGTCGTAGTTGGCAAGGTCCTTGTAGCCGAGCCGATGCAGGACGAAGAGCGGAACCGTCGCCGCAACACCCCCGTTGCAGTAGGCGATGACGGGCTCTTCCCTGTCCTCCGGCACCCCGGCCTCGCGTAGCTCTGCTACAAGCTCCTCGTCCGGGCGGAAGGTTCCGGACTCGGGGTCGAAGAAGCTGTCCGCGTGGAGGTGCCTGGCGCCCGGGACGCGGCCGGGACGGCCCTCTCCCCGCGCCACCGCGCCTGTGTACTGCCCCTCGTCGCGGGCGTCGAGGATGAAAGCGCCCCCACCCCGGCTCGCGTCGAGGACCGCCCCGGCGTCGGCGCGCCATCCGGGTCGCTGACGCGGGGTAAAGACGGAGGGTTCGGGGTTGGGGACCTCGGCGGTGGTCGGGCGGTCCTCAGCGGTCCACTTTCTCCAGCCGCCGTCGAGGACAGAGACCTCGTCGTGGCCGTAGTACGTCAACACCCACCAGAGGCGGGTGGCGAACTGGCCGCCGGCATGGTCATAGATGACGATGTGGTCGTCGTCGCCTATCCCGAGCGAGCCCATCAGCGCGGCGAAACGGTCGGGCGGGGAGATCTGGGCGGGTACCGGGTCGTCGGGGTCTGTGATGTCGCGAGTCCAGTCTACGTACACGGCATCCGGGAGGTGGGCTTGGTCGTACTCCTCGCGGGCGGCGAGGTACTCGGCCTCCTGGCGGCCGTCGCCGAGGTCTCGTTTCTTCACGTAGCCCCGGATGTCTACGAGGCGGATGCCGGGGTCGTCCAGGTGTTCTTCAAGCCAGTACGTCGATACGAGCGGGTCGCTATTCTCCATCATTCCTCCTCGAAGAGGTCGTGCTCGCGAGCGTAGGCTTCGGCAAGTTCGCGGGCCTTTTCAGTGTCGTCCTTGCCGAGGCGGCCCTCGATCACCTCGCCCTCCAGGTAGTTTTTTACGGCCTTGATCCAGCGCCCCGGCGGACGTCCGAAACACTCCATTAGCTGGTTGCCATCGAGCGGGCTCTTCAGCTTCTCCACGGCGTCCTCGACGCGTACCGCGTCTACGCGGTCCTTGAGGCTGCGCCAGGACTCCTCGGCTATGCGCCGCCGCCTCGGGGCGCTGCCGGTGATGTCGGCGCGGGCGAGCTTTAGGAGTAGGTCCACGTTGGCGAGCTCCCTATCACCACGCGCGAGGTAAGTATCCCGGACGAAGCGCCTTATAGCCGAGTCGCTCCACGGGTCGCGCCCCACCGCGTAGCCCATCGGGCGCATGTGATTGGCGACGAGGTGGGCGACGGCGTCCGTGTCGTCTTTAGGATAGACGAGACGCTTCATGGCCTTGCGCGCGATAGCCGCGCCGACATTCTCGTGGCCGTAGAAGTGGATCTTTTTGGGCACCGTCCGCCCACCGCAGCGCTCGCACTCCCCCTCGCCCGCGTTCTTTTGGGTGGACTTCGCCCCACAGTAAGTGCAGCGGTGCTCGTAGACGAGTGTCCGGGGCTTTCCGATATCGTGGAAGAAGGCCGCCTTGCGCAAGGTAGGGGTAGGCTCGACGTCCTGCGTCACGATCAGGGTGTGCTCGAAGACGTCCTTGTGATGGAACTCGGACTCTTGCTCGACGTGAAGCGTCTCCATGAACTCGGGGACTATATAGGGCATGAGACCGAGGCGGACCAGCGTCCGGAGGCCGCGGGCGACGTTCTCGGAGAGGAGTATCTTCTCGAACTCCTCCCTTATGCGCTCGGCGCTGATGCTCTCCAGCCAGTGAGCGTTCTCCTTTATCGCCTTCTCCAGGTCCGCCGTCATCGCGAAGGGCTTCTCGGGCCTGTAGAGGACCGTCTCGAAACGCACCGCCCGCAGCATCCGCAGAGGGTCGTCGCGCATCCGGTCAAGAGGGTCACCGACGGGCCGGACCACGCCGAGCTCCAGGTCCTTCCTGCCGTCGAAGGGGTCCTGTATCTCTCCCGTCCCCGCCCCGGCGGCGATGGCGTTGATCGTGAAGTCGCGCCTGGCGAGGTCGTCCACAAGGTTGTCCCCGAAGCTCACCTCCGGGTGACGGCTCCCCTGCGTATAGAGGTCGCTCCGATACGTGGTGACCTCGACGTCGTAGTCCTCGACCCTGGCCCCGATGGTCCCGAAGCGCTCCCCCATCGTCCACAGATGGTCGGCTGTGGGTCTGAGGAGCTTCTTGATCTCCTTGGGATAGGCACCCGTCGTCGCGTCGACGTCCTTCCCAATGCTCCCCGAGAGCGCGTCCCGGACGAACCCGCCAACGAGGTACAGCTCGTACCCCGCCCCCGAGAAGGCCTCCCCAAGACGTTCGAGGGGTTCGGGTACGTTGATTCTTTTCGTTTCGGTCATCATAGTGACCAGATTCTAGTACGTGAGGTTCGGGAGGTCAGACGAGGCCACAGGCAACCGTCGTAGGAGTGGCTTTCAGTACAAGCAGACAACGCGACAATCACGTCTTACATATAATGTTGTATGGGCACTTATTATTCAGAAGGAGGGCCAGCTATTGAGCCGTTGGAAACCAGATAGACACGCTCCCGCCCTCCGTAACGCCCGACTTAGAGAAGGCCTTTCCCAGAAGGAGATTGGCCTACGCGTTGGAGTTACTCAACCGACCGTCGGTAACTGGGAATTAGCAAGAAGCGTCCCTCCAGACAAAACGATTGACAAGCTCGAAAGAATCTTTGGTCTCTTTACGAACGACCAATACGATGAGGACGATTCTGCCCCTTCTGCGTTGGGCGCTTGGGTCAATAAGAGGCGCGTAGCTAAGGGGTGGACAGTTCCAGAACTTGCCAGGCAAGCTAATGTCACGGCAGCCACAATCTACAATATAGAGAGTGGCAGAACGTCCAACCTACAAAAGAGGACCGTTCGAAGTTTAGAAAAGGCTCTCGGCGAGCGACTGTCCAACGACACCAAGAAGGAGATAGCAGAAAACGCGAGCATCGAAGGTGTAGGCGAATTTCTAGACTTTGATCCTTACGACGAAGTAAACCTTCCTACAACTGGAGGTATTTACGTTCTATATGATGTGAGCGAGCGGCCCATATACGTTGGGATGGCAAGCAAGATCAAGTCTCGAATCCGGGACCACAAGGACAAGTTCTGGTTTCGGAAACCCATTGTCGAAACGGCGTCCTTCGTTGAAATTACCGACGATAAGCAGCGAAGAGAGATTGAAAGACTTCTAATCAAATTCCTCAAGTCAAATGCAGTTATCAATCAGCAAAACGTAGACCGTTGACTGTTACATGTCCGTTTGAACACGCAGCGTAACATGACAGTTCTAAAATTGGGACGCCACAGAGCGTAACGTAAGCGAAGTACATTTCGTGCTCTAAGAAGACCAACGTGGATAATATGAAATCTAGGTAGTCAGCACGCCAAGCGTGATCCCAACCGACAGGAGTATCCCGAAGAGGAGGTGTAGCTGGGCGGTTCGGACGACGAGGTAGGTTAGCTCGCGTACGCTCTCCTCGCCACTGATCCATATGTCCCTGAGGTTCCTGAGCGCGAGGGGCAGTGAGAGGAAGACGAGCAGCGTCCACATGGAGAGGAGGCCAAAGAGCGCCGCGAGAGCCACGAAGAGGTAGGCGGAGACCGGCAGGATGAGGTTCTCTACTCTGGAAGCCCTGAACCCGATCACGTTCGAGAGCGTCTTCACCCCGACGCCCCTATCCGAGGCGGCGTCGCGGTGGTTGTTGATCGCCATGATGGCTGCCACGAGCGAGCCGACCGGTAGCGAGGCTAGCAAGACCGCGAGCGATACCTCACCGGTGAGCGCGAGGTAGGTCCCCACGACCGAGAGCGGACCCATGAGCACGAAGACCAGCACCTCTCCGAGCGCGAGGTACTTGTAGCCCTTTGGACCACCGGTGTAGAGGTAGCCGCCGAGAAGACCGGCAACTCCGATGAGTAGCATCGGGAGCCCACGGTAGTACAGAAGGACAATGCCGAGCAACGTCCCCGCCCCGAAGAGACCGACCCCGTAGACGAACACCTCGCTCGGACGGAGAAGTCCCTTGGTGAGTACTCCGCTGGATCCGCTATAAGGGTCGTCCTCGTCCACGCCCCGGACGAAGTCGAAGTAGTCGTTTATTGCGTTGGTCCCGGCCTGGAAGAGGACCGAGCACAACAGGACGACTGGAAGCAGCCCCCAGAGCGCATTCCCACTCTCCAGGGCGAGTGCTGCCCCGACGAGGACAGGGGCTACTGAGGCCGGGAACGAGTAAGCCCTCACGGCCCGCCACCAGACGCCGATCCCACCCCGCCGCATCGCCGGGTTCATCGCAACCCCACGAGGTTCGCCACCATCCACTCCTTCGATAACCTGGCAAGAATGTGACGGTCTCTACCGTCCAAAGGAGTTTACCGCCCTCACGGCCGGCGTCCGGTGAAAGGAGACCCTCTCACGTCTAGCCGGCTATGGCGGCCTCACGAGAGGGATAGATATCGAAGTAGTCCCCGAAGCCTGTGACGGCGAAGATGCGCTCGACGGCCTTCGAGGGGGTGGTAAGCCTGAGGGAGGCGCCCTTCTTTTCGAGTAACTCCCTGGCACGCATCAGGGTGGAGAGAGCGGTCGAATCCATGAACGCGATCTCGGTCACGTCCAGGATAACGGCTTCGACGCCCTCGGAGCCGCGTTCTATAGCGTACTGGACCTTCGGAGCGGTGTGGAGATCCACCTCTCCATGTACCGCGACGACGGAGTAAGCGTCGGCACGCTCGTCTATGCTAACCTCGAAGTCCATCTCGCCGTCGTTCCGCTCTCTCGTGTTGTGCTCGGGCCATGGCCGATGCTCTCATCCGGTGTCCGAGCATACCACACTGCTCAACTGGTGCGGCGAGCCGCCGGGACCTACGGCTACACCTTTTCTGGTAACATTCGGCGTCGTGGGAGATGTTGAGAGGCCGGATGCAATGGAGAAGGTCGCGGTCTTTGTCGACGGGGCGAACCTCTATCATTCCATAAAGAGCTACTACAAGGGCGTCCTCGACTACGGCGTCCTGCTCGAGACCGCCGTGAACGGACGCAAGCTCCTGCGCGCCACCTTCTACATCGTCGAGAAACAGGAAACGGACGATAGCGGAGCTTCTGGTGGAACCTCCGGTGCGAGGTCTTTTGTCTATAACCTCAACAAGTTCGGCTACAAGGTGCGCTCCAAGCCGCTCGCCGTCCACGAGTCCCTCTCCGCCGAAGGCGAGCGGGTCGTCTCACACAAGGGCGACTGGGACGTAGGCATCGTTGTAGACATGATACGCCTGGCCAACCACGCCGATACCTACGTTCTCGTCTCCGGCGATGGCGACTACGTGGAGGCCGTCGAGTACCTCCAGAGCGAGAAAGGCCTGCGCGTCGAGGTCGTGAGCGCCGGCCAATGTACCTCCCAGGCTCTCCTGGACATCTGCGATCTACACACCGACCTCGGCGACATCCCGGACTTGTTCCGGCGGCCGTCGAAGGCCGTCAACGATCAGCATTCAGCTATCAGCTAGGAGCCGACGGCTCTCCAAGAACTCTTACCTCCGTCTCCAGATCTATCCCAAGCCTGTCGCGGACGGTCTCGCGGGCAAGCTCGATGAGCGCGAGGGCGTCTTTTGCGGTGCCGCCGCCGTGGTTGACGAAGTAGTTGGCGTGGACGGGAGAGACCTCTAACTGTCCGACCCTCGTCCCCTTGAGGCCCGCCGCCTCTATGACGCGGCCGGGGTAGTCGCCCTCGGGACGCTTGAAGGTAGATCCACAGCTCGGACGATTCGGAGAACCATTCATGCGCTGGGCGCGAAACTCCTTTATGCGGGCCTTCAACTCCACCGAATCTCCGAGCGTCAGGGAGTAGGACGCGCGCAGCACGGTCCAACCAGGCCGGTCGTGCAGGACGCTGCGGCGGTAGGAGAGCCCGAGATGGGCGTTCGGCAAGCGCTCTACGACGCCGGACTCCGGCTTGTATACGTCAGCCCACACCAGGACCTCTCTGGTCTCGCTGCCGTAGGCGCCGGCGTTCATGTACACGGCGCCCCCCACCGTACCCGGGATGCCGGTCGCGAACTCCAGGCCCGCGAGACCCTTGCCGGCGGTCGTGTTGGCGAGCACCGGGTAGAGGACGCCGGCGTCGGCGACCACGTCCGTGCCGGAGACCTCCACGTTGGTCAGCGCGCGGGCGAGCCTTATGGTGAGGCCTCTTATGCCGCCGTCGAGGATGAGGACGTTCGTGCCGCCGCCGAGGATGGTCACGGGTATGCCGTACGATTGGGCCTTCTCTACGGCTTCGATCAGCTCTTCGGCGCTTGAGGGCTCCAGGAGGGCGTCGGCGGGACCCCCGATCTTCCAGGCCGTATAGCGCCTCAGCGGCTCGTCGAGCTTGGCCGTGGGGAAGAGTCGGTGTAGAGTAGTGCCGTCATGCATGCCAGAGAATATAGATCACGAGAGGTCAACTTGCAGGCTGCAGGACAACCCGATTGAGGACCGGACCGACGATAGCAGAGCTCTAGCGACGGGTCAGACAGCTCAAAGAAGTGTTGAGACTCTCCCACGAGGGCAACGAAGACATCGGTGAGATGGATACTACGGACTCTGGGGAAATGGTGGAGGATCCTGGCATGGAGAGCTACGACGTGATCTGGAACCTCCTCGACCTTGCTGACATGGCGGACGCGGACCTAGAAGCAGCCTTCGTGAAGAGGTCTACTCTGAGCGAAGACAGGGAATGGTAGGGGCTTAGATGAGGGCGATAGTGCTCGCGGCAGGCAAGGGGACGAGGCTCTTCCCGCTGACCGGTGAGATCCCCAAACCGATGGCTCCGGTGGTGGATACCCCGATCCTCCAACACATCTTCGGCCTCCTCTCCCGCCACGGCGTCACCGGCGCCTACGTCAACATCCACTACCTCGCCGACGCCCTCCTCGAGGCCTACGGCGAGGAATCGCAAATAGACGAGATGAGAGTGCGCCTCATAAGGGAGGAGAACCTTACGGGCACGGCGGGCGGAGTCAAGCACCTCGCCAATGTAGCCCGGGCGGGGGAATTCTCCGAGACCTTTGTAGTCGTCAGCGGCGACGCTCTAACCGACGTAGATATAGGAGACCTTGTGGCCTTTCACAAGGAGAAGGGCGCTCTGGCGACCGTAGGCTTGCGGAGGGTCTACGATACCTCGGAGTTCGGGGTGGTGGAGTTAGACGAAGGGTATAACATCCGGGGCTTCCAGGAGAAGCCGGATCCGGAGGAGGCTGTAAGCACGCTCGCCAATACCGGCATCTACGTCTTCGAGCCACGCGTGCTGGAGTACATCCCCGAGGATACCTTCTTCGACTTCGCCCACGACGTCTTCCCGCGCCTGTTGGAGGCCGGGGAGAGGTTCGTCGGCTACCAGGAGAACTTCTACTGGTCGGACATAGGGACGCTGGAGGCATACCGGCAAGCCCAGTACGACGTGCTCTCGGGGAAGGTCCGAGTAGAGGTCCCCGGAGAGAAGCGGGAAGAGACCCTATGGGTCGGGGAGAACGCCCAGATCCACCCTGGCGCCTCCCTGGAGGGCTACATCGTGGTGGGCCGGGACGCCGTCGTTGGACGTGGCGTCTCTCTCTCGGGGGACGTGACGGTGGGCACCGACTGCTGGGTGAGGCCAAACGCGACGATAAAGAGCAGCATCCTCCTGCCCGGAGCCTCGGTCGGTGACGGCGCGTACCTGGAGGACTGCATCGTGGGCCACGGCTACGACGTCAGGCCCGGCGAGACGATACGTGGTGGCGCGCTGATGCGCCGGGTCCGTTAGTGGAAGGCTTTAGCCTGGCTTGACGAGCCGGTAGCCGAAGCCCCGGACGGTCTCTATGAGCTTGTCGCCGAGCTTGGCGCGCAGGCGCTGGACGTAGACGTTGACGGTGCGCTCGTCTATATACTCTTCCTCGCCCCACACCTGCCTCAGGAGAGAGCTGCGCGGGAAGACGCGTCCGGGGCTCTTCGCCAGAGTGTAGAGGAGCTCGAACTCGCGCGGGGAGAGCTGCACCTCTTTGCCTCCCTTTCGTACCTCGACGATGTCCGGGTCGATCTCGAGGTCACCCACTAAGAGGCGTCCGGGGGACTCGTCGTCCGCGCCGCGTTCCCTCTTGCGCAGGATCTGCTTTACGCGCGCCACCAGCTCCCGGGGATTGACCGGAGAACGCATGTAGTAGTCCGCGCCGAGCTCGATGCCGACGATGCGGTCCATGGTGTCCTCGTCTCGTAGCAGAGCCACGGTAGATACGCCCGGCTTCTGCACGGAGCTTATGACCTGGAATCCCCGCTCGTCCGGCAGTCGGTTGTCCACGACAGCCACCTCGAAGCTCTGTCTATCAGCCATCTGCCGCGCCTGAGCGCCGGTTCCGGCCGGGATCACACGCCACCCCTCCCCCGAAAGCGCCCGCCTCAGGTGCAACCGCTCTTCATCTTCCCCTATGACAAGCAGAACGGACGCACTCACAACGTCGAAAACCACCCCACTCTTCGTTCCTCCCAATGGCCTGAGAAGAGTATAACCCAGCGAAGCAACACCTTGAGGATCCAGCCTCCCAGAGGTATCATACAAAAGCTGCCAAAGCAGCTTACTCGCGCTCGTAGCTCAGCCGGATAGAGCGTCTGACTACGAATCAGAAGGTCGCAGGTTCGAGTCCTGCCGAGCGCGCTACTAAAAGTCCTGCAAAAGTGGGGCTTTTTTCTTTGTTACAGAGTCTCTGCGCAAGTCGCAAAACACCGTTTGACCGCAATAGGAGATTGGGGGCCTTCTGAGGTTGGCGGGATCTGCGCCGCACGCCGACGAGCAGTTTTGTGAACCATCGGGTTGCTACTACCAGGCTTCCAACAGGTCCTCTGGAACCAGGGCCACGTCGGCGCTCCTGCCCTGCTCGTCGAACCCTTCCCTGGAGACGCCGACGAGGACTGTATTTTCGTTTGTTCCGGGGCCTTCGTTGCGGTTGGATCAGGCCGCGATGGCTTGCAGGGTCTGTTCGGTGGTCACCTCCTCGATTGTGGTGCCGAGCGCCCTGTCTCGGTGGGCACGACCATTCTGGCCTGCACCACAGCTCGAACTGGGTAGACGAACGCCGGTCGCCGGTCTTACGTAGAGTTCTACTAATGAGCGTGACGATCCCCTCACTGCCGCATCGGCAGGTGAATTGGTGGGCGATCTCTGCCGGGATCGTCATGGTCGGGTATGCCTGCATCGCCAGTGTGGTGTTCGTGCTCTGGGGCGCGGTCGGGTTCTTCGTGCCTGGCATCGACTACCCGCATCCAACGCTTGCGCAGCAGGTTCCTGTGCTCGTCGCTGGGACAACACCACTTATCGGTCTGCGAGTGGGACGAGTCGAAACAGATGAGAGAACTCGTCTCACGGTGTCGCGAGAGGGCCTCGGTCAGGTGCCGACGTAGGCCGCGAGGTGCTCGCCGGTGAGGGTGGAGCGGGTGGCGACGAGGTCGGCGGGTGTGCCCTCGAAGACGATCCGGCCGCCGTCGTGGCCGAGGTCGATGATCCAGTCGGCGTGCGCCATGACCGCCTGGTGGTCCTCGATGACGATGACCGACTTGCCGGCGTCCACGAGCCGGTCGAGCAGGCCGAGGAGCTGCTCGACGTCGGCGAGGTGCAGGCCAGTGGTGGGCTCGTCGAGGACGTAGACGCCGCCCTTCTCGGCCATGTGGGTGGCGAGCTTGAGCCGCTGCCGCTCGCCGCCAGAGAGCGACTGTCGCGAGCGGCGCGGACAGCACCATGCACACCCTGTGGGACGCGGCAATATAATATCCTAACGATGGACGAGATCCGATGATGGAAGCTGGCGACCTCGAGACAACACCCGAGGAGGCGCAGGACGGCGCGCCGCCTGACGCGTCCCCGAAGGGAATGAGCCCGTACGCGACGGGCGGTGGCGGAGTGACCTTCGAGCGGAAGGTTGCGGTGACGTACCTCGCCCATCTTCTGGTCGGCGACGGTGCCGCCGAACTCGGAGACGAGCGCCGCGCCATGAGCGTCGCGTTCCAACAGGCTCCGGACCACCCCGTCGACGACCTCGTTGTGACAGCGGCCCAGGCCGACGAGATCGAACCCTCCCTCGTACTCTCGCTTGGTGTGCGTCGCGCCCCAAACCTCGTGAGGAGCGACGAGTCGACGCAGAAGCTCATCCGCGACTTTGTCGGGGCCGTCATCAACTCGCCGACCGACTGAC
>CADCVG010000012.1 GCA_902806075.1 uncultured Rubrobacteraceae bacterium
GTGGGCGCCATCGTGCTCGGCCTCGCGGCGGGGGCGGTCCTGGCGTCGCTCTTCGTCGGCGGCGACGCGCCGGGTGACGAGTCGCCGTTGGAGGCGGGGGTTGGGATGCCGGAGGAGGGTTCGGCGGAGGCAGGGTTCGTGAGGGACATGACCATCCACCATGCCCAGGCCGTCGAGATGGCCGAGATCGTGCGGGGCAAGACGGAGAGCGAGGAGATAAGGATGCTCGCCGCCGACATCGCCCTCACCCAGCAGGCCCAGATCGGCCAGATGCAGGGCTGGCTCGACGTCTGGGGCCTCCCGGCGACCGGGGAGGAGCCCGCGATGAGCTGGATGGGGATGCCGATGGAGGGCCGGATGCCGGGCATGGCCTCGCCCGCGGAGATAGACGAACTCCAGAAGGCGTCCCCCGAGGAGGCCGACAAGCTCTTCCTCCAGCTCATGATCCCGCACCACGAGGCGGCGATACCGATGGCCGAGGCCGTCCTCGGAGAGACCGACCACGAAGAGGTCGAGCGCCTCGCCAGCGCCATCGCCGCCTCGCAGCAGGCCGAGATCGAGATGATGCAGGGTATGCTGAAGATGCGCGGCGTCGAGGTCGAGAGCAGTTCCTCGCCCCACGGCGGAGGCCTCCACGGCGGTGACTGAGACCGCGGTCCCCCACCCGCTACCAGCGCCGTGAGCCGCGCCGCCGGAGCGGGGCTCGCCCTCGCGCTCGCACTCACGGTCTCCCTCGTGGACCAGTTCCTAAAGAGGCTCATAGAGGACTCGATGCGGACCGGGGAGAGCATTCCCCTCGTCCGGGACGTCCTGCACCTTACCTACGTAAAGAACTCAGGCGGGGCCTTTGGCATCCTGGATGGCCAGAGCGCCGTGCTGCTGGCCGGGAGTGCCGTCGCGGTTGCGTTCGTCCTCTGGGTCCTGCTCGCCGGACCGCCTGCCCGCCTCACCGTCGCGGGGTGCGGCCTCGTGCTCGGCGGCGCCGCCGGTAACCTCCTCGACCGCCTCACGGAGGGCCAGGTCACCGACTTCCTGGACCTCCAGTTCTGGCCCTTGCGGCAGTGGCCCGTCTTCAACGTCGCCGATATCGCCATCGTCCTCGGCGTCGGGCTCCTGCTCCTCGCCGCGCTCCGGCCCGCCGGGAAAGGGTAGCCGACGCCTCTAGGCTTCGACCTCCGAGATGACGGTCGTGGCCCCGCCCGTGGCGAAGTTCGGGATGTCGGCGACCGCCGCCTCTCCCTCCTCCGATCCCAGGCTGCTCTGCATCTGCTCCTCGCTCTCGAACCACAGCTCCGCGATCCGGTGGTACGGCGGCTCGCTTCCGTCGGGCGTGGCGATCACCTTACCCGACTCGAACCGTTGCACGTTCGGTATCTTTGCGGCCAACGGCAGGTGGTTGTTAGCGTAGTACTCCTCGAACGCCTCCGGGTCGTCGGGGCGTCCGTAGAGCACGGAGACCTTCATCATTGCTTCCTCCTATCCCTCGAGTGACGAAAGAATTGTAACCAGACCGGCCGCCAGCGGCCAGCAGACCACCTACCTGCCGCTCCCACCAAAGAAAAACGGCCGCCGGCTGTCATAGCCGGCGGCCTGAAGTCAGGGCTTCTAGCTACCGGCGCCCTGGTCCTGTCCCGTGCTCGCCGGCTCGGTCTTGCTCGCGGGCGCGTCGGCCTCGTTGCCCTTACGGATCTGGCGAAGAACGCCGCCGCTCAGGAGGATGCCTCGCTCACGCTGCGAGTACTCGGCGAGCAGCGTTATCTCCTCGCCGCCCAGCTTGGCCGGTATCTCCGTATCGCCGTTCTCCAGGTGTTTGCGGATCTCCGGCAACTCCAACTCCTGGCCCTCCTCGCACCTGTCGTAGTCTTCGGGGTCGTTGAAGCTCAGGGGCAGGATGCCCTGGGAGACCAGGTTGCGACGGTGGATGCGGGCGAAGCTCTTGGCGATCACCGCCCGGATGCCGAGGTGCAGGGGCGCTAGCGCCGCGTGCTCCCGGCTGGATCCCTGCCCGTAGTTCTCACCCCCGACTATGGCGCCCGGCGCCATCTCCTGGGCCTTCTCGTGATACTCGGGATCGAAGCGCCTGAAGGTGAACTTGGCGATCTCCGGCACGTTGGAGCGGAACGACATAACCTCGACGCCGTCCGGCGCAAGGTCCCCGGTCGAGATGTCGTCCTCGACGACTATCGTGACCGTAAGATCCAGGTTGTCGTCTAACTCCGGAGCCTCGGGCGGCGGCTTGATGTTCGGGCCGCGCGGTATCTCGATGCCACCCGCCTCATCCTCGGGAGCTGGGGCCAGGATCTGGCGGTCGTCGACCGCCGGGTTGGCTGGAGACTCGGGCAGGTCCGGATAATCGCCGAGCTCGCGCGGGTCGGTTATGACGCCCTTGAGGGCGGTCGCCGCCGCGGTGGTCGGGCTCGTGAGATAGACCTGATCGGTCTGGGTCCCGCTCCGTCCGGGGAAGTTGCGGTTGAAGGTACGCACGCTCACCGCGTCCGAGGGCGGGGCCTGCCCCATCCCCACGCACGGGCCGCACGCGGGCTCGAGCATCCTGGCCCCGGCACCCACGAGGTCCGAGTAGACGCCGGTCTGGGCGATCGAGTCAAGGATCTGGCGGCTCCCTGGCGTTACGGTCATAACCAGGCCCTCGGAGACCGACTCATTGCGCAGGACCGCCGCCGCTACCGCGAGGTCCTCGAAACCGGAGTTGACGGAGCTCCCGAGGCAGGCCTGGGACGCCTTCGTGCCGGCAACCTCGCTCACGGGGACGACGTTGCCGGGGGAGTGAGGCTTGGCGATGAGAGGCTCCAGCTCGCTCAGATCAATCTGCTCGTGCTCGTCGTACTCCGCACCCTCGTCGGCACCGAGCTCCGTGAAATCGTCGGGGCGCTGCTGCTCTTCGAGCCACTGGCGGGTCCGCTCGTCGGAGGGGAAGATACCGGTGGTGGCGCCGAGCTCGGCGATCATGTTGCAGATCGTGATGCGCGCGGTTACATCCAGGTTCTCGACCCCGGACCCGTGGAACTCGAAAACGTACCCGGCCCCGCCGCGCACGCCCCGACGCCTCAAGAGCTCCAGGATGACGTCCTTCGGCGTCACCCAGTCCTGGAGCTTACCGGTAAGCTCAACGCCAACTACCTTGGGCACCGCTATATCAAACGGCCGCCCGGCCATGACGAGCGCCACGTCGAGACCGCCGGCCCCGATGGCGATGGACCCCAAAGCACCCGAGGTGGTCGTGTGAGAGTCGGCCCCGATAAGGGTAGCACCGGGCTTGGCGAACCGCTCGACGTGCAGGTAGTGGCAAATACCGTTGCCTGGCTTGGAGAAGTAGACACCGTACTTGGAGGCGAAGGCCTGCAAGAAGATGTGGTCGTCCGGGTTCTTGTGATCGAGCTGTATGATGTTGTGGTCCACGTACTGCACGGCCAAGGGAACCTGCACACGGTCCACGCCCATCCGCTCGAACTGCAAGGATGCCATCGTGCCGGTAGCGTCCTGGAGCAGTGTCTGGTCAATCCTGAGCGAGACCTCCTCGCCCGGCTCGTAGGTACCGCCCTCCATGTGATCTTTGAAGATCTTCGTGACTAGATTGTCGGCCATCAAACCTCACCCCTTCGCATGTCTTTCCTTTCGAACCCTACATCCCCAAAAGCTTATTCTTGTACACCGGAGAGTCTCCGGCACGCCGAAGAGCGTCCTACTCCAGCCTGCTCAGGATGAAGGCGAGCAGGAACCCGGCGGAGGTGACGAGACCCACGACCTCGCCACCCTCCTCGTAGGCCTCGGGCATCATGGTGCTCGCCAGCATTGTCAGGATCGCTCCGGCGGCGAAGGCCTGGATGGCGGCGATCAGGTCCTCCGAAGCGCCCGCGAGAAAGAAGTAGCCGAGGAGCGCGGCCAATGCCGAGGCTGCCGTGACCCCGCCCCAGAGCGCCAGGATGAGAGCCGTGGAGCGTCCAGCCCGCTTCATCCCCGAGGCCGAGGAGAGCCCTTCGGGGACGTTGCTCAAGAAGACGGCGGCAACCAGGGCCGCACTGATCTTGCCGCCCCCGATCAGGCTGATCCCGATCGCCGCAGACTCCGGGATACCATCCATCAGGGCGCCTATGGCGATGGCGGTCGCCGAGCCGCCCTGCTGCCTGTCACCCGAGCTCTTGCGGTGCCTGCCACCCCTCCGGTTCACCGTTCTGTCGGCGAGAAAGAACGTCACGGCCCCCGCGAGCAGCCCCAGAGACGCGGCATCGAAGCCTCCCACCTCGTAGGCCTCGTCCATGAGCTCGAAGGAGACCGAGGAGACCAGCGCCCCCGCCCCAGCACCATGACGACCGCGATCGCACGCTTCGACACGCGGGCGTAGATACCTATGATCGCCCCGACAAGGAGCGCACCTCCACCCACGAACCCCCAGAACGCGGCCGCAGGGGCCTCCACGCTACTCTTCTAGCCTTCCACCAGCCGCTCGTAGACGGATCGGTAGCTCCTGAGCGCCTGGCGCATCTCCTCGGTGGTGTCACCGTCACCATCTTCGTTCCCGGCGGAGCGTCCGACGGCACTGGCCCTGATGCGCCGGGCCTCGCGGTAGTCGTCGGCAACCTCCGGATGCATGGCGGCCAGACCCCGCCCGGTCTCCTCGTCGCTTTGGGCCGGGTCGGAGACGAAATTGCGCTCCTCCAGCAGGTCCGAGACGGTCCGGTCGGCCATCTCGACGGAGCGCTCGGGGTTGTCCACGAAGAGGCGCTCGACCTCCCCCCACCGCTCCTCGTAGCGCCGCCGGCTCTCGTCGGAGAGCGGCTCGACCTGCCGCTCTATCCGTCCGCGCCGCTGCCTTAGCTCCCTCTCGGCATCCTCCTCGGAGCCCCGCTCCTGGGCGGTCCGCTCGTACTCGGGGCCGAACTCCTCGCGCGTCCGCTCCCGCCGCTCCTCCTGACGCCGCGCCCGGCTCCGGCGAGAGACGAAGAAGATTATTAGCAACGCGATCACCACGACAACAACAACCGCGATGATTATTCCTAACGTCGTACGGTCCATACGCTCTCCTCCCGTTCGCTCTACCGGAGAGCATCTTTCCCGGTAATGCTACTCCAGTAACGCGGCGGCTCCGAGAGCGTAGGGCTCTAGCCGCGAACGACCTCGCGCAGCTCGCCGGTCTCGACGTCGTAGATAGCACCGGATACAGAGATGTCGTCAGGAATAAGGTCGGAGCCGCGCAGCGTCTCCACGTCGTCGCGCACGCTCTGCTCCAGGTCCGGGAAGGGGAGGAAGTCCCGCCCGGTGGCGTCCACCCCGAGGTCTTCCTTTATCTTCGCGATGAGGTCCTCGTTCTGAAAAGTGAGCATCCCGCAACCGGTGTGATGGATCACCACGACCTCGTCCGTCCCGAGCAGACGCTCAGAGATGACCAGAGAGCGGATGGCGTCCTCACTCACGCGCCCGCCAGCGTTTCGGATAACGTGCGCGTCGCCCACGTCCAGGCCGAGGAACTTCTCGGGATGCAACCTCGCGTCCATGCACGTCACCACCGCCACGTTGCGGGCCGGCGGCACCGGCAGGTCCCCCTTGTCGAAGGACGCCGCGTACTGCTCGTTGGCCCTCTTGAACTCGTCGAACCGTGCCATTCTCTTACCTCCGGTCTCCTACTCCACGACCACGTTTATCCTACAGAATCATGCTCCTCCCCGCCCGCTGGCGCAACCGTGAGGAGCCGTAGCCGGGTTAGCGAAGCTGGCGCCGGTGCGGGTTTGTGCGCGAGCGCTTGAAGAGGCGGTCCAGGTAGTGATCGGCCACGTAGGCGCCGCCGACACCCCCGATAACGCCGAGCACGATATCGAAGATGGTGTCGGGTAGCGCGTGATCTATGCTGGCGTTCGGGAAGAGGAGGTCGAGCACGATCTCCACGCCCTCCCAGGCCACCGCGCCGACCAGCCCGATCGCCGCCCCCGTCATCATCGCATGCGCGGGCGTATTGAAGAACTCATCGTCGCCACCCATCCGGTAGACGATCTCCGCCGTAATCGCCACGAGCACGAACGGCGTGACGACGTGCGCGATCTCGTCGTAGAGCGGTATCGGCTCGAAGATATCCCACACAAAGCCCGCCCCGTTCAGGAGCGTACAGAACACGATCAGACCGATCACCCACCGCCGCGGCACCTAGAGCCCCCCTTTGTCTTCGATCTCCATACGGCGAGTCTACCCGCACCCCGCGCTCCCGCAACCACGATGCTAAGCTACCCGCCGGACAATCACCGAAAGGAGACCGATGACCAGCGGCTACATACCCCCGTCCGGGGAACCGGACCCCGACGACATCCTCGAAGCCCTCAAGAAGGCGACCCGTGAAGATCCTGGTCTGCGAGAACGTCCACCCGAAGAAGTCTCCCGCGACCTCGTCCGGCGCGGCTACCTCGAAACGGAGCCCTCCCCCACCCTCGTAGCCGAGATGCTGGGAGCCCTCGAACGCGAAGAGGGGTAATGCGGGCTCCACTCGGTCACTACTGTTTCAAACAACAACCTCGCCCCCACCAGGCGCGCGGTCTGCCTGCATCCTTGACTTACTCTCGGCCTTCTTTTGATGACAGAAGGCCGAAGTTAGCCACCACGAAAGGGGTTAGGTAGTTGAGGAGTACCTTGAGTAACAATACCGTGTTCATCTGACCAGCCCAAATCACATCTCCCTGGTTGATAAGGGTAAGCCAGCTGCCAACAACGAGCGCGATAGCACCAGTGCGGCGAAGGTGGGCCGGACGGCCGCATATTTCGAGAAGCCGCCTCAGGTAGGACAGTTTGAAGATACTTCTGACTTTGATCGGCATCTCCAGGTTGGCATTTAGCCTGGCTATTCTCCCATACCGGGTGAGTTGCATGAAGCAACGTGGCGAGCCAATTCAGCGTGTCATGTACTGGTCGGTCCAGCGGCGTCTAGGTTCTCCGGTCAGGCGCGAGGATGAGAGGCACGCCAGACCCACGCGATTAGCACGAGTTGCAGCGGCAGACGCGCCCACAGAAGCGCCACCCACCACAGGGGTTTCTCAGCGGCACGCGCATCGAGCAGCATCTGAAGATTGGCCGGCCAGACCGCGACGAGCAGCAGGATGAGGCCGACCCCCGCGATCCGACGGGTCCGTTCGGCCAGCAGTCCAAGCCCGCCCGCGATCTCCAGCGCACCACTTAGATAGACCAACTCGCGATGGAGTGGCAGATACGGGGGCATGATCTGTTCGTAGGCACCGGGTGCGCGGAAATGCAGAGCGCCGGCCACGACGAAGATCAATCCCAGCAACACGCGAGAGAACGAGAGGCCGTCGTCGTTCATTCGTTTCCTCTCTAAAATTTCGCCAGTCTCGGTGACAGACTATCTCAGATCACCATAGCTCACCAACGCCCACTCCGTCGGTGCCGACGATGCTCTCAACCTCACGCCGGTGTGTAAGATGACCCTCGAAGATGCCCTCGAATACATTGGTAACGATGAGCTAATGGAGATCACACCGGCCTCCATCCGGCTACGCAAGAAGGTCCTCGAACCGAGTATGCGCAAGTAGCCTCAGCCTGACGCAAAGACAGAGTCACGCATCGGTGAATCAGTTCGCACCGGTCACATACTGACCTGTTTCGCCGCTTTCCGTGCCGGGTATTTTTACACTTGCTGGCGGGATGCTCGCGAATCCCGGCAGCATTTTGTTTGGAAGTCTAGTCGTAAGTTCCGTACTGGAAAGGTTTTGGGAAATGTCTGGTATTGAAGGAAAAGTGGTCGTAATAACGGGCGGTAGCAGTGGTCTAGGTGAGGCCACCGCGAAGCTACTGGCGGGGCGCGGGGCGAAGATCATGCTCGGCGCGCGCCGCGAGGAGAACCTTGAGAGGATCATCTCCGAGATAGAGGACGACGGCGGCGTTGCAGCCTACAGGGTCACGGACGTAACTAGCCGGGACCAGGTCGAGAACTTGGTCGCTGGCGCGGTCGAGGAGTTTGGCCGGGTAGACGTGCTGGTGAACAACGCCGGGCTGATGCCGCTCTCGCCGCTCGACGCCCTCAAGGTCGACGAGTGGGAGCAGATGGTAGACGTGAACATCAAGGGCGTCCTCTACGGCGTCGCCGCCGCGCTCCCGAGGATGCAAGAGCAGCACGACGGTCAGTTCATAAACCTCTCGTCGGTCGCCGGTCACGTCGTCTTCCCGAACTCCGCCGTCTACAGCGGCACCAAGTACGCCGTGTGGGCCATCTCCGAGGGCCTCAGGCAAGAAGTCGGGGACGAGATCCGGGTGACCACCATCTCGCCCGGTGCCGTGCAGAGCGAGCTTACGGATAAGATCACCCATGAGGAGTCGGCGCAGAACGCTAGCGCGTTCGACGAGATAGCCATAGACGCCGACGCGGTTGCCCGCGCCATCGCCTACGCTATCGAGCAGCCGAAGGATGTCGACACAAACGAGATCATCCTCCGTCCCACGGCCCAGCCCCTGTAAGCGAAACGAACTACTGTGGAGACCCGGTCGCGACAAGTGGCCGGGTCTTCGGGGTTTCAACCAATGTTGTCAGGCACATACACGGTGGTCCCCAGTGTGGAGTAACCTGTGGAGAGCCTTGATTAGCCGATGACACGCTACCGAAGGTTAGGACGATGAAGTCTACTTTCCCCGATACGCGGGAGATGGAAAACCCCGCGGAAGGTGAGAAGGCTAGCCCGCTGGTAGTCGGCCTGATCGCGCTGTGCGCCGGGATCACGGTCTCGAACCTCTACCTAACCAGCCACTCCTGCGATGCTATCTTCGCGGTCTTCAACGTGTTCTGGACTACGATAGTCTTCCTGCTTTTCATGCTGAACGTTCGCACAGCGATGGTTACAGTTTGAGGCACCATGATCCAGACGTTATGAGAACAGGTTTATGTGAACCCCTCCCGACAGTATCTCATGAGCCTGATCCTGACCGTCTTTTCGATGACGAGTAACGCAACGAGGGTTGAGTACATTTATCCAACAATCCCCACCGCTATCTTGTTGCTAACTTCTTCACAGTGACGGCGTTATTCGTGGATGAGGACATTACGGAAAGCGACGATTCTCTCATGTTCGCTCAGTGGAACGCAGTGTCCGGGTCGTCCCTCCTCAAGCGCCCGACCGCTTCGCCTACGATCTCCAGGTTCCGCTCGACCGCCTGCCGCAGGAGACGGTTGCCGGAGTAATCAGCCAGCGTCTTTCCCTCGGTCACGGTCATGACGAAGGAGACCGAGTCTTTTATCTGTTCGAGGGTCCTCGGTGTCCGCTCAGACCGCATACAGGGGGATGCGTCTCTTCTGTACGTCCTCGGCGAAGCGCCGATCCTTGCGCAGCGCCCCCTCCGTCACCAGGTCCACCCCTCGGCCGAAGAGACTCTCCAGGTCTTCTTTCAAACCGAAGTAGCGGTCGAAGAGATCTAGCGGGTCCGTCCGCTCGAAAGACACGATGAAATCCAGGTCGCTGCGCCCGGCATCGAATCCCTCGCCCGCCGCCGATCCGAAGAGGTCGAGCCGCTCGACGCCGTGGCGCCGACAAACCTGAACGACTTCCGCCCTCTTGTCTTCGATCAGAGCGATCATGCGATCACCCTACCATAAGATGGGCGTTCTACGACACCGCGCTCGTCCCGCTCTCCAAGCGGGTTCCCGACCCTACGCGCCGAACTCGTCCTCATACCCGGATGTGCAGTCTCTCCCTTCACTACTTGTCGCGGGAGCAGTGAACCATTGTTGCGCCTCCGTCATCTTGCGAGCGTCCAGCAGCTTATCGAGCTCCTCTTCGGAGAGGCCGGTCGGAGAGGCCGGTCTGCTCGCGGGCTACCTCGCGGATAGTTTGCCGGTCTTGAAGGCTTCTTTTGCTATCTCCGCAGGCAACCGTAGAATGGCGAAGCGACGGTTTCGCACGGCTACGCAAACATATCTTGGACAGCGAGCCGGAAGCCGGGAACAACGTCGCCGCCGTCCAGGACATCCGTTTCGGTCAGGACGGTGATATCGGCCAGCGACCGGTACACGGTCGCCGAACGCTTGCGAGGGTTGACGACGACCACCATCTTCGTGCCGGCCTCCAGCCAACCGAAGACCTTCTCCTCGACCTCGACGTAGCTGTCGCCGGGGGAGATCACCTCGACCGCCAGATCGGGCGCCCCCGGCCAGAATCCTTCTACCTCCCCGATCGCTTCGAGACGCTCCCGGCTAACAAAAGCCACGTCCGGCGCGCGCACGGTATCCGGATCACCGGCCAGTTTGAATCCCGTCTCAGCGGCGTACACGGCGCCGAGGTCATGAGCCTTGACGTGACTGCCCAGCGAAATCCCGACGTTCATTGCCACACGTCCGTGCACATTTCCCGCCGGTGTCATCTTGCGCAGCTCTCCTCGCACGAGTTCATAACGGAACCCGTCATCGGGCATGCGGAGCAACTCTTCAGCGGTAACCTGCTGGCGGACAACGTCCATAGCACCTAAACCTCAGCGGCACATCGACCTTCCGGGCATTGTAGCATCGGTGCCTCTTATGCTCGCGCCTCTGCAGAGGGCCGTTTCTGCCCCTACATTCCCGTCATCTTCTTGGCGTCGAGCGCCTCGTCTAACTCTTCTTCGGAGAGGTCGGTCTGCTCGCGGGCTACCTCGCGGATAGTATGGCAAGTCATTAGGATCTTTATATCGTCACAGTGCCCAACTCTCCCGGTCTGATTCGCTTCAATACCTGGTTGACCTCCGGCATCGCTGGTTCTACATCTTGGCGGCGATTGCTTCTCGCCAGGATCAGGACGACTCCGAGATCCAAAGCGCTCAGGTTTTGCTGATGCTCCATGTTGCGGTCCATCGTTAGCAGTACGTCGAACTCCTGCTCCGCGGCGCGGAGCAACTCGCCGTTCTTCTTCCCGCTCCACCCGCACTCGGTCACGGTCAAGACCTCGAACTCGTCATCGAGAGACTGCTTCAGGCGACGGTCCACGTTCTCGTCAAGCAGTACGCGCATCACCCTCGGCTAGGGCCGAGTTCAACGCGAGTTGCAAGAAAGCCTCGGCTTGTTCGCGGCTCACGCTCGGGAACCCGTCGAGGAAGTCGTCCACGCTCTCTCCCGCTTTGAGGTAGTCGATCAGAGTCTGAACCGGCACCCGAGTACCGTCGAACACAGGCGTTCCACCGAGAATCTCGGGGTCGCGGTTGATCACTTGCTCCCGTTTCATTGCTGCTACCCCCGTAACTTCTTGGTGACCCTTCTCGTATTCTATTTTACATGGCTAGAGAGAGGCCGACGACGCCAGCGACTCCTAACTCCCCGTCATCTTCTTAGCGTCGAGCGCCTCGTCGAGATCTTCTTCGGAGAGGTCGGTCTGCTCGCGGGCTACCTCGCGGATGGTCTTGTCGGTCTTGAAGGCTTCTTTTGCTATCTCGGTGGCCTTGTCGTAACCGACCTCGGGGGCGAGGGCGGTGGCGAGCATCAGGCCCTTCTCGACGAGCTCGGGACCGCGCTCCGTCGCTTCGAGGCCCACGACGGTCTGGTCGGTGAGGTTCGAGGCGGCGCTGCCCAGGATCTCTACGGACTGGAGCAGGTTGTAGGCGATGACCGGGAGCATGACGTTTAGCTCGAAGTTGCCGCTCTGGCCGGCTACGGCGATGGTGGCATCGTTGCCGATGACCTGTGCCGCGACCATCGTGGCGCTCTCGGCGATCACGGGGTTCACCTTGCCGGGCATTATGGAGGAGCCGGGCTGTACCTCGGGGAGGGCTATCTCGGCGAGGCTGGCCCGCGGACCGGCCCCGAGCCACCGGATGTCGTTGGCTATCTTCATCATGCTCACCGCTACGGTCTTTAGCGCGCCGCTCGCGAAGACGGTCCCGTCCATCGCGCTCTGGGCCTGGAAGTGGTTCTCGGTCTCGCGCACCTCTACGCCGAAGCGCGCGCTCAGGCGCTCGCACACCTTGCCCGCGAACTCGAGATGGGTGTTGACGCCGGTGCCGACGGCCGTACCGCCGAGAGCGACCTCGCTCAGGTCTTCCTGGGCCTTCTTCACGCGCTGTATGCCGCGCTGTATCTGGCCGGCGTAGCCGGTGAACTCCTGGCCGAGACGGATCGGGGTGGCGTCCTGGAGGTGGGTCCGGCCGGTCTTAACGACGTCGTCAAACTGGCGGGACTTCTCTTCGAGGGCGCTCTGGAGCTTCTCGAGGGCTGGCAGCAGGTCTTCTTTGATCGAGATGAGGGCGGAGAGGTGAATGGCGGTCGGGATGACGTCGTTGGAGGACTGGCCCTTGTTGACGTGGTCGTTGGGGTGAACGGGGCTCTTGGAGCCGAGCTCGCCGCCCATGATCTGTATGGCCCTGTTCGATATGACCTCGTTGGCGTTCATGTTGGTCGAGGTGCCGGAGCCGGTCTGGAACACGTCGAGGACGAACTGGTTGTCGAGGGTACCGTCCACGACCTCCTCCGCGGCCTCGACGATGCCGTTCTTTATCTTCTCGTCGAGGAGGCCCAGCTCGTGGTTCGCGTTGGCAGCTTCGAGCTTGATCGCACCCAGGGCTTCTATGAAGCGCCTCGGGAAGCGGAGGTCGCTTATCGGGAAGTTGTCCAGGGCGCGGCGGGTCTGGGCGCCGAAGAGAGCGTCGCGCGGGACCTCGACCTCGCCCATCGAGTCGCGCTCTTTGCGGTGGGCTGTCTCCTGCTGGGTCATCTGTGAGCCTCCTATCGAAAGCGTCCGCGGTCACGTCATATAATTCCCCTAATAGACGAGCATTATACGAGAGGTGTTGTTTTGGATTCTTCTTTGAGCCACGCGTTGAAGGAGTGGGCGGTCGCCGTAGAAGCCCTGGAGCGGGGCGAGACAGCGCTCGTGGTTCGAAAGGGCGGCATCCGCGAGAAGGCGTTCGCCGTCCCGGAGACGCGCTTCCTCTTCTTCAAGGGCTACGAGCACCAGAAGCCCGAACAGCTAAAGTCCGCCTACCACGACCTCCTCCGGTCCATCCCCGAGATGAAGGACGACGGGCCGGTGGTCTTTACGTCCTTTGCCGAGGTCCATGCAGCGTACGAGATCTCCGAGACCGAGGAGCTCGAAGCCCTCGATCCGCACCACGTCTGGGCGCACGAGTACGCGGAGAGCCGGCTGAAGTGGCGTCCGAAGAAGCCGCTTACGGTGCTCGTCCTGCGGACTTATCTCCTGCCGGAGCCGGTGGAGTTCGAGTACCGGGCCGAGTACGGAGGGTGCAAGAGTTGGATCGAGCTCGCCGAGAAGGTCCCGGCTACCGGCGCTCGCCCCGCCTTGGACGACGCCTCCTTCAAGGAGTTGATCCGGCCTGCCCTCGGCGCGCTGAGAGGGCTCTCGCCCGCGCCGGTGGGCTTCTAGGGAGGTAGGAAGGAATCTTGGGCGCCGGCGCGATACCTGTTGTACTGACCCTCTTGCTGGTGGTCTTCGCCTGGCGGTTGGTCTTCTCCTTCAACAAGGACCTGGTGCGTGCCCGTGCCTGGGGAGAGCTGGCACGCCGGGCGTTGCCGTTCGCGGCGATCACCGCGATGGCCGCCAGCCTGCCGCTCGTACAGGGCGCCCGGGGGAGCTGGGTACCCCTCGTCTGGTTGCTCACGTTCGCTGCTGTCCTGGTCCTCGCCAACTTCCTCTCGATGCCCAACGGCGAGCGGCGGGCGAGCAGAGCCTTCCGCAACGGGGACTACGTAACCGCCGCTACCCAGTACCGGCGGCTCACCGAGAGGCGGCCCCTCGCCCGTTACTGGGCCTTCCTCGGGGCGGCTCTGGGGGCCGGAGAACAGACTGAGGAGTCTCTGGAGGCCTCGACGAAGGCGACCGAGCTGGACCCCCAGTACGGGCTCGCCTACTATAACCGTGCTCTGGTCCTGCGCAGGCTCGGCCGCAAGAGCCGGGCGGTGAAGGACCTGAAGAGGGCGCTGGAGGCGGACCTGCCCCGCCGCTTCAGGAAGCTGGCGAACGGCCTCCTGGAGGAGCTCTCCAAGAGATGAGCTTCTTCTACCCCACCCTCGGCGCTCTTGCGATACTCGCCGGCTTCCTCTTCTTCATCGGTCGCCAGAACCGCGATCTCCTGCGCGCCCGAGCCTATGGGGAGCTACTGGTGCGGCTCCTGCCACTGCTCTCGACGGCCGTCCTTATCCTCGGTCTGCCCTTCGTCGTGGATCTGGCGCCCTTCGAGAACGCCCTGCCGGTCCTGCTCGTCTACCTCGGCGGCGCGGCGGTACTGACGGTAATCATGTCGCGCCTCGCCACCCCCGAGGAACGCCGCGCGGGAACCCTCTTCAGACGCGAGGAGTACGAGGGCGCCGCCGAGATCTACGAACAGCTCATCGCCCGCCGTCCCCTCCCCCGCTACTACTCAGCCCTGGGCGCGTGCCTCGACGCCTCCGGCGACCCGTATGCGACCCTGGAGGCTACGGACACGGCCATAAAGCTCGACCCGAAGCTCGGCATCGCCTACTACAACCGCGCCTCCGCACGCGTGGCGCTCGGAGAGTACTCGCAGGCCCGCGAGGACCTGAAAACCGTCTTCACCGCTGACTCAAACCGCCGCCTCAGACGCGCCGCCGAAGAGGCCTTGAAGAGCCTGGAGAACGGCTGAGAGAGCTATCGGCGGTCAGCCACTGTCCCGGTGAAACTAACGAACCTTCTTCTGGACGTTCTCGGCGGCTGCCTTGACCTCAATGTTGCCGTCGCGCACCCTGGCGTGGTAGAGGGACTGGGGGAAGACGGCCGGACCGTCTATCGCCTGACCGGTACACAGGTCGAAGCGGGACTTGTGCCAGGGGCAGACGACGGTGTCGCCCTCGCGGTCGCCCTCTTCGAGCGGGCCGCTGAAGTGGTTGCAGGTGGCTGCGATGGCACAGATCTTGCCTCCCTGCGCACGGCTGAGGAGGACCCCGACACCGTCCACCTCGACCCGGCGCATCCCGGAGTCGGAGAGCTCGCTCTCCTCCAGCACCTGGGTGTACTCGTCAGGCCCAGCCTCCTCGAAGACGTTGCGGTTGACCCTGAGCCCGTACTTGTAGGAGAGCTCCCCGCCGAGGTGGGCGGCGGCGCCGCTGATGGAGAACCCGGTCAGGAACGCAAGTCTTCCGGCGTTGCGGCTCCCCTTCGCCCTCAGAGCCAGTGAGGCTATGCTCAGGGCGAGTCCGGCGGTGTTGAGTAAACCGTGAGCCACGCCCATCCGGCGCGACCCGCCGGAGAGGTACCGCCAGTCCGAGAGGCCGGTGACCGCCGCGGCGACGCCGCCCGCTATCCCAAGCGCGAGCGTCGCGTCCGCCGCGTTCCGCGTGGCCTTCGAACCCGTTGCGAGGTCCAGCCCGTCGAAGACCAGGGTCGCGGTCCACGACCCGATAGGCACGTCTGTAAGGGCAGGGTGCAACGGTATCTCGAACCAAACGCCGTCCAGGACGTTGCGGAGCGTAGCACCTCCCCTGTCGATGACCTCCCGCACTTTAGGCTGCGTCTTTTCCGCGACATCGTCCAGCCAGGGCAACTGGTCGACGATGCGTTGGCTGATCGTCCTAGCCATACTCCTCCTTTCCTCTCTCCGGAGAGCTTACCCGCTCTCCGGGTCCGGGAACCTGCCCGTCCCGGAGTCCGGAGGGACCTCGTCCGTGGGAGCCCTCGCGGATAGAGCGTCAGCCCGTCTCGCAGAGCCCGAACCGCGGGCGCTCCGCCGTTCCTCAAGCACTGACTCGTAGACCTCTACGTGACATTGGGCAATGGTGGGCCAGGAGAGGTTCCGGGTGTAGGCGCGGCCGGCCTCCCCGAGCCGGGCGCGCCCGGGGGCGTTGGCGAGCAGCCCGAGGAGAGCGAAGGCGAGGCCGGGGGCGTCTCTTCTCTCCACCAGCCGCAAGAGCCTGCCGTCCGTTAGGGTGGGCTCCGGCGGTTCGGGGCGGGTGGCGACGACGGGGAGGCCGTGCGCGAACAAGGTGAGCAGGGCTCCGCTCTTCAGGGTGACGCCCTCGTTGAACGGCAGCACCCCTACGTCAGCGCCAGAGAGGAGCCGGGAGGCGTCCTCTTCCGACAGGTACCCGGTCATCTCCACGCGGCCTTCGAGGCCGAGTTCCTTAACGAGCGCCTGAAGCTTGTTCCGGTACCATGCCGCCTCCTCAGCGCACAGGGCCAGGCTCTCCACCCCGCCGATGAGGAGCAGGCGGGCTCCCGGCCTGCTCTGGAGTAACTCTGCGTGTGCCTTCAGGAGCGTCTCTATGCCCTTGACGGGATGGAGGAAGCCGAAGTAGGCGAGGACCTCGGCGTCGGGGGGCCA
>CADCVG010000013.1 GCA_902806075.1 uncultured Rubrobacteraceae bacterium
CTAAACCGCTCCTTTGTCGGGGCCGAGCTCGAAGAGGAGTTCGCCGGGCTGGCCGAGCGCCGGATAGCGGCCACCGGTAGGGGCAGCCTGCTGCGCGAGATCTCCGAACAGTATTGGGCCGGCAGTTGAGCCCTCTGGCCGTCGTTCTCGCCGACACCCACATCCCACGCCGGGCCAGGACGTTGCCCGAAGGGATGGTCGAGTACCTCGAACGTGCCGACCTCATCCTGCACGCCGGTGACTTGATCGGCCCGTCCGTACTCGAGGAGCTCTCCGCTTACGACACCCCAGTTCGCGCCGTCAGGGGCAACGTAGATGAGCCCGGGATAGACCTGCCCGAGACCTTGCAACTCGACTTCGGCGGCGCGAGGATAGCCATGATCCACGACTCCGGACGCAAGGAAGGCCGCCGCAAGCGCCTGGGTAAACGCTTCCCCGGCGCCCGGGTGGTTATCTTCGGCCACTCGCACATCCCCTTCCTGGAGGACGAGAGCGGCCTCTTACTCCTCAACCCCGGCAGTCCGACCGACAAGCGCCGGCAGCCGGAGCACACTTTCGCGTTGCTCCACGCCGAAGTAGGAGATGTTCGGGCCGAGATCCTGACTCTCTAGGACGGATTACCCTTTTTCGACCGTCCCGATAATGTAGTATCGAGGCATGCAGAGCAAGACCATAAAGCGTTTGCTTAGTCCCTTCGAGCAGTTCGTGCATAGCGAGAGCGCCGGGGGGCTCGCCCTGATCGCGGCGTCGCTCGTTGCCTTTGCCTGGGCCAACTCGCCGTGGGCCCCCGGATACTTTGCGCTCAGAGAGATAAGCCTGGGTATAGGCTTCGGGGATTGGCGTCTCGAGAAGCCTCTCCTGCTGTGGGTGAACGACGGGCTAATGGCCTTCTTCTTCTTTCTGGTCGGGCTGGAGATAAAGCGCGAGGTCCTCGTCGGCGAGCTTTCAGCCCCCCGGGACGCCGTCCTGGCGGTGGTCGCGGCGTTGGGCGGCATAGTCGTCCCCGCGGCGATCTACGCGACCATAAACTGGGGCGGTGAGGGGATCCGGGGTTGGGGGGTGCCGATGGCTACCGACATCGCCTTCGCTTTGGGGATAATGGCCCTGCTCGGAGACCGGGTGCCGCTCTCTCTGAAGGTGTTCTTGACGGCTCTGGCCATAGTGGACGACCTGGGCGCGGTGCTGGTGATCGCACTTTTCTACACCGGCGGGATCGACACCCTTAGCCTGGTCGTCGCGCTCGGGGCGCTGGCTTTGGCCTTCGCCTACGGGAGGCTCGGGGGTCGTAACCTGAAGGTGCTGGCCTTCTTCGGGATAGTAATGTGGTTCTTCGTGCTCCAGTCCGGTGTCCACGCGACGGTGGCCGGGGTGCTGCTCGCCCTCGCGACGCCGATAGGACGTAGGATCCCGCCGGAGAACCTGCGGGATGAGTTGAGGGCCGGCCTCGAACGCGGGGAGTTCGAGGAGGTCGAGGTGAAGGTGGCTAACTTGAAGAGGGTGCTTGGAAATGTCCAGAGTCCCCTGCACCGGCTGGAGCATCTACTGCATCCCTGGGTGGCTTTCCTCGTTCTCCCGGTCTTCGCGCTGCTCAACGCGGGCGTGGCTCTGGGGAATGGGGGTGGTCTCTTCGAGCCGGTCGCGCTGGGCGCCCTGCTGGGCCTTCTCCTCGGCAAGCCGCTCGGGGTGCTGGGCTTCTCGTGGCTGGCTATCCGGATCGGGATAGCCTCGTTGCCCGAAGGAGTGGGGTGGAGGGGGATGGCGGGGGCGGGACTGCTGGCGGGCATCGGGTTCACGATGTCCCTCTTCGTGGGCAGTCTGGCGTTCGAGGGGAGCGAGGAGTTGCTAGATCAGGCCAAGCTCGGGGTGATGGCGGCTTCGGTCGTGGCCGCCGCGCTGGGGTTGGCGCTGCTCGGACGCCGCGCCTCTCCGGAGGCTGGATAGCGTGGGGATCGCCGGCGACATAGCGCTCATCCTGGTAGCCGCCTTCCTGGGCGGGGTCATCGCCCAGCGGCTCGGGCTGCCCCTGATCCTGGGCTACATCATGGCCGGGGTGATCGTCGGTCCCAATACCGGAGGGCCTACGGTCGGGGACGTGCATGAGATAGAGCTACTCGCGGAGATCGGGGTCGCGCTCTTGCTGTTCGCGATCGGGCTGCACTTCCCCTTGAGCGAGCTAAGACCGGTCCGGCGCATCGCCCTGATCGGTACGCCGATCCAGATGCTGCTCACGCTCGCTTTGGGCTACGGTATCGGGATCTTTCTCGGCCTCGGTCCGTTGGAGTCCGTGTGGTTGGGGGCTATCATCTCCCTCTCGAGCACCGCGGTCGTCCTCAAGACGCTGACCGAGCAAGGCGTGTTGGGCACCCTCTCGGGTCGGGTTATCGTCGGGATGCTGATCGTGCAGGACATCATCGTCGTGCCGCTCCTGATCCTGCTGCCCGAGCTCGAGAACGTGGGGCAGGGGCTCTCGGAGCTGGGCGTCGCGGCCCTCGAAGCGGCCGTCTTTGTCGCGGGCATGGCCCTCTTCGGGACGCGGATCTTCCCGTGGCTGATGGCGCGCATCGCAAGCTGGAACTCGCGGGAGCTTTTCTTGATCTCGGTCGTCGCCGTGGGCCTGGGGGTGGGGTACGGGACCTACCTCTTCGGTCTCTCCTTCGCCTTCGGAGCATTCGTGGCGGGTATGGTCCTGAGCCAGTCGGAGTACAGCCACCAGGCCCTCGCGGACATCGCACCCTTGAGGGACGTCTTCGCCATGCTCTTCTTCGTCTCGGTCGGGATGCTCATAGACCCGGCGTTTCTCCTGGAGGAAGCGTTGATAGTCGCGGCGGTCGTCTTGCTCGTGTTCCTCGGGAAGGGGGTGATCTTCGCGGGCCTGACGCGGGCCTTTGGTTACGGGAACATAGCCCCGTTCGCCGTGGGGCTCGGGCTCTTCCAGGTCGGGGAGTTCTCGTTCGTGCTCGCCCGCGTGGGGATAGACGCCGGGGCCATCTCTCCGAGGATGTACTCGATCGCGCTGACGACCGCGGTCGTTACGATGTCACTCACCCCGTTCGCCACCCGCGCCGCTCCTATCCTCTACGGCTGGTGGCGGGAGAGGTTCCCCGCGGAGCCCCTCAAGACCGTAGACTTGCCCGAGACGGGGCTCAGAGACCACGTGATTATTGTGGGGTACGGGCGGGTGGGGAACTTCGTCGCGCAATTGCTCCGGCGGCTCGAACAGGCGTTCGTGGTCGTGGATGTGGACCCGGGCCGTGGCGAGACTGCTCGGGAGGAGAAGCTTCCGATCATTCATGGCGACGCGGCTGCGGAGCCGGTATTGGAGGCGGCCGGGGTGCGGGAAGCTCGGCTGGTCATCCTCACCGTGCCGGACGCGATCGGGGCGAGGCTCGTGGTGGGGCGCGTGCGCGCCCTCAACCCCGAAGTCCGCATCGTCGCTCGTTCGACGAGCGCCGATCAGCTCGAAGAGCTCGCGCGCCTCGGCGTGTACGAGGCAGTACAGCCGGAGTTCGAGGCCGGACTCGAGCTCGGACGGCAGGCGCTTATACACCTCGGGATCGGGGCGGGTGAGATTCAACGCTACACCGACCGGGTGCGCCGCGAGCTGTACGCTCCCATAAGACGTCCGAGCAACGACGGGGATCTCCTCTCCCAAATGCGCCGGGCCTCCGAGATGATCGAGACCGACTGGATCACCGTCCCGGAGGACGGTCCGTTGGCCGGACGCAGGATCGGAGACCTCCGGATACGGGCCAAGACTGGAGCCTCTATCGTCGCTATCGTGCGTGGCGAGGAAGTTATTACCAACCCCGGCCCGGACGTCGCTTTCGTCCCCGGAGACGTACTGAGCGTGCTCGGCACCGCCGACCAACGCGCGGCCCTCCGGGACCTGGCGCTATAGACCGCCGTATAATTCACTCAATAACGGAACCCGGCCGCGCGAACACCAACAGACGGCCCGCTCTCTCTGAAACGTACGAGACGCGGGTTACCCTACGGAGAGTCTGGATCGCTCTCCTGGCGCTGGGCGTTATCGCTGCCGTAGGCGTGCTCGGATACATTTTGTTCGAGGGTTGGAGCTTCATGGACGCCCTGTACATGACTGTGATTACCCTGACCACGGTCGGATACAGGGAGGTCCGGGATCTCGATACGAGCGGACAGCTGTGGACCATGGTCCTCTTGATAACGGGGGTTGGCACCCTATTCTACGCGGCGGTCTCCGCCGGGAGGAGGATGAGGGCCAGGCTTAACAAGCTGAAAGATCACTATATACTCTGCGGCTTCGGCCGGGTCGGTTGGCAGGTCGCCCACGAGTTCATCGTAGAAGAGGTTCCCTTCGTGATCGTGGACCAGAACCTGGATAAGGTCGAGGAGTGCCGGGAGAAAGGTTACCTAGCCCTCCTCGGCGAGGCCACTGACGACACGATCCTCGAAGAGGCCGGTATCAGGCGAGCAAGGGGCCTCGTCGCGGCCGTCAACTCCGACGCCGACAACGTCTTCGTCGTGCTCTCGACACGCAAGATCAAGCCGGGCCTGCACATAGTGGCTCGGGCTAGCACGGACGAGTCGGCCGCCAAGTTGGAGATAGCCAGCGCGGACCGCACTCTCTCACCCTACATCGTCGGCGGCCGCAGGCTCGCTTCTTTAGCGACCCAACCCCTGATCGTAGACTTCCTCGATATCGTTACCAGGGGAGAGGAAGGTATCGAGTTCCGGCTGGAGGAGTTCAGCGTGCCTAAAGGATCTCCTTTAGCCAACCACACCATCGGCGAGCTCCAGATCAGAGAGAAGACCGGAGCGATGGTACTCGCCATCCGAACCTCCGAAGGCACCTTCGATACCCCCCCTTCGGCCCAGGATAGGATCCACGCAGGCGATACCCTTATCGTCCTCGGTACCCGCGACAAAGTCACCCACCTCGAAGCCCTCATGCGCGGCAAAGAGACCATAGATGAAAGCCCCTGATCCTCCCGACGACCTCTAGAAACACATTGCTACACCTTGACACTAGTTGATACAGTGTTAGCCTCTGGGTCTGTCTTGAAAAAGACCTGGAGGCGCATAAGAGTGAAATTGAAGGCGATGTTCGCGGTAGGGGCGACGGCTGTGTTGGCGGCCTTGTCGGCTGGGGAGGCGGAGGCCGAGCCAGTGGTGAGCAGTTGGTACGGTCCTGGTTTTGAGGGCAGCCCTACGGCAAGTGGGGAGGTTTACAGCCCGGAGGAGCGCACGGCGGCCCACCGTAGCCTGCCGTTCGGCACGAAGTTGCTCGTGAGGTATGGGGGGCGGGAGACCGTCGTGGAGGTCAACGACAGGGGGCCATACGTCGCGGGCCGGAGCCTCGACCTCTCCCGGGCGGCGGCCGCGGAGATCGGGTTGACCGCTGCCGGCGCTGACTCGGTGGACGTGCAGATCCTCGAGGACGGCGATCAAGGCGAAGCCTCTCGTGGAGAGTACACGCCTCGCACGAGATACGTCGTCACAAAGTACGCCGTCACTCGCGAGGAGCCCGACCTGGAGGCCCTGCGTCTGGTCGAGCGACCTTATCTCAAGGTCCTGGCCGCAGCGTTCACGCCGTACTCCAGGCCGTCCACGAGCGTCGGCCAGGACGCCTCGATAATGTTCTCGCCGACCCCGACGGCCCCCCAAACGCGCTTGCCATCCGTGGAACTATGAGTTCGCGGGTGGTCGCGGAGGTGGCGCGTTGTTCATCGAGTATGCGCACCTTGTAGTTGGAGAGGTGTATCTCCTTTAGCTCCGGGTAGTGGAGGCCTATGGCCTGCCGCAGCGCCTTGTCCAGGGCGTTCACTGGGCCGTGCCCCTCGGCGGTTGAGATGGCGTGCTGTCCTTTTACGAGTACCTCGAGCAACTGATGCGTGGTGGAGAGGCCAAGGAAGAGAGGTAGCCGACTCCGACACGCTACCATTGCGAGTCTCCTTTCTCTTCCCGGACCTTGCTCCTATACGAAAGTGGGTGATGTAGAACTGGGGTCTCGTAGTTAAAATCATTCCGTGGAGAGAGAGTTGCGAAGGAGTATCACTGGCCGCGGGGCCGCTGGAAACCCGAAGAACCGCTTTGAGAGGATCGAGGTAGAGCCGGACCCTGCCGGGCAAGACGAGCAGCCGCGCCCGGAGACCATTTACCTGCGCGACCACTCCCACTCTATCATCGCCCGCAACGATAGTCTGGACATCGGCTTTGACGCCAGCATCAACCCCTATCGTGGGTGCAGTCATGGCTGCGCCTATTGCTATGCTCGTCCAACGCATGAGTACCTCGGCCTCTCCGCAGGCCTGGACTTCGAGAGCAAGATCCTCGTGAAGCAGGGTGCTCCCGAACTGCTGCGCAAACAGCTCTCGTCAGCGCGTTGGGAGCCGAAGGTGCTCTCGATGAGCGGTGTCACCGACCCCTACCAGCCCGTCGAGAAGAAACTACGCATCACGCGTCGTTGCCTCGAAGTCCTCGCCGAGTTTCGAAACCCGGTCGGCATTGTCACCAAGAATCACCTTGTCACCCGCGACGTAGACCTCCTCTCCGAGCTCGCCCGGTACAACGCCGCTGTCGTCGCCGTCTCCCTAACCACCCTCGATGACGAGCTGCGCTGCGTCATGGAGCCACGCACTTCTCGACCTGTACGAAGGCTCGCCGCGATCAGAAAGCTCGCCGAGGCTGGCATCCCGGTCGGCGTGATGACCGCACCCGTGATCCCCGGCATAAACGACCACGAGCTGCCGAAGCTCATCTCGTCCGCCGCTGAAGCCGGCGCCACCTTCGCCGGCTACGTACCTGTGCGCCTACCCTACGCCGTCCGACCGATCTTCGAGGATTGGCTGGAGCGCCACTTTCCCGAGCGCAAGGAAAAGGTTCTCAACCGCATCCGCTCCATGCGCGGCGGTAAGCTCAACGACCCTCGCTTCGGCTCGCGTATGAAGGGAGAAGGCATATTCGCGGAGCACATCGCGCAGCTCTTCGATATAAGCTGCCGCCGGGCCGGGATCGAGCCGGGAAGCTTCCCGAGACTATCGACGGCCGCGTTTCGCAAGGCCGGAGATGTCCAGCCTAGCCTATTCGACTGACGCGGCGTTATATTCCTCCTTGCTTATACTATATCCGCCGCATGTCTTGCCTTCTTTGAGTAAGGAATGCTTCCCAGAGACCCATACATTGATCAGCGAGCTCAAAAATGTCATGTTTCCCGCAGTTCGTAACGACAAACCACGTCTCGTTGAGATGAGGCCTTTCTCCTCGCGTATACGCAGGAACGTACTCACGCCCTACCGAGAAATGAGCATCGACGCTTGGGCGTGTTAAAGAGAGACGATTTATTCTGTTGCAAATGTCTCTGCAAAGTTGCATTTCTATGTTGTTATAAAAGAAGTTGCCAAGTATCTTCGGATCGCAAACTCTCGCAGGTAGCGGTGCTGTTAGCTTGACCTGCCCGCCAGACTCGGCGATGCCACCGTCGTACGCGCTCAAGCTGGCTCTCCCATCCTGCTTTCTTGTGGTGACTCCAAGGCAGTCCCATTACAGCGGTTACTTATTCTTCTCCGCGGCGTTCACGCCGTACTCCAGGCCGTCGACGAGTGCCTGCCAGGAGGCTTCGATAATGTTCTCGCCGACCCCGACGGCCCCCCAGACGCGCTTGCTGTCGGTTGAGTCTATGAGGACGCGGGTCGTGGCGGCGGTGGCGCGGTGCTCGTCGAGGATGCGCACCTTGTAGTTGGAGAGGTGTATCTCCTTTAGCTCCGGGTAGTGGGGGCCTATAGCCTGCCGCAGCGCCTTGTCCAGGGCGTTCACGGGACCGTTCCCCTCGGCGGTTGAGATGGCGCGCTGTCCTTTTACGAGTAGCTTGATCGTCGCTTCGGTCATCGTCTCGCCGCCGGCCCGCTTCTCGGAGATGATCCTGAACGTCTCCAGCTCGAAGAGAGGCTGATCCTCGCCGGTCGTCCGCCCTATTAGCAGCGCGAGTGAGGCGTCGGCCGCCTCGTAGTGGTACCCCTCGTACTCCCGCTGTTTTATCGCCGAGAGCACTCCCGTAACGTCCCCCGCGTCCAGGCCCATCTCCTCGGCCTTCGCCCGGATGGAGTTCTTCCCAGAGAGTTCCCCGATCGGCGTGCGCCGCACGTTGCCAACCGACTCCGGCGGTACGTGCTCGTAGGTCGCCGGGTCTTTCGAGATGCCGTCCACGTGCAGCCCGCCCTTGTGCGAGAAGGCGCTCCGGCCAACGTAGGGACGGTGCGTGTCCGGCGTCAGGTTCATAAGCTCCGAGACGTAGTTGGAGACCTCGGTGAGCCTCTTCAGGCGCTCGTCTTCCATCACGTTCAGGCCCATCTTGAGCTGCAGGTTGGCGATGGTGGTCACGAGGTCGCAGTTGCCGCACCGCTCGCCCACGCCGTTGACCGTCCCCTGCACGTGCGTCGCCCCGGCCTCGACCGCCGCAAGCGCGTTCGCCACCCCGCACCCGGCGTCGTTGTGGGTGTGTATCCCGATCTCCACCTCCGGGAACTCCCGCACGGTGCGCCCCACAACTGCCTTCAGCTCCGTGGGGAGCGTCCCGCCGTTCGTATCGCAGAGGACCAGCGTCGTAGCACCCGCCTCCGCCGCCGCGCGCAGCACCGAGAGCGCGTGCTCCGGGTCGTCCCGGAAGCCGTCAAAGTAGTGCTCGGCGTCGAAGAGGACCTCCTTGCCGGCTCCTACCAGGTACGCGACCGTGTCCCTCACGGACTCGATGTTCTCCTCTGGAGTAGTGCGCAGGACCTTCTCGACGTGCAGCTTCCAGCTCTTCGCGACAATACACGCGACGGGCGCGGAGAGGCGGGGGAGAAGCGTGACGGCCGGGTCGTCCTCCGCGCGTCCGCCGGGGCGCCGGGCGCGGGTAAAGGCGACCAGCTTCGCGTTCGAGAGCTCCGCCGCGTCGAAGCTCTCGAAGAACTCCGTGTCTTTGGGGTTCGAGGCCGGGAAGCCCGCCTCGATGTAGTCTAGTCCCAGACCGTCCAGCTCGTGGGCTATCCGGATCTTATCCTCCGTCGTGAGGCTCACGCCCTCGCGTTGGGTCCCGTCGCGCAGCGTCGTATCGAAAAGCTTGATGCTCATGTTACTCCTTCTCCGGCCGCCGCCCACTTGCTGACGGCCCGCATAACTTCTTCCGTGCTGTTGCTCCCGCCGAGGTCCGGCGTCCTGAAACCTGCCTCAAGGGCGACCGAGACGCCCCGCTCGATGGCCCCCGCGACGTCCGGGCGGCCGAGAGAGTGGCGGAACATCAGCGCCGCCGAGAGGATGGTGGCGTAGGGGTTCGCCGTGCCCAATCCTACGATGTCCGGCGCCGAGCCGTGTACCGGCTCGAAGATGCCGGGGGTGCCCGGCACGCCCAGAGAGGCAGAGGGGAGCATGCCCATCGAGCCCGGAAGCATCGCCGCCTCGTCGGAGAGGATGTCGCCGAAGAGGTTCTCGGTGAGCATCACGTCGAAGCGCTTTGGGTCCCGGATCAGCAACATCGCCGCCGCGTCGACGAGCACATGGTCGACCGCGACCCCCGGATAGTCGCCCGCCACGTCCTCGACGACGCTCCTCCACAACCGGCCCGTCGCCATCACGTTCGCCTTGTCGACCGAGGTCACGCGCCCGTGCCGGCCCTCCGCCGCCTCGAACGCGACCCTCGCCACCCGCTCGACCTCCTCGCGGGTATATACGGAGAGGTCACTCGCCCTATCCTCTCCTTCCACCTTCTCCCCGAAGTATGCTCCGCCCGTAAGCTCGCGGACGATGAGGATGTCCACGCCCTCCAGGACCTCGGGCTTTATGGTGGAGGCCGGGATCAGGGCCGGTATCGCCGCTACCGGCCTCAGGTTCGCAAACGCTCCTAGAGACTTCCTGAGCTTCAAGAGCCCCGCCTCCGGCCGGACCGGTTCCCGGTCGAAGTCCGGGTGTCCCACCGCCCCGAGCAGGACGGCGTCCGACGCCTTCGCTCTCTCCAACGTCTCGTCAGAGATTGGAGCCCCCTCTTCACGGATCGCCGTGCCCCCGATTCTGCGCTCCTCGTAGTTGAGCGTAACCCCCAGATGCTCCGCCGCGACGTCCATCACCGTCCGGGCGGCCCCGACGACCTCCGGCCCGATCCCATCACCCGGAAGCAGCAAAATATCGAACGAATCACGCACCTGAAACCTCCTAAAACTCCGGCCGCGAAAGCAGCCACTCTCGTCCGCCCGGCCCTAAAGCTCCTGCGAACAACTCCCCGGCTCGCTCCTCACCCACGACCTCCGTCTCCCCCCACAGAGCCCGGACGAGCCTCCGCAGAGACTCCTCTCCGAACTCCTCGACCGCGTCCGCCCCGAGCAGCAGCAGGAGGTTCTGGAACGCCATCTGCGTCTCCGCATCCGCGTGCCCCCTAAAGCCGCGTACCGTAAACCCCGGCTCGCGGTCTACCCTGCGCAGGTGCTCCTCCAGCGGTAGTCCCGTCCTCCGTGCGACAGCCACTGACGCGGCCTGGGGCACGAGCTCCGCGAGCCACGCCGGGGTACGCACGACCTCTCCCTGTAGCAAGAATGCGTGGGTCAACTCGTGCCATATAACCAGCGGATACGTGGCCTGCGTGTGGGGTCGGAAGACGGGGGAGAGGGTAACCGGCAGCACCAGAGCCGGCGGCCGGATGGAGCGTGTAAAGTACGGGAGCCCAGGGGGGTAGGCCCGCTCGCTCTCGCGCGGCGCCTCGCCCCAGTCCTCCTCCGCTACCACGAAAGCTTTCAACTCCGGCGTCTCCACGTCGAGCATCCCCGAGAGCGCCGCCGCGCCCCTCTCCAGGAGCATCCACGCCTCCGCCGCCCGCTCCTCCATCCCTGGCGCGTGGAAGACTGGCACGGCACCGGGGAGGCGCTCGTAGCCCGGGAGGGTGAGGGTACTTCGCACGCGGTGCGTCCCTACGGCGCGGCCGGCGTCGAGATCCGCTTGGCCCCGAGCTTGCTCGCCGTGTACACGTTGACCGCCCGCACGTAGGCCCTCGCCGCGGCCTCGACGACGTCCTGGCTCAGGCCCCGACCGCCGTACTCGTTCCCCTCGAACTCGACCGAGACCCGGACCTCGCCCAGGGCGTCCTTACCGCCCGTGACGGCGTCTATACGGAAGTCCGTCAGGCGGCCTTTTATGTTCGTGGCGGCGTCTACCGCGCGGAAGACCGCGTCCACCGGACCCTCGCCCTCGGCCTCCGCCTCGAACGTGCCGTGGTCGGCGTGCGAGATCGTCACCGCCGCCCGGCTCTGGCGGCCCGTCGCCGCCACCACCCGGAACGAGTCGAGCACGAACTTGCCCTCGAATGAGCCGACCTCATCCGCCGCGATCGCCTCCAGGTCCGCCGCCGTGACCGTCTTCTTGTGGTCCGCGATCTCCTTGAAGCGCGTGAACGCCCGCTTGAGAACTTCACCTTCGAGCGTATAGCCGAGCTCTTCCAGGGCATCCTTCAGCGCGTGGCGGCCCGAGTGCTTGCCGAGGAAGATGTTCGTGCCTTCCAGCCCGATATCCTTCGGCGTCATGATCTCGAACGTCCGCCGGTCCTTCAAGACGCCGTCCTGGTGAATCCCCGACTCGTGCAAGAAGGCGTTGCGTCCGACGACCGCCTTGTTCGGCGGCACCTCGTAGCCGGTCATGTTCGAGACGAGGCGCGAGGTGTTGGCGAGCTGCCGGGTATCCACCCCGACCTCGACCCCGTAGTGATCCCCGCGCGTCCCGAGCGCCATGACGATCTCTTCCAGCGAGGCGTTCCCGGCACGCTCGCCGATGCCGTTGACGGCGACCTCGATCTGCCCGGCCCCGACCTGCACCCCCGCCAGGCTATTCGCCACCGCGAGACCGAGGTCGTCGTGGCAGTGAACCGAGAGCACCCTTTCCTTCAGCCCCGGCACCCGCTCCTGGAGCTCCTGCAGAAAGACCGAGAACTCGACCGGGGTCGTGTAGCCGACCGTGTCGGCGATGTTGATGACGTCCGCCCCGGCCTCGACCGCCGCGGCGACGACCTCGGCGAGGTACCCGATCTCCGTCCTCGTCGCGTCCATCGGCGAGAACTCGACCTCTGGACAGAGGCTCTTGGCGAGCCTCACGGCTCCTTCGGCCCCCGCGATGATGTCGTTCTGGTTCGAGCGCATCTGGTGCTCGATGTGCAGGTCGGACGTACCGACAAAGGTGTGGATTCGCGGCCTGGCACTCCACTGCACGGCCTCCCAGGCCCGCTCGATGTCCGCCTGGTGGATGCGGGCGAGACCGGCGATGGTCGGACCCTTCACCTCGGTGGCGATGCGGGAGACCGACTCGAAGTCGCCCTCCGAGGTGATCGGGAATCCCGCCTCTATTACGTCTACCTTCAGGCGGGCGAGCTGGTGGGCTATCTCCACCTTCTCCTCGACGGAGAGCGAGATCCCCGGCGACTGCTCGCCATCTCTAAGGGTGGTATCGAAGATCTGTACGCGACGCATATTCTCTCTTTCCTCCTACAACGATTGCTCTGGTGCGTTCGAAAAAGCGGCTGGTTTGCTGGTGGCCGCGGGCAGCCCGGCGCTAGAGGCCGGGACGGATAATTCGCCCGGCGACCACCCTGGTTAGTCGTAGGGTGTCTTGAGAGAGAAAGATGTTAGAGGCTACCCTTCATGCGAGAGCTTAGTATCTCATCTGGCAGTACGTGCCGCAACCTCGACCGGCACGGTCCAGTCGGCGTAGTCGGGGTTCTCGCCCCGGGCGGCCTTGAAGTACAACTCCTGTAGACGGCTCGCTATGGGACCCATCTCTCCGGTACCGACCTTGCGGTCGTCTATCTCCGTCACGGGGGCTATCTGGAAGCCGGTGCCGGTGAGGAAGACCTCGTCGGCGGCGTAGAGCTCGGTGCGGCCCACGTCGCGCTTGTCGGTCGGCATCCCCAACTCCCTCTCGGCCAGCTCCATCACCGCGTCGCGAGTTATACCTTCGAGGATATCCGCCGTGGCCGGTGGGGTTATCAGCCCGCCCTTCCGCACGAGGAAGATGTTAGCCGCGCTCGCCTCGGAGACGAAGCCCGCCTGGGTCAGAAAGATCGCGTCGTCGTACCCCGCCCGGTGCGCCGCATCCACCGCGAGCGCCGTGTTTACATACGAACCGGTACACTTGGTCCGCGCCGGGATGGCGTTGTCCGCCGTCCTCCGCCACGACGAGACGGCGCACCGCAGGCCCGTTAGCTCCACGTAGTTGCCCATCGGAACCGTAAAGATCGAGAGCTCCGAATCCCCTCTGAGGTTCACCCCGACCGACTCGATCGCTTTGTATGCGAGCGGCCTTATGTACGTGTCCTCCCGAGGCGCATTCCGTTTGAGGATCTCCAGGGTTATCTCGCACAGCTCGTCCACCGTATGAGGCAACTCGATGTGCAGGATGCGGCACGACTTCTCGAACCTCTCGTAGTGTTCCCGGAGCTTGAGGACCTGGAGCGTGCCCCTGGACTCGTTCCAGTAAGCCCGGATGCCTTCGAAGACCCCCGTGCCGTAGTTGAGGCCGTGCGTGGCGGGGGAGAGCCTCACGTCGCCCAGGCGCACGTACTCCTCGCCGTGGTAGGCCCACTCCGCATCCGAAGCGGCGAACGCCTTGCGCGCCATTACGCTTCACCTCCCGTCCTGCTCCCCGCGGGCGCCTCCACGCCCTCGGCTGCCAGAGCACGCAACTCCGCCCCGACCCTCTCGACCCGCAGCTCGGCCTCCCGGCGGCGCATCGCGAGGAAGCTTGCCCCGCCGGCCTGGTTCTCCAGGACCCACTCGCGGGCGAACTTACCGCTCTGGATGTCCGCGAGGATGCCGCGCATCCGCTCCTTGGCGCCCTCGTCTATGACCTTCGGTCCCGCGGTGTAGTCGCCGTACTCGGCGGTGTTGGAGATCGAGTATCGCATCCCCGCCAATCCGCCCTCGTAGATGAGGTCCACGATGAGCTTTAGCTCGTTGACGCACTCGTAGTAGGCGAGCTCCGGCTGGTAGCCTGCCTCGACGAGCGTCTCGAACCCTGCTTTCAGTAAGGCGGTCAAGCCGCCGCACAGGACGGCCTGCTCCCCGAAGAGGTCCGTCTCGGTCTCCTCGGCAAAGGTCGTCTCGATGATACCGGCCCTGCCGCTCCCGATGCCGCGAGCGTACGAGAGGATCACGTCCCGCGCCTCGCCTGATGCGTCGTTCTGGACCGCGAAGAGCGCCGGCATCCCCTTGCCCTCGGTATACAGACGCCGCAGCACGTGCCCCGGCCCCTTGGGCGCCACGAGCCCGAGGTCCACCTGCGGTGGCACGACTATCTGGTTGAAGTGGATGTTGAAGCCGTGAGCGAAGAGCAGCAGCATCCCCTCCGACAGGTTCGGCTCGACCTCGCTCCGGTACACCGCCGGCTGCCTCTCGTCCGGCAGGAGCATCATCACCACGTCCGCCCACTGCACCGCCTCGGCGGTGTTCATGACCTGCAGGCCCTCGCGCTCGGCCTTCTCCTTGCTGGAGCTGCCCTCGTAGAGCCCGACTGCCACCTCGCAGCCGGATTCCTTTAGGTTCAGCGCGTGGGCGTGACCCTGGCTGCCGTAGCCCAGGATCGCCACCTTGCGCTGCATGATCTCGTTACCAATATCTCCTTCGCGGTATACACGCGCCATCTCTAAGCTCCTCCCATACCCGGCCGGGCTATCGGCCCGAGCCGCACCACGTCTTCTACGTCTTCTTTCATCCCGGCGAGCCAGGTCTCCAGAGTCTCCGGTTCCCCTGACGCCACGACCGTCTCCCCATCCTCATGCGCCGCGATCCCCGACCGGGCCGCCGACTCGCCCCAGGAGGCTCCGTCCCTAACCCTCAACAGGGCGACCTCCATCGTCTCCTCCGACGCCTCGATCTCCTCGACGTCCTCCAGCGCCGAGAGAAGCGTGAGGTAGCGGCGGGCCGACTCGGGCGGGCAGTCGAGCAGGATCGTAACCCTCATATCGTTCTCATCCCTACCGACGGTGAACCGGGCGACCGGCATCCGCTTGTTCTGGAGCGTCATGAGGAAGCGGACGAGGGCGAGCATTCCGCCCGAGAGGCGCACCTCTATGGGGTTTAGGGCGACCGCCTCCTCCCCCTGGGCTCTAGGCACCGCCATACGCGGCGCCGCTCTCTTCGATCATCTCGTTGACGCTCATGCCGCTCGGGATCATTGGGAAGACGTTCGCCTCCGGGTCGATGTGGAAGTCGAGGATCACACACCCCGGCGTCTCCTGCGCCCACTTGATCGTCGCCTCGACGTCGTCGCCCTCCCTGACCGTCTTGCCGCTCAGGCCGTAAGAGGCCGCGAGCTCCTCATAGCGGGGGCCTGTTATTGGCGTCTCCGAGTAGCGGCGGTTGTGGAAGAACTGCTGCCACTGGCGGACCATCCCGAGGTAGCCGTTGTTGAGGATCGCGACCTTTATGTTCAGGCCGAAGTCCCGGATGGTCGCGAGCTCCTGGATGTTCATCTGGAAACCGCCGTCCCCGGCCACGACCCACACCGGCTCGTCCGGGTAGGCGAACGCCACACCCATCGCTGCCGGCAGCGCGAAGCCCATCGTGCCCAGGCCCCCGCTGGTTATGTGGCTGTTGTACTTCGTGAACTCGAAGAACTGGGCCGCCCACATCTGGTGCTGGCCGACGTCGGTGACGAGCCTCATCTCCTCACCGGCCGTCGCCTTGATGGCATCCATGATCCGGATAGGACCGTACTCTCCCCGCGCCTCGTCCTCGCGCCTCTTCTCAGGCTCCTGGCTCTTGGCGATCTCTGCGCGCCACTCCGCCCGGTTGTCCTCCCGATCCTCCGCGCCCTCGAAGTGACCGGCGATGCCGCGCAGCGCGATCTTTGCGTCCGCCGCGATGCCGACCGTCGGCCGGATGACCTTGCCGAGCTCCGAAGGATCCACGTCTATGTGGACCACTTTCGCGTCTTTGGCGAACTTGTCGACCGCGCCCGTGATCCGGTCATCGAACCGCATCCCGACCGCGAACAGAAGATCCGCCTTGTCTATCGCCCTGTTCACGCTCGCCGCCCCGTGCATCCCTGGCCACCCGATGTAGAGCGGATGGTCTTCGGGGAACGCGCTGATCCCCAGAAGCGTCGTAACGACCGGCGTCTCCGTCCTCTCGGCGAGCAGCCTCAACTCCTTCTCGGCGCCCGAGAGGATGACCCCGTGACCCGCCAGGATCAGCGGCCGCTTCGCCTTGCGCAAAAGCGCCGCCGCC
>CADCVG010000014.1 GCA_902806075.1 uncultured Rubrobacteraceae bacterium
GGCTTTCTCGCGTCCTGGTGGTGCCTGCAGGTTAGAAGCTATCATCCATCTCGTAGGGTAGTATAAAGTTGCGAGATCTTGGAAGGGGCGCAGGCAGCTACCACTTGCCCTCCACTGTACGAACGGACAACGCCTTAAGGGTTCGCTTCTCCGCAACGCTGGGTCAGGAACCGGAGGTCGAACTGAAGTTGCTGTAGCCAATACAAACTAAGCCGAAGGCTGTCTAGTGCTAAGGGTCCCTTCATTCTCGTGCTCATTGCTATGTGCCTGCGGAGTCACGATAGCCAGCAGTACCCGCAATAGCTGGTGCTTACACACTCTTGCTGGAGCTGTTAGTTTTCTTGCTGTTAGGCTTCCCTAGGGGAGAGTTGTTCTATTTACCTAACTGCCTATAGCGGTATGCAGTGGTATTGGCCTCCGGCTCTTGAGGAGTCTGGTAGCGTCGAGGCGGATGTTCCTTGTAGCCCTCGACGGTTGGCACAACTGAGACGCTCCAACTGCAATGACTACAGCTATAGTAGAGCTCTTCTCGAAGACTGAGAGATCATATATGGAGAGGGCTGCACGCTGGAGGGCTAATGCGTCGGAGTAATACCGATGCCCGGAGAGGACATGGTCGCCCAAGCGTGGGTACTCAGATCTGTTCGTGCCGCTACCTGTGCTTAACCTCCGCTCCGGGTGAGCGCTTCCCTCGCCCCTCAACGAGGTTATCGGGATCCCACCCACACAAAAGGCAGTAACCGAGTCCAGTCTCCCAGTCGAAATCGAGCCACTTGCTCGCGTCGCAGCTAGGGCAAAGGGCGGGGTATTTCCTGGTATCTATCTGCTGGTTGTTCCAGTACATCGATTGCCTCCTATGTCTACGCGATTGATTCGCAAGTTTGGAGTCGAGTCAAGTAGTAGTTGGCTCTTTTTACAGGCTGCCTAGAAGAAGTCTTCTCGCTAACTCAGTGGTTATCGCGCAAAAGTAGCCTCGTCGTACCCCTTGACCTAGAGTGCATGGGACAGAGATATATCTGTTACTATGCCACCGGATCAGTGCTTTTTAATCCAGCTAAGCCAGTCCTTACCAAAGCCCGTGCGGCTTTGGTAGAGACACCCAGCCGCTCAGCAACTCCCTCGACTGTGAGGCTGTATCCTAACTCGGAGAGCACGTCGTTTTCGGTCACCAGATCCGCAGGTATTTCGGGGAGCCCCTGATGTTCCGCTTGGATGTCCTCTAAATCATGGGGTGTTGTCTGTTGGCTCATCTTGTGTTTAATTGTTACATAACTCCGCCGAGGCTCCATAGCACTCAAGGTGTAACTTCTCTGCACACTTCGATGCACGAGAAGGCGCTTGCGTCTACGGTTGGATAAGCTGTCTCTATTTACCGGATTGCGGAGAGGAGGTTCTACAGTGTCACTTGTGCGAAACGACCTGCTGAACACTGCCTGCAGCGCACGTATCGAGGAGCGAAAGGGCTATAAGGTGCTCAAAATGCGCCGGAAGGCACTCAAAATCGGAGCCGCTGAACGAGGCAGTGCTAAGTGATGCTGTAGAGGGAGGTCAGCTTGTTGAAAAACTCGATCCAGGCGGCTTTATGACTGCATAGACTGACTCTAGAAGCTGTGCGAGAAGGTAGATAATGGGGCTCGATCAGCAGCACGGATGGTTCGTGGAGTACCCCTATGCCCTCATCTCTTTGCCCATATCCCAGCGACCTTTCGGATCGAGAGTGGGAGATCTTCGCCCCGCTCATCCCGCCCGCCAAGCCCGGAGGGCGCCCGCGCAAGTGGCCGACGCGTAAGCTCCTCAACGCCATCTTCTACCTCTTGAGAAGCGGCTGCCAGTGGCGCATGCTTCCGCGCGAGTTCCCTCCATGGTCTACGGTGCACCATTACTTCAGGATGTGGCGCTTGGACGGCACCTGGGAGAAGATCAACGCGGTGCTGCGCGAAAAGACACGCACAAGCGCAGGGCGCGACCCCCAACCGAGCGCCGGCATCCTCGACACCCAATCGGTGAAAACTACCAGCGTCGGTGGTGTACGCGGATACGATGGAGCGAAGAAATTGAGCGGAAGAAAGCGGCATTTGCTGGTGGATACGCTCGGGATGGTGCTCAAAGCCAGGGTGCACACAGCGGACCTCCAGGACCGGGCTGCGGTGTCGCTGATGCTGGAGGGAGCGGCCGAAGAGTTCCCTCGCCTGGAGCATTTGTGGGTCGATCAGGGATACACGGGCGCCGGTAAGGCGTGGATCGAGGAGCACCTCGGATGGAGCGTCGAGGTGGTCAAGCATCCGCCCAAAGCGCGCGGAGAATGGCAACCGCGCGGCGATCTCGATGATCTCTCTACCGTCTGGTTCGAATGGGTTCGGCTTCCACCCGAACCGAAGAGGTTCCGCGGCCCGCTACCGAGGCGCTGGGTTGCGGAACGAACCATCGGTTGGCTCTCTCAGAGCAGGAGGATGAGCAAAGACTACGAGCGGTTGTGCGAGACGAGCCAGGCCATGATCCATGCGGTGATGAGCCGCCTGATGCTCAAGAGACTCGCCCGTGTTTGACCCTTCTCGCGCAGCTTCTAGGTCTGTTAGCTAATGTGGCAGGGCTGACTCGCCACGATCGTGATGACGCTAATGACGGAGCTGGGATGCAGCGTGCTGAGTGCCGGCTACTCATCTCGACGCCTGGGCAGCAATGAATCGTCAGCGACCGGCAGGCCGAGACTGCTCCAGATCGTCGACGTCGGCTGAGCGCGGTTCAGGGCGTAGAAATGCAGGCCCGGCGCCCCAGCGTCCAGCAACCTCTGACACAGGTCGGTGACGAACTCGATGCTGAGCTGTCGTTGCGCCCCGGCGTCGTCGCTGTAGGCCTCCATCCGCTTCTTCAGCCACAGCGGGATCTCAGCTCCACACCCGGCTGAGAAGCGGGCGACCTTCGGGTAGTCCCAGATCGGCATAATGCCAGGGACAATGGGGATATCCACGCCCATGCGCTCGACCTGCTCCACGAAGTAGAAATAAGCGTCGGCGTTGTAGAAAAACTGGGTCATAGCAGAATCGGCACCCGCCTCCACCTTCTCGCGAAAGTATGCTAGATCCGCAGAGGCCGATTCTGCTTCGGGATGAAACTCCGGGTAGCAACCCACCTCGATATGAAAGTAATCTCCGGTCTGCTTGCGAATGAAGTCAACCAGCTCGGTGGCACAGCTGAAGACGCCCGGACTCTTCATGTCACTTGGCAGGTCGCCCCGCAGCGCGACGATACGGCGCACTCCGGCGTCCTTGTACCGCTCGAGAAACTCACCGATGCTCTCGCGTGTGCCCTCAATGCAGGACAGGTGTGGGGCCGCCTCGATGCCAGTCTCGGTCATCGTCCTGGTCACGGTCTCGATGGTGCCCGAGCGGGTAGTGCCGCCGGCGCCGAAGGTCACCGAGAAGAACGCCGGTTCTAGCGCCGCGAGAGGCCCGAGAGCCACGCCGAGGTTCTCTTCCCCCGCGGGCGTCTTGGGTGGGAATAGCTCGACGCTGAAGACCTTAGGGTAGTTTCGCTGGCTTTGCATGAACTTCTCTCCCCCTCGAATCGGACCGACAAGACACACCAGGTGCCGTCACTACTGACCGAAGCCCGGCGGCGACTTCAGTACGTGCCTCCGGGTCAACGTGTCTACCGGCAGTCCCGTTTGCGTGACACCAGGTACGGCTCGCCATAGTGACACCAGGTACGGCTCGCCATAGAATCACAGATTACCGTTCTTGTGCAAGACTTCGGCTGTAGCGGAGGCTAAAGTAGCCGGTAACTCTCTGTAAGCAAACCTCCAGGCTGTTTGCCGGTAGTTCATATGCGTCACGTGCTGCGTCCATCACCTCACAGTGGGCAGCTACCACTTCCCCCCGTGTAGTGAGCGAAGGGACACCGCCTTAAAGGTTCACTTTTGCACCATGCTGGGTGAGGAGCCGGAGGTTGAGCTGTCTCTCCCTTGACACGGCATTAACTGCACCTAACAAAACCGCACGACAGAGTCTTGTGCTGAGGTTGCGCCCGAACTTTCCGTAACAGACGAACCGGGGGCGGTCGTGGAGTCGTCGACGAGGGAGCAGGTATATCCGAGGACGCCCTGCTAAATGTGCGAGTGCTTCCCCGGCCAACAGATCCCGGACAAAGAGAAGTTCTCAGAGAGAACTTAACCCCTTCTAAGCTTCCTTTAAGGTTTTGGCGTTATCATATTGGCACCAAAAACGGTCAGACAAGAAGAGTGGCGGGGGTTCCATGGTAACAAGCAGCGTCGACAGGTCTTTTGGGACGAGAAGAAGGGTACTCTTCGGGATCCTAGTGGGTCTGGCGGTCTTTCTCCTCTTCGTCGTCGTAGGCTGTTCGGGATCCGAGACCTCAACATCTGGGACATTCCAAGAAGAAGAGACGAAGTCTTCAGCTGATCGGCCGAACATCATCTTCGTCCTCACCGACGACCTCGACTACGCCTCCGCCCAGCAAATGTCCCAAATCGGCTCCTTGTTGGCCGGAGAGGGCCTCTCTTTTGAGCAGGCCTTCGTGAGCCACCCGGTGTGCTGTCCCTCTCGGGCGACTATTCTCACCGGTCTCTACGACCACAACCACAACGTGATAAGTAATAACTACGCTACCGGGGGGGGCTTCGAGAAGTTCGTCGACGAGGGGCATGAGGAGAACTCCGTCGCTGTCGGCCTGCAAGAGGGAGGCTATCGGACAGGATTCTTCGGCAAGTACCTAAACGGCTACCCCAGCGACGACCCGACCCACGTCCCCTCAGGCTGGGACGAGTGGTACGGAAAGCTGGACGGGCAAAAGCTGTATGACTACCGGATCAACGAGAACGGCGAGGAGGTCTCCTACGGCAGCGAGGAAGAGGACATCTTCACCGACGTCCTCTCCGGGCAGGCCACCGACTTCGTTAACAGAGCAGCGCCAGAGGACCAGCCCTTCTTCGCCTACGTTGCCCCGACGGCGCCTCATGGGCCGGCGACTCCCGCCGAGCGCCACAAGGGTGCCTTCGCCGAGGAGGAGGCACCCCGTCCTCCTTCCTACGACGAGGAGGACGTCTCTGACAAGCCTTCCCCGATCAGCAGCGCCGAGCGCATCTCCGAAGAGGAAAGCTCTAACGTAGACGACTACTACCGGCAGCGCCTGGAGTCGATGCTGGCCGTCGACGAGATGGTCGCCTCGCTAGTAGAAGAGCTCGAAGCCGCGGGCGAGCTCGACAACACCTACATCTTCTTCACCTCCGACAACGGCTGGTTTAACGGCGAGCACCGCATACGCTCCGGCAAGAACCGAACGTACGAGGAGTCGGCCCGTGTGCCCCTCTTCGTCAAGGGTCCTGGGGTGCCCGCCGGGTCGCAGGTAGAGAAACTTACCCTAAACACCGATTTTGCCCCTACCTTCGCCGAGCTGGCCGGCGTGGAGGGGTTTCCGGCCGACGGGCGCTCGCTTGTGCCGTTGCTGGGCGACGAAGAGCCTTCCTCGTCATGGCGTTCGTCCGTCCTTCTAGAGAAGTTGCCCCAAGAAGACACGAGCGCGGAAGAGAAAGGCAAGGGCAAAGCCAAGGGCAAGGGCAAAGCCAAGGGCAAAGGCAACGAGGAGGCTGGGGCCGCTGGTGTGCCTAAGGCCGGGGCCGGTGGCGAGTCTGCCTTCGAGGCGGTAAGGACAGAGACTCACAAGTACGTCGAGTACGAGAACGGGGAGAGGGAGCTCTACGACCTCCAAGCCGACCCCTACGAGCTGGAGAGCATCCACGAGAGCGCCGACCCCGCCCTCTTAGAGGACTTGAAGACGAAGCTCGAGGCCCTGAAGAGCTGCTCCGAGGAAGGGTGCCGGGAGGCCGAGGACGCTCCGTAACATGCCTTTCCTGAGCGTTGCCAGGTGCGCCTAGCAAGTGCGCCTAACAAAACCGCTGCACGCGGTTCCAGCAGATCAGCGCGCACCCGAGATCAAGGAACGCCTGGTGGACATCGGCCCCCGCTCGTAGCGCACCTTAAGCCGCCGGAACCGGTTCAGCCTAGACAGCGTTCGTTCCACCGTCCAACGGTCTTGCCCAGCCGCTCGCTTGAGTCGACTCCGCGTCGCGCGATACGCGGGGTGATACCCTTCTTCCTCAAAGCTTCTTGGCAGCGTGGGAAGACGTAGCCTTTGTCGGCGTGCAGGTTCTTGAGGCGCTAGCGTGGTCTTCCAGGGCGGCTCCGTGGCCCGTGGACCGGGCACATTGCGTCCATCACCTCTCGAGCATCTTCGAGTCGTGAACGTCGGCCGCCGAGTGCCTTACCGTGAGTGGGATACCGTTTCGGTCGACCATAAGGTGGCGCTTGGAGCCCTTTTTGCCGCGATCCGTCGGGTTGGGTCCGGTCTTTTGCCCCCCGGGAGCGGGTATGACCGCTGAGTCGAGCGAGGCCCTGGACCAGTCGATCCGGTCGTCCTGCCCCAGATGGTCGAGCAGCGTCTTGTGCAGCTGCTCCCACACCCCGACTTCGTGCCATTCTTTGAGGCGCCGCCAGCAAGTCAGTCCGGAGCCGCAGCCCATCTCTTGAGGCAGCATCTCCCACGGGATGCCTGTCTTGAGTACGAAGATGATGCCCGTGAGCGCGGCTCGGTCGTCGATACGTGGTCTGCCACCCTTGGGCTTGAGCGGCTCCTCCGGCAAGATTGTGATTCCACGACCTCCCACAGTGCGTCGGTTACGAGTGGTTTCGGCATGGCTGTGTCGTACTACCCCTCAGAGGGGTTTTGTTAGACGCAGTAAACCCTCAATTAACTTCTACCAATACAGGGCGGACGGCCATCGTCCCCTACTAAAGTGCCTACCCCTGTTGGACCGGGGAGTCGCGGCTGCCCAACAGGGGTACACGATGTGCCTCTCTGGGCTACTGCATGAGGAAGCGGCGTGTGTGTGGTAGCAGTAGGAGCACCACGATTGCGAGCGCTACTCCCATGAAGGGGTAGTCCTCGCTGGGGATGGCCCCATGCAACACCAGGTCCAGGGTGTTAAGACCGAGCGTGTGGACGATGGGTAAAACCAGGGCGGCGATCCATACCGCGCGTTCGCCGCGTCGCAGGCGCCATGCGATAGTCGCATATCCGATTCCGGCGACAATGAGCAGCGTGCCGACGAGGTAGCCGAGAAGCCCACCCATCGGAAAGGCGAACAGGAACGACCCCACGATGCACACGAACGCCATCAGGCCCATTAACAAGGTGAGGATCCACACGGTGGCAGGAGTCCTGACCGCTATAGACGTCATTAGTGATCCCCTTTCTTTCTGTACTTACTTGTCAATAGAACTCTACGAGGCGCGGTGTTCCGTCGTCATGGGAGTAGAGTCCCATTTTGGTCGGGCAATATTTCCAGAAGGCATCACCTAGGTGTTCACTGGATGGCTGAGAAGAGGTCTTCTCGGAAACCCGTATACAAGATTTTGCATAGGTTTCCACGCAAGCCGCCACGAGGTGTTTACGAGGTCGTGAAGACTGCTAGGCGACACTACGTATGGTGGTGCCGAATAAAGATCCAGGGGGGGACATGAGCTTCCCCTCAGAGGCGTCAGGTTCACTCCTGACACGAAGGAACCTAAAGGTTAGCGTTGCTGGTTCAGGTGTGAGACCCAACTACTGCTAATTAGGCTAGGAAGTCGTTTCGGGGCGACTATTGCTCTCCATGTTTCCCAAACGTAACGCACGCTGGACTGCTCTTCTCCGCCACGCTGGGCGAGGAGCCGGAGATCGAGCCGGCCTGGTCTAGCGGTTAGGTGAACGTGTACTGCTTGCTGGATTGCGCGCAGGTATGCAGCTTCTCGGAGACCTGTCTCTACTTCGACCGTTGTTCGAAACCAATTCTTCTTCGGAGACCCGACCTTTACGCCTGCCCTGGTTCATCGGGGCCCTCCACTATCACCATAGCCTCCTCCGAACCTCCAGCCTCGGCCTAGGCTGCTGGACTCCCGGGCGGGTAGTATTCCACGACGTAGCTGTAATCGCCTCGATGGGTCTCTAGGCCTGAGCGTACGCCTTCTTCTGGAGCTTCCGCCAAGTCCGACAGCTTCTCACCATACATCTCTGGAGAGGTGATCTCCGTGGCCGGAGGCGAGCCGCTCCCCACCTAGAGCATTCGCACGATAACGAGCAAGATTTAGAGGACGTCCGTCCGGGCGTCTCCTATCTGTCTGCGTCACCGGCGCGAGGAAGCGTCAGACACCATAATGCTCTCCGGTGTCGAAGGGGTGCCGGGACCATGCGAGGAGAAGGGAAACGAGGGTGAGTGAGGCGAGAAACGGCGCGGGCGGGCTCGAAGGCCGGGTGGCGCTGGTCACGGGAGCGAGCAGCGGGCTGGGCCGCGCGTCCGCCGTCGCGCTGGCGGAGGCGGGTGCGGACGTTGCGCTGGTCGCGCGAAGCGAGGAGGATCTGCGGGGGACGGAGGGTGAAGTCTCCGGTTTCGGCGGACGGGCGCTGGTCCTGCCGATGGACCTCGCGAGCGTGGAGGAGACGACAGGGGCTGTCGAGCGGACGCTGGAGAAGTTCGGGCGGGTGGACGTGCTGGTTAACGCCGCCGGAACGGACGCGCCCGGCACGGTGGAGGAGCTGGACGTCGAGGGCTGGGACCGGACGCTCGACGTGAACCTGCGGGCGCCGTTCCTGCTTTCGAAGGCCGTTTTCGCGCCGATGCGCGAGGCGGGGGGTGGTCTTGTTGTCAACGTTTCCTCGGTGGCTGGGAAGAAGGGTTGGGCGAACGCCTCGGCCTACTGCGCCTCGAAGTTCGGTCTCGCGGGCTTTAGCCAGGCCCTGGCGGACGAGGGCCGCGTACACGGTATCCGGGCTGTGGTGCTCTACCCGGGTGCTATGGCGACCAACTGGGGTGTCTGGACGCCGGAGGAGCGGCGTGAGAGAGAGCAGGAGGAGGCTCTGCCGTCCCGGGCGCTCCCCCCGGAAGAGGTCGCGGCGTTTATCGTGTGGCTCGCGTCTGCGCCTCCAGGGTTCGTGCTGACCGAAGCGATCATTACCCCAATTGAGGAGGGTCTACCGTAGATGCGGCATTGTGTCAGCTCTCTGGGGGCGGTCGGCGTCGTAGAATGCCTGGCATGAGGGGCGAAGTCGGCGACGCGAGGCGGGACGACGAGCGGGCGGCTCTGGCGCGGGAACTGGAGGAGGTGCGGGAGAGGGAGAGAAACCACCGGTGGCTAGCGCGTCACATAAGGGAGAAGTATCTGCCGGAGGGGGTGCTCCAGAGGGAGCACGCCGGGGAGGTGCCGCGGCTTTCGGCCTCGGGCTGCGCGCCGAGGTTCGCGCGGGCGAGCGCGTGGTACTGGGTCCACGCCGACGGAGCCGAGGACTCCAGGCGGCGGGCGGACGAACTGGAGGGGAGGCTTGAAGTGTTGCGGGTAGGGATGGAACCGTGAGCAGTTGGAGGCGACGGGCGATCACGGCGGGGCGTGCCGTCGAGAAGCGGTTCGACCGGCTGAGGTTCGGGCTCCGGCGCCGCACCGGCCGGATGTCACCGATAGAGATCCTGCCGTACCGGGGGCACGGGACGCGAGACGAACTCTTCCTCAAGGGGCGCGTGCTCGAGACGCTGGGCCTCCCGCCCCCGAGCGCCGAAGACTCCTGGCGCCGCAACCTGCGCAATATGGCCCGGCGTTTCTTGAGCTCCGAGGTCCCACACGCCCGCATACGCGCTTTCCACGAGGGGCAAGAGATTGAGGCGAAGGCCGACAAGGAGGGTTACTTCGACCTCCGCTTCGGGCTGACGCAGCCGCTGGAGGGTGACGCGTCCTGGCGCAAGGTCCAGGTAGATTTGGTCTGGCCCGGGACAGAAGGCGAGTCCCGGGCCAGGGGGAGGGTGCTCGTTCCGACGAGGGCCCGGTTCGGGGTTATTAGCGACCTCGACGATACGGTGTTGCAGTCGAGCGTGACGGACTTCTTGAAGATGGCCCGTGTAGTCTTGTTGGGCAACGCCTACACGCGGCTGCCGTTCGAGGGCGTGGCGGCTTTCTACCGGGCCTTGCAGCGGGGTGCCAGCGGCGGGGAGTTCAACCCTATCTTCTACGTCTCGAGCAGCCCCTGGAACCTCTACGACCTGCTGGAGGACTTCATGGACATGCATGGCGTTCCGGCGGGCCCTCTCTTCCTGAGAGACTGGAGCCCGACGAAGTTGCGGGGCGGGGCGGAGCACAAGCTCCGCGTCATACGGACGCTGCTCGCCACGTACCCAGACCTCCCGTTCGTCCTTATCGGGGACTCCGGCGAACGCGACCCGGAGATCTACCACAAGGTCGTCCGCGAACATCCCGGACGCATCAGCGCCGTCTACATCCGCGACGTGACGACCACGAAGCGCGACGCGGTCGTACACGGAATCTCCAGAGAGCTACGAGACCTCGGTGTAGAGATGCTGCTCACCACCGACACAGTCGAGGCCGCGAACCATGCCGCCGAACGGGGGCTTATCTCTCCCGGTCTCCGCCCCAGAGTATAGACAGCCCATCCTCCCGAGAACGAAAGCGCCCGAACGCGCACAGAGCACACCCGGATCAGGACAGAGACGAACTTCAAACCTTCGCCTCGCACGATACGCCAACAAGCGATCGCAGTGGCGGCATCCCTCTCCGGTTGTGTAAAATAAATGTTAAATACAGGTTAAATCGGTTTGGAGCGGCATGGACATAGAGAAGCCGATCGAGGAGAGGACCGGGGAGAGCAGGCACGAGCGCACGTCGCGGGAGATCGCCGAGCTTTTGCAGGAGTTGCGGGTGGTGTTGCCGGGGGTGCAGGTGTTGTTCGCCTTCCTGCTCACGGTGCCGTTCTCGGCGCGGTTCGGGGAGGTGAGTGCGGTGGAGCGGGGCGTCTTCTTCGGGACGCTCGTGTGTACCGCCCTCTCTACGGGGCTGCTGCTCGCGCCATCGGCCCACCACCGGCTCCTATGGCGCCGGCAGGCCAGGGAGCATCGCCTGCGGGTGGCGAACCGGCTCGCCATCGCGGGCCTGGTACTGCTCGTGCTGGCGATGGTCGGGGCGATGTTCCTGGTCAGTGCCTTCCTCTTCGACTCGATGGCCGCCGCCGCTGCGACCGCCTCCCTGACCATTTTCTTCGTCTACGTCTGGTTCGTCATGCCCCTCCGGCACCGCTTCAACGGCAAGTAGCCGCCGGCCGGCACTTGGAAAAACCGAAAATACACCAAAATGTGCATAGCGCGGGGTTGATAGATCCGGTACTATATTGGTGTGTCACTGCACACGGGTAGGAGGGAAGGGTCCGATGGACTAGGACCATAAAAACCCACCACACTCAGGTGTTGTGGACCGGGCCGGTGGCCGTTCTAATGTGGGCGGCAGAACATACCGGCCCGGATTTTTTGTTCTCTAGTTACCAGTTCCTGTTTATCAGTCTTCAGCGAGAACCCTCTGGGGCATTGTCTGGCTCCGATCACGGAGCGCAGGCTCAGGCGCTGCCTCCCGTAAGGTCAGCCGGGCTCTCCGGCTTCTATGGGAGCTTTCGACTACTGGTCCCTACTGATGCTGGCCACCGAGAGTTGGCCACTATCTTCCCGGAGTTGTCACCGCGCCTTCGGAGGCGGAGGAGACCAGGGCGGCGTACTTGGCGAAGACGCCGGTCTCGTAGCGGGGCTGGGGGTCGGTCCAGTCCTTGAGGCGCTCCTCTATCTCCTCATCGGAGAGGTCCATGCTCAGGGTGCGGTTCTCGATGTCGAAGGTAACGGTGTCGCCCTCTCGAAGTGCGGCGATGGGGCCGCGGTGGGCGGCCTCGGGGGCGACGTGACCGGCCATCAGGCCGCGGGTAGCGCCCGAGAAGCGGCCATCGGTTAGGAGGGCGACGGACTCGCCGAGGCCCTGGCCGACGAGGGCGGCGGTGACGCCGAGCATCTCTCGCATGCCGGGACCGCCCTTGGGGCCTTCGTAACGGATCACGACGACGTCACCCTCGACGATGTGGCCGTTCTGGGCCGCCTCCATCGCCTCCTCCTCGGAGTCGAAGACGCGCGCCGGACCCTCGTGGCGCAGTCGTGTGTAGCCGGCGACCTTGACGACGCAACCCTCGGGGGCGAGGTTTCCCTTGAGGATCACGAGTCCCCCTGTCTCCTTCAGGGGGCTCTCGACCGGGACGACGACGTCTTGGCCTGGCGTCTCCTCCGCGCCCTCGACCTCCTCGGCGATGGTCCTGCCGGTCGGGGTGAGCTGGTCCCCATCCACGAGGCCGGCCTCGACGAGGCGTTTGCCCAGAAGCTTCGAGCCGCCCGCCCTGTCCAGGGCTACGGCGGTGTAGCGCCCACCGGGCTTCATGTCCGCGATGATCGGGGTCCGCTCGCTGACCCGGTCGAAGTCGTCTATATCGAGCGGGACGCCCGCCTCGCGGGCGATGGCGAGGAGGTGCAGGACGAGGTTCGTCGAGCCGCCGGTAGCCGCACCCGCCGCGATGGCGTTCTCGAACGACCCTTTGGTCAGGATGTCGGCGGGCGTCAGGCCCCGGTGCAGGAGGTCCATGACGAGCCTACCCGCCTCGATGCAGACCTCGTCCTTGCGCAGGTCGTTGGCGGGGGGGCTGGCCGAGCCCATTGGAGAGAGGCCGAGGAACTCCAGGACCATCGCCATCGTGTTGGCGGTGAACTGTCCGCCGCAGGCCCCGGCGTTCGGGCAGGCGTTCTCCTCCATCTCCTTCAGGTCCTCGTCGCTCATGCGGCCCGCCGCATGGGCGCCAACGGCCTCGAAGACCTCCTGGATGGTCACCTCGCGGCCCTTGAAGCGGCCGGGGTCTATGGAGCCGCCGTAGACCACGATACCGGGCACCCCGAGGCGGACGAGGGCCATCGCGGCGCCCGGGATCGTCTTGTCGCAGCCGACGATAGAGACCACGGCGTCGAACATGTGGCCCCGCCCGACCAGCTCTATGGAGTCGGCGATCACCTCGCGGCTGACCAGGCTCGCCTTCATCCCCTCGGTGCCCATCGTGACGCCGTCGCTTATGGCGATGGTGTTCAGCTCCATCGGTGTGCCGCCGGCGGCGAGGATGCCCTCCTTGACGCGCTCGGCGAGGCGGCGCTGGTTGAAGTTGCAGGGCATCGTCTCGATCCAGGTGTGGGCCACCCCGACTATTGGCTTGCTCAGGGCCTCGTCGTCGAAACCGATGGCGCGGAGCATCGCGCGGGCGGGCGCGCGGTCGCGGCCTTCGAGGATGGTACGGCTCTTGTGACGGACGTCGGTGGTCTCCACGGTCTCTTCTCCTATCTCTCGCGCCGGCAGGCGTAGGCCAAGGTCAGGATAGCATCATCGGGGCCGGGCGTAGGGGCCGACCAGGGGTACGCTTACAGGTTTCTTATACACTTGAGTCTTGTCCTATCCCGACGATGGTCTACCTGGGGCTCTTTCCGACGGCGGTGACCTACGTTGGCTATATTTACGTCCTCTCGCGTCTGATCGCCTCGCGCACGGTGAGCTTCCTCTACCTCGTTCCGGCCGTGGCGTTCCTCGTCGAGCCTACTGACTCGGCGAGATGTCGTCCCTGTTGTCCGAGGTAGGCGATGTGATCGTACTCGCGGGGGTTTTCGTGGTCGACCGGCGAGGCGGTTGGTTGATCTGTAGAATGCGGCGCGGCCACGACGCCAGATCTCAGGAGGCAGAACGGTTGGACTACCCCCGGATACACCCAGAGACCCGAATCGGAGGCGTACACCTGAAGGTGGTGAATACCGAGCGCTCTGTGGGGTTCTATAAGATGCTTTGGGCTACGAGATGATGCAGTGGTACGGGGAGGACGCCGTCTTCCTCTCTGCTGGTGGGTACTATCACATCGGCCTGAACACCTGGGCCGGCCGCAACGTACCGTCCGCCCCCCGCGAGTCCGCCAGCCTCTTCCACCTCGCCATCCTCTACCCGGAGCGCCGCGAGCTCGCCCGGGCGCTCAGAATGGTTCTCGACGCAGAGTACCCCTTGGACGGCGCCTCCGACTCTGAGGCCCTCTACCTCCGCGACCCGGACGACAACTGCGTGGAGTTCTACTGGGAGCGCCCGAGAGAGGCGTGGACCTACGGCGAAGAAGGCAACCTCGCGATGGCGATGCAACCGCTCGACTTGCGGGGTCTTCTCGCCGACCTCGACGGAGCTGCCCGTGGCGAGTAAAGGATCGCCTCACTCTCGTGCAACCGTGGCGAGCGTGGAGACAAATTTGGGGTGGACCCGGAGCAAAAAAGGCGGGAAGAAGACCGGCGGAGCCCTGTTCGGTGCGACCGCGATCCTCGTCTACCTGGCTCTGGTGAAGCTGGCGGTGCTCCTGCTCACCGCCGAGAGCTATGGGTATTACAGGGACGAGCTCTACTTTATAGCCGCGAGCGAGCGGCTGGCGTGGGGCTACGTGGACTTCCCGCCCCTCGTGGCTGCCGTGACCGCGTTCGTCCGGTGGGCCTTCGGCGACTCCCTGGTGGCGCTGCACGTCGTCCCGGCGTTCGTCAGTACGGGGATCGTCGTGCTGGCGGGCCTCATCGCGCGCGAGCTCGGCGGGGGCCGGCTCGCCCAGGGGACGGCGGCGCTGGCGACCATCATAGCGCCCACGATACTCGCCGTGGGCACCTGGCTCTCGATGGACGCCTTCGACCAGTTCTTCTGGACGCTCGGGACGTACGTGATAGTCCGGATCCTCAACCGCGACCAGCCCCGTCTCTGGCTCCTCTTCGGGCTCGTCATGGGCCTCGGGCTCCTCAACAAGGTGACGATCCTCTACTTGGGTCTCGCGGTCTTTGTGGCCCTGCTCGCAACGCCCGCCAGGAGGCACCTGCGCACCGTATGGCCCTGGCTGGGCGGCGCTCTTGCCTTCGTTTTCTTGCTGCCGTACGTGTACTGGCAGGTCCAGAATGGCTGGCCGACTCTGGAGTTCTTCGGAAACTACAGCTGGAAGGTAGACCAGGACTCGCCGCTCGAGTTCCTGGTCAAGCAGATCCTGACCATGCACCCTGTTACCCTGCCGCTGTGGCTCGCGGGGCTCTACTACCTCCTCTTCGTGAGAGAAGGCAGACTATGGCGGCCCGTGGGCCTGGTCTTCGTGATCCTCTTTGTACTGTTCGTGATCCAGAACGGCAAGTTCTACTACCTCGCCCCGGCCTACCCGATGCTCTTCGCCGCCGGCGGCGTGGCGCTCGAACGTTATCGGCCCGGGTGGCCCCGGGGGGACCGTATCCGTGTAGCCTACGTCGCGGTCCTCGTGGTAGTGGGGGCTATCTCCGCCCCTCTTACGGTGGTGCCGGCGCTCCCCGTAGAGACGCTCGCGAGCATTACCGGGACCGTAAACGGCAGTGCCGGCATACAGGCTGAGGCCCGGGAATCGGCAGATCTACCGCTAAACTTCGCTGACAGGTTCGGCTGGGAGGAGATGGTCGCAACCGTCGCCGGGGTCTACGAAGACCTACCCCCCGAAGAGCAGGCCAACGCCTGCATCCTGACCGGCAACTACGGGGAGGCCGGGGCGATAGACTTCTTCGGCGAAGAGTACGGGCTCCCAAAGGCCATAAGCGGCCACAACACCTACTATCTGTGGGGTCCCGGTGGCTGCACGGGGGAGACCGTAATCGCCGTGAACGTCCCACGCGGAACTTTGCAGACCGTCTTCGGCGACGTCGAGGAGGTTGCTACGACGACGTGCGAGTACTGCATGCCGGACGAGAACAACCTCCCCATCTACGTCGCCCGCTCCCCCAAGGTGCCTCTCGAAGAGGCCTGGCCGAAGTTCAAGTTCTACAAGTAAGCCGCGTCCGATAAGCGCGAGTTCTCGGCAGGAGGAGGGCCTTGCCGGGAGGGATGGGCTAGCGCGACGGGAGGGGAGGTCCACCCGTCTTCGGCAGCCCCGCAGTGTCCCGGGCAGCGCCCTGACCCATTGAGCTCTGTTCACCGCTACGCGGGTCGGTGGCGGCGAGACGTTCGCCGGTCCGGGGGTCCGTGCCGGCGGCCTGGACGCGCGGGAGCTCGGCGTACTCGCCCTCACGCTTCAGGGTGTGGCCGCGTGCGATGAGCTCGGCCTGGGCTTCTGGGGTAACGCGACCGTTCTCCAGGGACATCTCCTTGTCTGGCTGCTGGTCGAGGCGCTCGGCGTCTATTGCCCGGGCGGGGTCGAGCCCGAAGTCGATAGTGTTGACCACGGCGAGGAGGGAGCCCATGATGATCTGGGGTCCACCCGCGCCCCCGACGGCGAGGA
>CADCVG010000015.1 GCA_902806075.1 uncultured Rubrobacteraceae bacterium
TTGGGGTTTGCTCTCGCCGTCCCGCCGCACGGAGGCGGGACACCGTCTGTATGAGGCCGGCGACGTCGCGCGCCTACAGCAGATCAAATCGCTCAGGCACCTGGGGTTCGGGCTGGAGAAGATCCGGGACTGCCTGGACCGGCCAGGTTTCTCTTTGCAGCGGGTGATCGAGCTGCACCTGGCGCGGTTGAGGGAGCAGATCGAACTGCAACAGAGGCTCTGCAAGAGCCTGGAGGCGATAGCGGCGCGGTTGAACCTGATGGAGGAGGTCTCCTTCGAGGAGTCCGTACGAACGATTATGGAGGTGATCAGCATGTCAGAGAGGTTGGAGAGGTACTACACCCCCGATCAGCGGGAGGACCTGGAGCAAAGGAGGCGCACTCTCGGCGAGGAGAGGATCCGCGAGGTGGAAGTGGAGTGGACGGAGCTCATGGAGCAGGTCCGGGCCGAGATGGAGAAGGGCACCGACCCGTCGAACGAGCGGGTGCAGATCCTCGCAAGACGCTGGATGGAGCTTGTCCAGGCGTTTACCGGCGGCGACCCCGGGATCGAACGCTCCGTGGGTAACACGTGGCAGCAGGAAGAGACCATCCACGGCATAGATACACGCCGGATGCGGGAGATGATGGAGTACATCTCGAAGGCAACGGTGGCCCCTCTAAAGCCGGAGTAGTACGAGCCAGGAACGGGCCGCCCGGAAGCGCTGATCCTGGGTGGCTCGACCCTTACGTATACTATCTCCAGGTGCGGCCTCGACCTTTGGGTTCTTGCTATCTCCCCGGTCCCAGAGCCGTCGGGACGGCTTCAGGGAAGTCCCCTGCCGTTACAGCGAGCGTATCGTGACGCCTTCGGGACCGACGGAGAGGATGCTCCGGTCAGGGACTTGTCGCCAGCCGGGGTCCCCGTCCAGGCGCTCGGAGGAGATCACGACGGCCTCCGGGAAGGCTTCTCCGTCCTCGATGAGGTACAGGGAGTTGCCCGGCCCCTCCGTGGAGTAGCGAGTGAAGACCATTGCCCGCCCGTCCGTCACGCCGACGTTCAGGGCAGCGTAGATCCCGAGCCTGGCGCAGAGGGCCGAGACATGGCGAAGGGTCTCGGCGGTCGCTTCGGCCAGAGTGCCGGCGTCTCCCGTGCGGGCCTTTACTTCGCGCAGCCGGTCGAGGAGGAGGGCGAAGACTGTCTCTGAGTCCGTGACGCCGAGGAGCCCGGAGTATGATTCGTCGCTCAAAAGGTCGCGCAGGGGGCGCATGGCGGTTGCGCGGAAGTTCTTTATGGCTCCGTTGTGGGCGAAGAGGTAGGGACCGGAGGCGAAGGGAGGGACGCCGCTCTCCTCGGCGGGGAGGCCCGGCGTCGCGCTGCGGACGGCGGCGAGGACGGTGGCGGAGGACACTTTGGGCGCGATGCTGGCGAAGCTCCTGTCCGCCCAGATCGGGGCGTTCGACCGGTAGACGGCGGGCTCGCCATCCACCTCGGGGACGTACCAGCCGGCCCCGAACCCATCCGCGTTCACCACCCCGCTCATCATCTCTTCGGGCGCGTAGCTCTGGACGAGCAGGGAATGCTTCGGCTCCAGGACGAGCGAGGAGAGCGGTACGTCTCTCTTCCCCACATATGCGACGATGCGGCACACTCTAGCTGTCAGCTCTCAGCATTCAACTCTTTGCCGGCGGCGTACGGCTCCGCGATATAGAGCCCGCGGTGAGGCGAGCTCGAAGATGCCCTGGCCTCCGGCTGGCAGCTGACTGCTGCGACGGTTAGCCGTCGCACGCACAGCGGAACCCGGCGAAGAGCTGGCGCCTTATCGGGTGGTCCCAGTTGCGAAAGGTGTTGCGGATGGCGGCCGGGCGAGTGGCCCAGGAGCCGCCGCGCAGGACCCTGTAGTCCAGGCCGAAGAAGATCTCGGAGTACTCCCTGTACGGGAAGGACTCGAAGTCGGGGTAGGCGTAGAAGCTGCTGGCGGTCCACTCCCAGACGTCCCCGATCATGCCGAGGACACCGTAAGCGCTCGCTCCCTTGGGGTGCGCCCCGACCTCCGCCGCCCGGAAGGCGAGCTGGTCGAGGTTGGCCAACTTTCGTGTAGGCTCTTCGTCGCCCCACGGATAGAGCCTCTTGATACCCTTCTCGGGGTCCCAAGAGGCTGCTTTCTCCCACTCTTCCTCTGTCGGGAGGCGCTTGCCGGCCCACCGGGCGTACGCATCGGCCTCGTACCAGGAGACGTGTACGACCGGAGCCGATAAGTTGAGGGGCTCGTCGAAGCCGAAGCACTCAGTCCACCAGCTGTGCGGCTCGGGCTGGTACCAGTGCTTCGGCGCGGTTATGTACTCGCTCTTGATGTACTCCCAGCCCTTTTCGTCCCAGAGATCCCGCCTCTCGTACCCTCCGTCCTCTACGAACCGGACGAATGCCTCGTTGGTGACGGGAGTAGCGTCTATGTAGAAGCCGGGCAGATCCACGACGTGCGCGTTACGCTCGTTGTCCAGAGCCTGGGCGTGGTCGTCAGTCCCCATTACGAACTCGCCGCCCGGGACATGGACCATCTCATCTTCGGTCGCTCTACCGGACGGGAGATCGATACGCGCTTCGGGCTTGTAGCCGTCGCCCTTAATCAACTGCAGGGTCTGGAGCATGGTCTCGTTGTGCTGGGCCTCGTGTTGGAGGATCATGTTGTAGACGAAACCGTCCGCCAGCAGCGGATCGTCGCCTGCGAGGTCTGCGTCTTTTAGGGTTTCGAGCACCGCCTTGCGGATAGCGTCGAGGTAGAGGGTCGCATCGTCGCGGTCGAGCAAGTTCAGGGACGGGCGCTCTTCTCGGGGATGGAGGGAGGCATCGTACATGTCGTAGAGTTCCCGGTCCGAGAGGCCCTTGCCGTGGGCTTTTTGTAGCAGCCACAGCTCCTCATAGTTGCCGATATGGCCGTAGTCCCAGATCAGGGGGCTCATGATCTGGTCGTGCTGCGTCTTTAGATCCTCATCATTTACCGGTTCCAATAAGAGCCGTGTCCTCTCCCTGGCTTCCTCTAGTTTTCCGGCAAGAACGTCCCTTGATACCGCGCCACGAGTCTCCATAATAGGTACATAGTATTTCTCTCTCCGCTACTGTCAAGGAGAATAATGCATGCGCTGCTAAAGGAAACGTTGTTTCGTGCGGATAATCAGGATGCACTCTCCAGTATGAGGTAGTGGGAGGGTGGCTGCTCTTGAAGCTGGTGGTGCTGGTGCTCCCGGCCGTAAGCTCGTTCGCTTCGGCGGAAGCAGATCGGCCGGGGGGTCGCCGTGCCCGCCGGGCAGGTCGGGCGAGGGGCAATGTAGTGCACGCCAGCAATCGGGAGGGCGAGACGTCCATGTAATACGGGTCTCACCAGGAGAGACGGAGCGCCTGACCGACGAGGGTGGCAATCACGCGGGATTGGTCTGCTCTCCGGAGAGACGCAGGATCGCCTACGGCAAGGGTGGCGGCACCTACGTTATGTACTACGATGGCCACAGCAAGCGTTGTGTCCTCGACGGCTCCGATAGCGTCGAACGCTGGCCTTAAAAGAGGTTCAGGGTGACGAGCGCGATCACGAGGTAGCGCAGCCCCTTGCCGAGCGTCATCCAGAAGCAGAAATCCCGAAAACGCAGCCGTGTAGCCCCGGCGAGCACGACCAGCCCGTCACCGAGGATCGGCACCCACGAGAGCAGCAGCGCCGGCTGCCCGTAGCGGTTGAACAACCGGGCCGCCCGGCCCTTGGGGGCCTTGCGCGGTTCCGTCAAAGCCTGGGCGGCGCGGCGGGAGATCCAGTACGTCGTACACGCCCCTATGGCGTTCCCTAACGTCCCTACCAGCACCGGCACCACCACGAGCCCCTCGTTCCTCACGAGGAAGACCAGGGGCGGCTCCGAGCTAAGCGGCACTACCGTGGCCGCCAGAAAGCTCCAGAAAAAGAGAGCACCGTAAGAGTAGATCAGCGACAAACCGACGAACGGCCCCTAAAGACCTGGAGCCACAATGTTACCAGAGCGTTCGCGGAGGTTCGCTAATGCTGAACGACCACGGGCCCAGGTGACGCCAGACTGGATGCTACCTTCAATCTCTTCGCCGGCTGGCAACCGCAAGCGAATTATTTAAAGCGGTACTGACGGTACATGCCGGCGCTCTCGTCGACGTCGGCCTCGGTTACGTGGGTGCGGCCGCGCGAGGCTACGCGCTCCTCGATGCGCTTGCGGATAAAGCGGCGCATGAGGAAAGGGCTGCGCTTTATGCGCCGGTCGGCCTCGGGGTCCCAGGTGATCTGCTTGGTCTCCGCCAAGACGTAGCCCTCTCTTCCTCTCCGATCTACGATCCTATTCTAACGTAGGCTCTTCAAGCTTGCGTTCCAACTCCGAGAACTTGCTCACTACCACCGCTCCTCTATCATTATGTTGGAGTTGGACCGGATTTGCCGTCCTACTCGCCGGATCTGAACTCCATAGAGGAGATTTTCAGTACCAGTGAATTACAACCTGTTGTATCGGTGCAAGTCAACGAGCGGTCCGGGAGGCCGCTACTCACGCGGCCTCCCGGACTTTATCTCCTCCAGGCCGCCGCTCTACAGCATGTTGCGAACCGAAGCGTAGATGTCTGTCTAGTTTGCGAAACGAGTCTGGCCCTTGTTGTTAGACTTCCCTTTCGCCTGCGCAATCGGCGGACGAGAGAGATAGCCTGAAGCTTGCAGTGAGCGAGAATTTGGGTGGCCACGTTGCGAACGTGAATATAAGCACGGGAGTATAATTTATTTAAAGGCTCTAGTATGGCACGGCAAGCGCGGCTTCTGCCTCACTGTCAGCCCAGGGATCGCCGAGGGTGCCGAGTGTCGAAGGAGATACGATGACGGCTTTACGCATCGCGGTCGCGCAGCTACCGAACCGGGTCGGTGACCTGGACGGTAACGCCGAGCGGATCGCCGAGGCGATGGCGTGGGCTGAGCAGGAAGCGCAGGCCGACGTGCTCGTGCTACCCGAGCTCGTGCTGACCGGCTACCCACTGGCTGACCTGATCCTCCACCGTGAGTTCGTCGACGACGCGGAGGAGGCGTTGGACCGGTTGGCCAGGCGGTCGGGACGGATGACGACGGTCCTGAGCACGATCGACCGCGTGCCGCCGCAGCGCTCATGGGACACCCGCGAGCGCGACGTGTCCATCGCGGCGAAGCTGCTGTGCGATGGGGAGGTGCGAGGCTGCTACCACAAAGTGCTCCTGCCTGTCTACGACCTCTTCGACGAGGCACGCAACTTCGCGCCTGGCTCCCGGCCTAACCTGGTCTGGAGAATCGGTGACGTCGTGGTGGGCGTCTCGATCTGCGAGGATATGTGGTCGCCCGACGGACCGCCAGAGGCGCAGTCGGCGGCGGGCGCGCAGATCCTGCTCGTGCCCAACGCCTCTCCGTTCCACCGGGGTAAAGCTCGCAGCCGGCTGGACCTCACCCGCAAGGTCGCGATCCGCAACGGCGTACCGGTGGTCTACGTCAACTTCGTCGGTGGCCAGGACGACGTCGTCTTCGACGGGGGGTCGATCATAGTCGACGGCGAGGGCACCCTTCTCGCTCGTGGCGCGGAGTTCGCCGAGGAGTGGTTCACCGTCGACGTACCGGTCGCTGAACCCCGACCAGTCAACGGTCCGTTGGGCCACGTTCACACCCGTCCGACGCCCCACCGTGCCCCGCCCGGTGCCTGGAAACCTCGACCGCCGCTCGACGACCTCGAGGCCGTGTGGGATGCGCTGGTGGTAGGGGTGCGCGACTATACCGAGCGCAACGGGTTCAAAGGTGTGGCTCTCGGGCTCTCAGGCGGCATCGACAGCGCCGTGGCCGCCATGGTCGCCGCCGACGCGCTCGGACCAGAGGACGTGCTGGCCGTAGCCATGCCCGCTCCCGAGACCCCGAACGAGGCGCTAGCCGACGCCGAGGATCTCGCGCGCAACCTCGGCATCACCTTCGATACCGTCCCCGTCGACATGCCCACCACCGAAGCCGACGTGCCCGATGACGCAGAACCCTTGACCAAAGAAGATGCCGACGTGCGCCGGGAGCGCCGCTACGCTCGCGCCCGCGCGGTCGCGCTCAGCGACATCTTCGACGAACGCGGCTACCTCGTGCTTGCCACCAGCAACAAGACCCACATCTCCGTTGGAGCCGCGAACCTGCTCGGTGACCTCGTCGGCGGGTTTGCGCCTCTCAAGGATTGTCCTAAGACCTTACTGTACGACCTTGCCCGCTACCGCAACAGCATCGCCGAGGTGTGCCCGTGGCGCATCCTCGACATGCAAAGCAGTTCGCAAGCTACTCTCCCCGAGGGCCTACCATCCTACGAAGTGCTCGACGATCTCGTCGAGCGCTACGTCGAGCACTTCGCCAGCCTCGAAGACCTCATCGACGCCGGCTTCGACCCGGCCATGGTCACCGACGTGCTGCGCCGCATCGACGAAGCCGAGAGGATCCGTCGCTACACACCTCCGGGGATCAAGATCACCTCCCGCGCGTTCGATCAGGACCGGCGCATGCCGCTGCCGAATAACTGGGACGCCCACCGGCGAGACTGACCGGCACGATAAGGTCGGCACACGCCGGTAGACGCGGTGTATGCCGGTCACGCAGGGCCGGAGTACTACGACCCTCCGGCCCTTTACACCAACTCGACGCTCTGTCCGGTCACCTCCTGCCCGGCCTCGGCGAGCACGCCGACTTGCGCCCGGTCCTGCTCGGTAGCTAACGTAACGCGCAGCGCGAGCAGGTGCCTGAAACCATGACGGTCTGCCTCATGCTCCACCGGGCGGTCGCTGCTGTTGCGCAGCTTCATGACAGACTCTAGCAGTCTGCAGCCCCGGAACCTCGATCCGCCCCGCCAGAGGCGCATGATCTACGCGATCTGCTCCTCGCTTAACTGCACGCCGGTAATGCGGTTGAGGATGGCGTCGAACTCTTCGGCAACCCGGCGTATCTTTCGAGCACCTGCTGTTTGGTTGGGGCGAGGACCCCGTCGAGCCGGCGCAGCACGGTTAGAAGTAGGATCACCTTCCCGTGCTCGCTCCTCTTGTAGTCGCCCCGCAGCAGGTCGGCGACGGACCAGATAAACGCGGCGTGATTGCTTACGGGCGCTGACGCGAGGTCCGCGCCCGTAAGCGACCGGCCGGCAAGATCCTTCTTTACAAACCCTCAAAAGTACTCGAACGTAGTCATCTCGCGTAGCTCCCCGAAGCTCGCATGATACCAGTCAAACCACCGGAGACGAACGAGGCCGGGCCAGCCGGAATGCAGCGGTCCGTGATGCCCGTAACAACGGAGGTTCGGGGGCGGCGCTAGAATAGCCCCGTCAATGGATCGGAGGGCAGTCTTGCAGACGGGAGCGCCCGCGCTCGAAGCGAAGAACATAACCCGCCTCTATAAGAGCAGCGGGCGTGGGGTGTCGGGCGTGAGCTTCGACGTCCGGCCCGGCGAGGTCTTCGGCCTAATGGGACCGAACGGCTCCGGGAAGAGCACGCTCCTGCGCGTCCTCTCGACCGCCATCGAGCCGGACGGCGGTGCTTTTCAGGTCTGTGGTGCGGACGGCATCAGGGAGAAACGCAAGGCGCGCGCGAGGATGGGCCTGATGGTCGACCGGCCGACCCACTACGGCGACCTTACCGGCTGGGCGAACGCCTACCTCTTCGCCCGCTCCTACGGGGTGGAGGAGGGGAAGGCCGAGAGCGTCCTCGCGGAGCTCTTCGATTATTTCGGGCTCGCGGAGTACAGGGACGATCGCGTGAAGACCTACTCATATGGAATGGGCAAGAAGCTCGCGCTCATCGAGGCGATGGCGCACGGACCGGACCTGCTGATACTAGACGAGCCTTCCCTCGGGCTCGACTACACCTCTCAGCTCGCTTACCAGAGGAAGATCCGGGAGTTAGCCGCCTCCGGCGTCGCCGTCCTGCTCGCGAGCAACCAGGTGGACGAGGTCGAGGCGATGTGCGACCGGGTCGCGTTCCTGCACCGGGGGAAGCTCACGGCGCTCGGAACGCCGGAGGAGTTTGTCTCCTCCCTCGAAGGGACGCGGCGCATCGTCGCCACGCTCCGCAACCCGGTCGAGTACGGGGATCTGGAGGGGGTGCCGGGCGTCGAGCGGGTCGTGCCGGAGGGGCGCAACCTGGTGGTCCAGTGTGAAGAGAGGGCGGGCATGGTGGCGGACGTGGTCGCGGGGATCGTGCGGGCGGGCGGGGACATAACCGACCTCGCGGTACGCCGGCCGAGTCTGGAGGACGTGTACGTGAAGCTTACGGGGGAGGCACTGAAGGATGAGGTTTGACCCGCCGGACGCCTACTGGAAGAAGGACGTCGTCCTCTTCTTCGGGAAGAGGTTCGCGCTCCTCATAAAGATGCTGTATCCGGTGGCGCTCATAGTGCCGGTGGCGGCGAGCGATATACCGGCGCAGTACGCGGCGGCGGTGGTCGGGATCGTGGCGATCATGGCCGGCACCTTCGGGGCTGGGGAGAGCCTCACGGCGGATTTGAACGACGGCATCCTGATGCGCTTCTCCCTCACGCCCCTCTCGCCCCGGCGCATAGTCTTCGAACTCCTGGCGGTGAACGCTGTCCTCGACTTCATCCAACTCCTGCCCGCGCTGTTGCTCGTCTACGTGCTCCACCCCGCGCCCTTGGTGTGGGTGCTCGCCGCGACCTTTGCCGTCTTCGTTACGCTCGTAACGGCGAACTGCATCGGGATCTTCATCGCCAACTTCACCTCCTCACCGGCGGACGTGCTCCTATACGCCACGGCGATACTCGCCCCGCTCATCTACCTCTCCGGCTTCTTCCGCAATCAGGACCCGACCGGCCTCCGCGCGCTCTTGCGCGACTTCGTCCCGTTCGCCTACATGAACGACGCCCTCCAGGCTGTCTTCGGGCTCGCCGCCCGGTCCGCGCCCTTCGAGGTCTTCCTCTACCCGGGCATCATCGCCACCCTCCTCACCGTGGGCGTGTGCCTGACGGCCCCACGGCTCCTCTCGCCCCGGCTCTAGAGGAGCAGCAGGGTTCCAGAGATCACCGTTCGGGTATCCCTGATTCCGGTGAATAGTGCGAGACGGGAGTGCTTGATGGCCAACGGAACGGAAAAGACAAGGGCTCTCGAAGAGGCCGTGCGGCTGCTAGAGTCTGTGAAGGTAGATCCGCGTTGGATCAGCGACCTCGACTTCGACGAGGCGCGGATAGATGGCTACGTCGCGACTGCCCTCAGCGCCGCCCGCGCCGCCCTCTCAGCGATCACGGAACGTGAGGAGGGTACCTGATAGATCACCCGGCGTCCAGGAAGGGGGCGTCATCCGTTTCCGCTGCTCCGGCGGTTACGCGTATTCAACACGCCCTTACGTTATGGTAGCATGCCATCAGTAGCACCAACAGCCTTTGGGAAGAGGTAGGAGGAGCAGGGTCTATGGGTAACCGTCTTGGTCGGTATGCTATTTGGATAGCCGTGGCCCTCGTCGGGGCCGTGTGTTGGGGGGTTCTGGCCCTCGGTAGGGGAGAGACGGTAAACGCGGCGTGGCTACTCTTCGCGGCGCTCGCCTCCTACGCTATCGCCTACAGGTTCTACGCGAGGTTCATCCAGCGCAGGGTGCTGGAGACTGACGATAACCGGGCCACACCCGCCGAGCGGTTGAACAACGGGCGGGACTTCGAGCCAATGGACCGCAGGATACTCTTCGGGCACCACTTCGCCGCCATAGCGGGGGCCGGGCCGCTCGTAGGGCCAGTCCTGGCCGCGCAGATGGGCTTCCTGCCGGGGACCATCTGGATCATCTTCGGGGTCATCCTCGCCGGCGCGGTGCAGGATATGACGATCCTCTTCTTCTCGATGCGCCGGAACGGAAAGACCTTGGGGCAGATGGCCCGCGAGGAGATAGGGCCTGTTGGCGGGGCGGCGGCGCTAGTCGCGGTCCTGGCGATTATGGTGATCCTGCTCGCGGTGCTCGCGCTCGTCGTGGTCAATGCTCTGGCCGACTCGCCGTGGGGTGCTTTCTCCATCGCGATGACACTCCCGATCGCGCTCTTGATGGGCTTCTACTTGCGCTTCTTGAGGCCAGGTCGGGTTCTGGAGGTCTCGCTCATCGGGGTGGGGCTCCTCATCCTGGCGCTCATCGGGGGCGGCTGGATCTCGGAGTCCTCCGCCTACGCCGAGGCGTGGACCTTCGGCGGAGTTACGATCGCGATAGCCCTCATTGTCTACGGCTTCGTCGCCTCCGTGCTCCCGGTGTGGGTGCTCCTGGCCCCGCGCGACTACCTCTCGACGTTCATGAAGATCGGGACCATCGGGCTCTTGGCCATAGGCATAGCCGTCACCCTGCCCGTAATGCAGATGCCGCGGCTCACGGAGTTCGCCTCCTCCGCAACGGGCGGGCCCGTGGCCCCGGTAGGACCCCTCTTCCCGTTCGTGTTCATAACCATCGCCTGCGGGGCGCTCTCGGGCTTCCACTCGCTCATCGCCTCCGGCACCACCCCGAAGCTCATCCAGAAGGAGTCGCAGGTACGCATGATCGGCTACGGGGCGATGCTCATGGAGTCGTTCGTAGCCGTTATGGCCCTCATCGCCGCCGCCGTCCTCGACCCCGGCCTCTACTTCGCGATGAACGCGCCCGGGACCGTGACCGGCGGCACCGCAGAGTCGGCGGCGTCGGCCGTGACGGGTCTCGGGTTCTCGGTCAGCGCGGAGACGCTCTCCAGCACAGCGGCCAACGTGGGTGAGGAGAGCATCATCTCCCGGACCGGAGGGGCGCCGACGCTCGCGGTGGGTATGTCTCAGATCTTTGCAGGCGCAACGGCCTTCCTCGGGGGATTGCAGGCGTTCTGGTACCACTTCGCGATCATGTTCGAGGCCCTCTTCATCCTCACGACCGTGGACGCGGGGACGCGTGTCGGGCGGTTTATGCTTCAGGACCTCGCCGGTAACCTGTACAGTCCCTTCAGGAACACCTCCTGGCTGCCGGGCAACATCATCACGAGTGCCGTGATAGTCGGGGCCTGGGGCTACTTCCTGATAATCGGCGTGACCGATCCTCTGGGCGGCATCAACCAACTCTTCCCGCTCTTCGGTATCGCTAACCAGCTTTTGGCCGCCGTGGCCCTCACGGTCGCGACCACGATCCTCATAAAGATGGGCAAGCTGAGATACATCTGGGTAACGCTGTTACCGCTCGCATGGGACGCCGTGGTGACGCTCACGGCGAGCTGGTACAAGATCTTCTCCTCCGAACCTACGATCGGCTTCTTCGCCCAGAGAAGCGCCGCCATAGAAGCGTATAATGCCGGCGAGAACTACACTGGGGCCTCATCCCTCGCGCAGACCCAGCAGATAATAACGAACGCCACGGTGGATGGAATACTCTCGATCATCTTCGCGCTTGCGATCATCATCGTCATAGCCGACGCGTCCCGCGTCTGGTTCGGTCTTATAAGGGGCACGAAACAGCCTGAGATGAGCGAGGCTACCTACGAGGAGTCGCACCTCGACTCCGAAGGCCGCGAGATCGAGCGAGAGCCTGTCGGCGCGGGTGCCGGAAGCAGCGGTACGACACCGAATGCCTGAGCATCTCCCCAGAAATCCTCTCCGCTACGCCTGGGAATATATAAAGGAGATCTCCGGCGAAAACGCCTACGACCGCTATCTAGCGGTCCACACCGCGACCCACCCTGACAGGCCGCCGATGGGTCGCGGTGAGTTCTACCGCCAGCGCCAGGACGAGAAGTACAACAACCCTGGCAGCCGCTGTCCATGATGACACCTTGCGGGCCGGTCGGTCCGCAAGGTACTTTCAGCGGTTAGCCTGAACCCTAGTGTCCGACCGGCTTGTGAGCCTCTCGCCGGGAATACAGGCAATTTATCTACCTCAAACTTCCGGTCGTGATGCTTGGGCTTGCCTGGTGTTGCTGGGATATGTTCTCGTGTTGGAAAGGGGGACATGTCAACACAAACAACACACCTCGCGCGTGAGACTAGGCGAAACCGCTGATGATTGGATTGCTAAAAGCTATTCAGTATTGGCCGGCTGCGTGCCGTACTTCGAATGAACCTCCGCGCGCCACTCCAGAACCTCCTGGCGTCGCTCCTCCACCTCTTTGGGATTTTGGGCGGCGAGGTTGTTTCTCTCGTCGGGGTCTTTGGAGAGGTCGAACAGCTCTTCGGGTTCGTCATCGAAGTGATAGATGTACTTCGTCGTCCCCTCGATGCTCGCTAGACATCCCGCCGGATTCCAGCAGCTTGCCATGAGGGTGCGGTTGGTGGGGATGGGGTCGAGTAGCGAGTAACCCGGGTAGTCTCCGCCTTCGGTCTCGTAGCCCAGGAGGTCGGTGACAGTCGGGAGGATGTCGAGCTGGTTGACCGGACCCGTCAGGCGCGCGCCGCCCTCGAAACGTTTGGGGTCGTGGATAATCAGCGGAACCTTCAGGCCCTCCTCGTATATCACGTTATCGTGCTGGTAGCGGCCGTGTTCGCCGAAGGCTTCGCCGTGGTCGCCGACGATGACGAAGACCGTGTCCTCGTAGAGCCCGAGCTCCTTGTACTGCTCAAAGAGCTTCTTGAGGAAGAAGTCCTGGTTGCGGACGCTGTTGAGGTAGCGATTGATCAACTCGTCGTTGGTAAACTGCTTGCTCCCGTAGCGCTCTTCCGGCGCGAGGTAGTCGTGGTGAGGGGCTGAGGTAAGATATGTGGCGAGGAAGGGACCGTCTCCATTCTCCTCCAGCCACTCCTTGCTCGGTTCCAGCATAACCTCGTCCTCATAGCCGAAGTAGTTCGTCTGCTCGAAGCCCTCTTTGTCCATCGTATCTACCGAGTAGAATTCCTCGTAGCCGAGGTTCTCCAGGATCTGCGGGCTCTTCTCGAAGCTCCCCTCCTGCGACATGAAAAAGGCGGTGTTGTACTCCTGCTCGCTCAAGAGACCGGGAAGGCAGATGGAGGGTGGCTCGTAGTAGGCGAGTACCTTCGTCCCCCAGGGGTCCAACGGGGGCGCGATGCCGCAGTTGGTCGCGGCGAGAGCGTTGTGGGTGTGAGGGACGACTGTGTATGCCTTCTCCACCAGCAAGCTTTGATCTGCCAACTGGTCCAGGAACGGCGTGGTCTTGAGGTTGTCGTTGTAGGGGGTGGTAGCCCCCGATCGGGTGGACTCTAGAAAGACCATGACGACGTTCCGCTTCTCCCCGGAGGGTGTGGGCTCAAAGCTCGCCTCGGGGGTGGGCTGGGGGGCAACTTCCGCAAGGTTCTGGCCCTCCGCTACCTCGGTGGCGGTCATGATCACGTTGACAAAGGCGTCCCGGGAGAAGGACTTGCTCGCGCCTGTCGAGCTGCCGCCGGGCAGCAGCGAGAACGAGAAGAGAGCGTACACTGCGAGTCCGACGCCGGCGACGCGCAGCCAGGAGACCTTCACCGTCCGTCCCCCTGACCAGCCGCGCCAGCGGCCTAAGAGCCTGGTCACCAGCCAGGGACCGAAGATCGCATAGACGAGGATAGTCGCGAGCACGACCAGTATGCCCGTGGTTAGCTCGCTCGCGATGGCGCCCCCCGTACCCTCGGGAGAGTAGAGCCAGAGGTAGATATAGTCGGAGTCGAGCGTCGAGCCGGTGACCTTGAAGTACTGGTACGCGCTGGTCGTTATCAGGGCGACGAAGAGCGTACACAGGTGAAAGAGTCCGACGACGATCCGACGCGAAGCGTCCCTCCTGGCTATGGCGAACAGCCCGATCCAGAGCAGCGCGTACCCTAGATTGAACAGGAGGTCCGAGCGCACGAGCCCCAAGGCTCCCCAGATCCCCGGATCCTCGGGCCGCGAGAAGATGAGGACGCCCTTCAGGGTCAGGTCGTACAGGACGAAGGGTATCAGTAGGCTCAACAGGTATACCCAGTCGCGGCGGCTCAGTAGGGAGCGCGATGCTTCCGGTCGTATCTCCACGTTGTCTTGTGCTTGTGCCATACGAAGGAGGAGTTTAACAAACGTTTCAAGAAAAAGAGTACCGGGGAGGTACTTCGTTTGCGAACCGGGACGATGTTCCTGCCCCAATTCTCTGGAACTGGCGGAGGTTCTCGTTACTCCGAGTAGCCTCGTTATGAGAGGCCGCCGAGCTTCTCTACACGGTCGCGCAGGCCGTTGACGATACGGCCCTGAGGGCCTTCTCCCCCGCCCCAATGACCGCAAGACACGTCATTATCCACTCGGGCCGGTCGGCGGCGAGCAGCGCCACGTGGTTCCTATGCTAACCGTCGCGTGAGGTCGGCTAAGGAACCCCAACAGCCGCCGAACCTAGCCACATCATTCCAAGAGCACCATTTTTCGGGGGACAGGCTCTCCTCGGGGACGCACCGGACGGAGGAGCGCGGAGGAAAGCTCCGAGCCCTTCGGCGATTGCGAAGGGCTCGACGGGCGTTTATCATAGCCGGGCTTTGTCGAGCTCTATGAGAGGCCACACCGTAAGCAAGAGCGCCACGCATAAGGACAGCCGTGCCCGGGTGAGGAAGTTAGCTTTCCCGCTCTCTATTCTGGCTTTGGCCGTCTTCGTCTACGGCCTCTACGGCTTCGACGGGGTGTTGCTCCGCGACTACTCCATCTACCTCTATGGGGGCCAGAGGGTGGCCGACGGCGTCCCGCCCTACGCGGGCGTCTTCGACCACAAGGGGCCTCTCGCGCCCATGATCGCCGGGCTCGGTGTGCTGATCTCCCAGGTCTTCGGTTGGGACGACATCTATACGGTGCGCGGGGTCTTCTTCGCCACCGCTTGCCTCACGGTCGCCGGGGTCTACCTGCTCGGCAAGAACGTGTTCCAATCAGAGAGGGCGGGGCTCTTCGCGGCCCTGACCTTCCTCGGCTTCTACGGCTTCGCCCAGCCCGCCTCCTCGGGCCCAGAACCAAAGACCCCGATGGTCCTCTTCGAGGTCCTGTGCCTCCTCTTCGCGACCCAGAAGAGGTGGTTCTGGTCAGGCTTCTTCGGTTCTTTGGCGTTCCTTGTGTGGCAGCTAATGGGGTTCTTCCCGTTCGTGACCTTCCTTCTTGCCGTTCTTCGCCCTAGAGGGGAGCGCTTCGGGGCGGCGCTGCGGGCGGCGGCGGGGATCTCCGTGCCGCTCCTGGCCATCCTCGCGTATTACTACTACCATGGCGCTCTGAAGTACCTCCTCGACGGTATGTACGTGTTCAACACCACGTACCTCGTGCGTGGCAGCTTCAACCTCGCGCCGCTGTTGGCGGGCACGGCGGGCAACATTATCCTGCCGTACGCCACGATGCTGGTGCCTATCCTGATCGGGCTGTTCGTGATCCTGCGCCTCTACACGAGGCGGCCTTACGAGTACCGTTTCGCCCCGATCCTCGTCACCCTTCCGGGGCCCATCCTGTGGTCCATACGGGACTTCCAGCTGGCCGACGACTTCTACGTCTTCCTCCCGTATGCGGCCATCGGGTTCGGCGCCTTCGTGGCCGCCCGGCTCCGGCGGTCCGAGTCGCCGCGGGTCCCGGCGGCGCTCCTCGCCGCGATCCTCCTCGTGGTAGCCGTGGGCAACACCTTCGAGGCGATCAACTCTAGCGCTGCCCAGAGGCTAACCGGCACGACCGTGACCCTGCCGGTCCAGAGGGCGGGGGCAGAGGAGATAGAGGCCCGGTATGGG
>CADCVG010000016.1 GCA_902806075.1 uncultured Rubrobacteraceae bacterium
CGCGACCCTGACGACGAAGAAGTCGCGAAGGTAATGGAGATAGAGGCAGAGGAAATCGCACGCATAAGGCGCGTCAGCCGCCGCTCCATCTCCCTCGAAACCCCGGTAGGCGAGGATCACTCCAGCGAGCTCGGTGACTTTATCGCCGATGAGGATTCCGAGACCCCCCATGACCTCGCCAAGACCTCGCTCTTGAAGAGCCGCATGCAAGAAGCTCTCAACGGCCTCCCCGAACGCGAGCGCATGGTCCTGGAGTACCGCTTCGGCCTCACCGGCGGCCAGCCCAAGACTCTAGAAGAGGTCGGCGAGCGCTTCGACGTCACCCGCGAACGCATCCGCCAGATACAGCTTACGGCTCTCGCCAAGATAAAGAGCAGCCCCCACGCCGCGTCCTTACGCGACCTGCTCGATTAGCTTCTTAAAGCGGTTTCCATAACGACAGCAAAGGAAGACAGGTCAGAGTCTATTAGCAGGGCGTCATCTAAGGCGAGACGTATCAGGCGCAGGGGGAGTGCTCTTTATCTTCTCGATCAGGGCAGTCGTAGAGTAGCCTTCCTCGAAGGGCAGTATCTTCACCTCAGCCCCGATCTCACTCGCGACCTCCGCCTCCGGTAAATCTTCGACACGGTAGTCTCCGCCCTTGACGTAGACAGCGGGCTCTAGCTCACGCAGGAGGCGTACCGGGGTATCTTCGTCGAAGATGACGACGGCATCCACGGATTCGAGGGCTTCCAGTACGGTGGCCCGGTCGGCTTCAGGTACTACGGGGCGTGCGGATCCTTTGAGCTTGCGGATCGAGGCGTCGGAGTTGAGGCCGACGACGAGGGCGTCGCCGAGGGAACGCGCGGCACGCAAGTAAGAGACGTGTCCAGGGTGCAGAAGATCGAAGCAGCCGTTGGTAAAGACCAATCGCCCCCCCGCCTCGCGCAACCTTACTATCCGCGTCGGTATGGTACGGGCCGGTTCGGCGGGAGCTAAGAGGAGCCTCCCCCGTGGGGGTTCTGCTCCCCGCTCTCGCGTTCTTTGCGCGCCCGATCTTCCTCGTCCTCGGCCCGATTCTGGTTGCGCTCCCCGGCGCTGCCTATCACAGAGATCAGAATCGGTATTGCGATAATCGCTATGATGACGAGCCCAACGCCGGCCGCTACGGCGATACTCACGGTAAAGACCTCCCCTTACACATACACACAAAGGCCGCCGGACTCCATCGTCCGACAGCCTTCATGTTATCAGAAGGCGCGGTGTGTAAGAGGCCGCGCCCGCCGGATTCTTAGCTTCCCCCAGCCTGAGCGCCCGGCCCACCGAGGTTTAGCTCACCCCGCTCGATCTTCCTGGCGAAGTTTTCCAGATCCTCACGCATCTGGCGCTCGGGATTGGAGATAGCATTTGCCGCGAGCTCCCCGATCTTGCCTCCGGGCGGATCAGCGTAGTTCATCGTGACGTCTATCCTCGTCCGGCCCTCGGCGACCTCCTCGAAGCGCACCTGTCCGGAGGTCTCGACCTCGTTGTCGTTGGTGCTGTTCCAGCCGATGCCGCGCTCCGGGCTCATCTCGGTGGTCTTGGCATCGAACTCGACATCCTTGCCCAGAGGCCCTTTCACCTTCCAATGACTCGTATCCTGGTCGATCACTCGGACCTCTTCAACGTTCGACATGATCTGGGGAAAGTTCTCCAGGTTCGACCAATATGTAAACACGTCCCGTATCGGAGCCTGTACCTCGATACTCTCGTGTACCCGCTGTGCCATGAATCTCCCTTCGTATACTCAACTCTTAACAGAGACATACCCAAGAAATGGGAACCGTTAAACTCGACCCGACCTCACGAACCTGTAGACGAGACCCCAGACCGCCCCGAAGACAGCGTGGTCGAGAACGGGCAGGAGCACCTTCGCGGTTCGCTGCTTCCACGGCGGCAGATGAACCCCGGTGAGCGGCAGCCAGCTCGCCCACCCCGCACCCCACGCCAGGAGGCCCAAAGCCGAGCCCACGGCCGCCTCCTCCCTGGCCCCGCCCCTCTCCCGGCGCAGGAGGCCCAGGGCCGCCCCGATCCCGACCCCGTAGGCGAGGTGTGCGAGCACGATGACCGAACGCCGGACGCCGGGCGAGAGGCCCTCCAGCAGATCCAACTCCTCAAGCCTCTCGACGACCTGCTCGGGGGCGGTAGTCCCCACCATCCCGGCGGCGGCGAGCATCTTGCGAAAAACGGTCAACGCCAGCGTGCCTCCGAGCCCGCCGAGAGTACCGAGTAGAGCCCTCGAAATTAAGTTCATGAAGCACCCTTACCCAGAACTCTAAGAAGCTACTCTCCTGCTTGCAGAACCTCGAAGGCGCTCTCTAGCTGGGCGTCCTCCTCGAAGACCTCCTCTTTCGAGAGGTCGCTGGTCTCCTCCGGGGTGTGTGGCTCCTGGCCCTCCTTCAGGCTCACCTCGACATCCGGGTCGATGCCGGAGCCCCGGATAAAGTCTCCGTCCGGGGTCAGCCACTCCTTTGTGCCGAGCTGGATGGCCGAGCCGTCACTCAAGGTGAACTCTTTGAGCACGGTACCGGTACCGAAGGTCGTCTCGCCGATCACCTCGGCCCGCTCGTTGTCCCGCAAAGCGCCGGCCACGATCTCCGCGCTCGACGCGGACCCGCCATTTACCAGGACTACCAGCGGCGCATTCAGCGGCACGTTGTCCCCGGGTACGGTTATCTCCTCTTCGTTGCCGTCGGCGTCTTTTTGGATGTAGATCACGCCGCCGCCCGGCAGGAACTGCGCGGCCACCTCCCTGGCCTGTCCTACCAGCCCCCCCGCGTTGTCCCGGAGATCCAGCACGAAGTACTCGGCGCCCGCCGCCCGCGCCTCGGCCGCCGCCTCCGCCAGCTTCTCCGCGCTGTTCTCCGAGAAAGACGTCAGCCGCAGATGGGCGACGTCCGTTCCCGGGATCAGGTTCCAGGACGCGGCGGATACCTCTAGCTCGGCGCGCTCGACGTTAAAGTCGCGCTCCTCCTCGTCACGGAGCATCGTAAGCTCCACCTCACTCCCCTCGGGTCCCCTAACCTCGTCCGCGATCTCCTTGACGTCCTCTCCCTGAACACTATCGCCGTCTACGGCGACCAGGACGTCACCAGACTCGATCCCCGCCTCCTCCGCCGGCGAGCCATCGATAGGGGACGTGACCACCACCTCGCCGTCCTTGTTGTCCAGTTTGACCCCGACGCCTACGTACGTACTGGAGAGCCCCTGGCGGCTCTGCTCGATCTCCTCCGGACTAAGGAAGCGCGTGTGCCCCTCGTCCCCCAAAGTCTCCAGCATCCCCTCTATAGCGCCGTAGGTCTGCTCCTTGGAGTCGATGGCCTCCCGGCCCACGTAGTCCTCCCTGACCGTCTCCAGCGCCTCCACGTAGAGCGCCACGCTCTCCCTGTTCTCCGCCGAGACACCCGCCGGGCTCTCTGAGCGCCCGTAAAAGTATGCCGCGAACATAAGCACCAGCGCCACGAGGACGAAGGCAAGCCTTCGCGCCAGCAACCGACGCTGCTCTCCCTTGATTGCGGTATTCTTCCACACGCCGCTGATTTTAGCCCGTAAGTTTAATAGCCGTTAGTTGCCGGAACTCTGGAGACTGGCAAGACGCCTGGCCGTGATCAAGAGGCGGGGATAAGAAAAGTTCGGGCTCTCCACTCAGGCATCCCGCCGGTCTTTGAGGTAGTCCTCGTAGGAAGCGTAGGTGGGGCGGGGCACACCTGGACCCTGGCGGGAGAGGAGAGCCAAGAAGGCCGCGCCCGCGCCGATAAGGGCGAGGGCGGCAAACACAAGGCCACCGAAGATGGGGATCTGGTACGCCGCCGCTACAAGGACGGCGCCGACCGCGGCGGCCAGAGCATCGCCGGCACGGTAGCGCCCTGTGGCGAGCACCACCTTGCGTCCGAGGAAGTAAGCGGTGACGAAGAGACCGAAGAAGACCAGCGCCAGGTAAGCCGGCCAGAGCAAGAAGAGCAACACAAGGCCAACCCCCGTAATGGCGAGCAGTATGGAGAGTATGATCGCCGCCGGTACGGAACCCAGACCCAGGACCAACGAGCGTCCGGGTGAGAGCTCCAGGCTCCGGGTGGCGGCGCGCAGCGGCCTCGGTACGGCGACGGTCGCGAGCACCGCGACGGCGGCGAGCACCAGGGTCATCAAAGCCCACCCCGCCGCATCCGTAAAGGCGCCGGAGTCCTCTCCACCGAATTCGGGGGAGAGACCGGCTCTCTCGGCACCGATAACTATGGCGGACGGGTGACTTTCGAGCCTACCGCCGCTACAAGAGACATCTCCCTCGACCCGCGCCTCGGGCCCCAGGTATACGTTCCCACTGCCCACCTTCACGTCGCCCTCCACCAGGGCGTTTATGTGTACATCGCCGGAGCCCGTCTGCACGTCGCCCCCGACGGGACCCTCGATCTCGATATCGCCGAGACCGGTCCTTACGTACTCTTCGACCTCGCCCTCCACGAGCACGTCACCCCAGGCGGTTGAGACCTCTTCCACGGTCTCGCCCTTCTCCACCGCTACGTCTTCCATGACCTGCTTCTCGAAGGCACGGGCGGGGTTCGCGAAGAGGACCAGAGCCGCCAGCAGGAGGGCGGGGACAGTGATCAGGAGTCCCGCGAAGCGCCTCATGCTTCCTGGGCTCTACGCCTCCGGCTGAGGACGACCGCGAGGGCTATCAGGACGTCGGCCAGGGTCCCCAGAACCAGCAAGAGGAGGAGGGTGAGACCGGCGGCGTCCACTATCGCGTTCAACACCTCAACAGAGCCGGAGATCAAAGCCAAAAAAGCGCCCAAGATACCCATCATCAACACCACGGGCTGCGCGGCTTCGAACTCCAGGGAGGCGAGCGCGGTGACGAGGAGCACGGCGGCGAGTAGCCCCCACATGATACGCCCCACCGCCGACCGGGTCGGCAGCGCCATCGCAACGCCTCTGTGTACGGACCGCAAATCTGTCCAGGAGAAGTCTAGAGAGCCCAAACAGGCATTTAAGCCCAGCTCGCGTTCGTAGAGCTCGCGGCACTCGTGACAGCGAGCGAGGTGGTTCCGGACCTCCCGCTCCTCTCCGGCGTCGAGGCTCTCCGCCACCGCGCCCCGGTCGGCGAGCTCGAAGACCTTCTCGGGGTCGCAGCCCCGAGGGCCATACTCGCCCGGATAGCTCATCCCGTCTCGCCCTTCTCTTCGAGCCTCCCCGCGAGCATGTTCCTGGCGCGGAAGAGGCGGCTCTTGAGGGCCGGAATGGTTATGCCGATGACTTCGGCGATCTCCGCGTAGGTGAGTCCCTCGGCGTAGCGCAGGACGAGCGGGACGCTGTAAGACTCGGGGAGCGCCATCACCGCGTCCCTCACGCTCCTGGCCCGCTCCGCCTCGTCGGCATCCGCATCGGGACCGCGCGTGAGCGGGGCGTGCAGGTCGGGGTTGAACTCCACGACCTCCCGGCGGCGGCGCAGGGTATCTATGCCGAGGTTGTTGGCGATGGTGAGGAGCCACGTCTTGAAACGGTACTCGGGGTTGAAGGTCGAGAGGCGGTCGTAGGCCCTCAAAAAGGTCTCCTGTACGAGGTCCTCGACCGCGGCATCGCGGCCGGCGTAAGGGTAGATCACTCGCCCCACCAGCCGCTCGTAGCGTCTGACCAACTCCTCGTAAGAGCGCACGTCACCCGATAGGGTCCGCTCGACCAACTCATTGTCCGAAAGCCGCGCACGGGGGAAGGAGAGACGCTTTACCCGCTCTCGCCAACCGCCCAACGCCACAGGTGCTGAATATCCCATATTCTAGTTATACGATATTACGCTCCGAAAGTTTCGGAAGCTGTAAGGACAATATTACGCCTCCCGCAAAAAGCTCGCCCGTCTGGATAGCGAGAGCGTCCATACTGGGAGACATGAGGAACCATAGCAGTGCAACTCATCAGGAGACGAAGCGAGACGTGAGCCTCTTCCTGAGGAAACGCTAAGGGAGTTTAGAGTAAGCTTCCTTAGATGGAGAGTTGGCCGTCCACGGAGAGGCCGGAGGGGCCGGAGGCGCGGTCCATGAGGGTCTCTCTATCCACGACGACTATCTTGCGGTTCTGGACCTCGATGGTACCGTCGCGCTGTAGCTCGCTCATGACCTTGGAGACGGCCTCGCGGGTCGAGGCGATCATGTTCGCCAACTCCTGGTGCGTCAGACGTATGTCCAGGATAGTGCCCGCATGATTGTCCTCACCGAAGCGCTCACCGAGGTTGAGGAGTAGCGTCGCCAGACGGGTCGAGACCTCGCGGTGCAGGAGGCTCTCTATGACCTCGTCGGACTGCCTGAGACGCTCAGAGAAGGAGGAGAAGAGCTTCATGGCGAACTCCGGACGCCGCTTTATCACCTCGGTCAGAGTAGACTTCGGCACGTTGGCCACGCGCACGTCGGTAACGGCCTCGGCGAAGACGTCCTGCCACCGGCCCTCCACGAGGTTCAGCTTCCCGAAGACACCGTCGCTCTTCAGGAGCGCAGTCGTCGCCTCTTTGTAATCGCCGTAGATCTTGTAGAGGCGTACGGTGCCTTCGAGCAGGAAGTAGAGTTGATCGTCGGGGTCCCCCGGAGTAAAAAGGGTGTCCTTGGCCTTGAATCGCCGCTCCACCACCCGGATGCCGGCTCTCTCGAAGTCTTCGAGACCGAAACCGCTGGGAGCCGTGGTGGCGGCGAAGCTCCCCGTATCGTGCCTGCTAAGCATCTACTCTGCTCACCCCTCTCCTTAAAGTGGCAAATCTTTCGTAAGCTCGAACTTATGTTATACGGTTGACACGATTATACCCTACCCGGAACATCTCTTACTGTGAGTACGGCCGTATTTTCAGGCGGCAGTCCGGCGCCAGCGGAGCTCTACCCCCTGGCGCTTGGCGACGAAGAGCAGATCGTCCCTCAAGCCCTCGATGTCTTTGTCGTAGATGGTAAGGAGGCAGAAACCGCAGTGTTTATAGGCCCAGACGAAGGGTGCCAGGTCCCCGACCATCCCGGCCTCCGTGGCGAAGCCCCAGGCGTCCGAGAGCTTCAAGCGCTTTTCGGCAAGGTCCACCACGATGCGCCACCCCTCGTCGGCCGGCACCTCGAAGTAGCCTGGCAGGCGCCCCGCCGGGAGCATCGTGCCTTCGAGGTCCCGAGCAAAAGCCTTCTTGTGCGCCTCGACCCCGGCGAGGTACTCGGCGTCGTCCACGAGCCTGGGGGGCGCGGGCGTGTAGAGCCTGTTCTCGATCACTTTCACGCCCTCGGGCGGGTAGAACCCGACGAAGGGCACCGGCGAGCGCCACAGATGCTGTATGACCCCGAGCGTCACGTTGCGCCGCCCCTGTCTCTCCCCCGCGGACTCCGCGTAGCGGGTGGCGGCGAGCCGCATGTGACGTGGCTCCCACGGGTGAGGCTCGCCTACGGTACGCAGCCTCCGGCGACGCTTGGTTATGCGCTTTATCTCCTCCACGACCCGGCTATTCTACAACTTGCGCCTGCACGATGCCGCAAGTACCCGACCACGGACACGAAAAAGGCGGGGACCCGAGAGTCCCCGCCCCTAGTAAGCGTTTCGTATCCTCGCTACTCGCTCTGGCTCAGGAAGAGCAGGTACAAGAGCGTCAGCAGCGAGGTCAGCGCCGCCGCTATGTATGTAAAGGCCGCCGCCGTGAGGACACGCCGGGTGCCACCCGCCTCGCGGGCCGAGAGGATACCGTAGCGGGTCAGGAGGCCATAGGCGCGGGTGGAGGCGTTGATCTCCACCGGCAGCGTGACCACATGGAAGAGCAATACTCCCGCGAACGCGATGACGGCGAGCTGGATGAAGAAGGTTCCCAGACCAAAGATGCCCATTATAAACAGCGGCATCCAGAGCTGGCTGCCAAAGTTAACTATAGGGACGAGCCCGGAGCGCAGCTTCATCGGCACGTACCCGCTGGCGTCCTGTATGGCGTGGCCGACCTCGTGAGCCGCGACGCTGACCCCCGCAATGGAGTTCTTCGAAAAGTTGTCCTCCGAGAGCCGCACCACCTTGCTCCGCGGGTCGTAGTGGTCTGTGAGCTGGCCGGCCACCGGCTCGACGCGCACGTTCGTAAGACCGTTGCGGTCAAGTATCATGCGCGCTACTTGCGCCCCGGTAAGGCCGCTGTAGCTCGTCTCCTTAGAGTACTTCTTGTAAGAGCTCCTCACCCAGAGCGCCGCCGCCCCGGAGATCAGGACGCCCAGGATCATTACCAAGATATAACCGCCGAATCCCACTTATTCCTCCTTTAAGGATGACAAGTTCGACACCCGTATTTTACTACGTATACGAGGGAACCCGCCGTAAGTTGCGCACTAGCACGCTCTACTTCACGCGAGGATCGGGGTTACCTCCTCAGGGACATGAGGATCCAGAGCACGTAGTAGAACATCAGCGCGACGGCTGCGAACAGCGAGAGGGCCGCGGCGACGTGCTGGTCCGTACGGTAGTAATGGAGGACGTTCGAGGTGGAGTAGAGGATGGCTACCGCCGCGAGCCCGACCATGGCGACGGCGAAGATCACGCCGAGCTGGAAGCCGAAGATTATGCTCGCCACTATCAATCCCAGGGCAACGAAGAAGCCTATGACCAACACCCCGCGCAGAAACGAGAAGTCCGCCCTCGTAGTGAAGGCCACGACCGTGAGGCCCGCGAAGAGCAGACCCGTAATGAGCCCCGCTGCCGGGACCACCGTCGGGTCGTTGCTAACGAGGACGGCGAGGACCATTAGTGGTAAGAAGATGACCGCCTGAGCCGCGACGTACAGCACGAGCCCGGCGTATTGGAGGCCGCGCGAGGTGTCGGACCTCGCCCAGTAGTCGGCGATCCAGGACACCCCAATGAACAGCCCGATCACGATGAGCCAGTTGAAGCCGCTGGTCATGAGTCCCGCGATACGCTCGATACCCGGCAGCTGCAACAACGCATACTCGAGCACGAGGAACCCGAGCACGGCGAAGGCCAGGTGCGTATAGGTCCTGCGTATGAAACCGGCTCGCGCCTCGGGCAGCGCGTAGGCGGCCGCGTTACCGCGAGTGCCGTAGGAGGTGTTCAGTGCCATAGAAGGCCCTTTCTTACAAGTGTTGCGACACCCTGATTATACGATGTCGCGCATAGAGAGGGGGCGGAACGCTCCGCCCCCTCTCCGACCTCGTTGGGGCTTGTCTCTAACTCTGGGACGCGGCCTGCTCCTGTATGGTATCGACGACGCTCGGGTCGGCGAGGGTGCTGGTGTCGCCCAGATCCTCCTTACCTTCGGCGATGTTGCGGAGGATGCGGCGCATGATCTTGCCGCTCCTCGTCTTCGGGAGGTCGTCTACGGTGACGACCTGGTCCGGACGAGACGTCGGCCCCAGCTCCTCCCGCACGTGCTGGCGCAGCTCCTGCATGAGTTGCTCGCTGGTCTCCCGCTCACCTTCGAGGATTACGTAGGCGAAGATCGCCTGTCCCTTATCCTCGTCGTGACGACCTACGACCGCCGCCTCGGCGACGGCCGGGTGTGAGACGAGCGCGCTCTCGACCTCCGCCGTGGAGACGCGATGGCCGGAGACGTTCATCACATCGTCCACGCGACCGGTAATGGTGTAGTAGCCATCCTCGTCGCGCCTGGCCCCGTCGCCCGCGAAGTAGACGTCCCCGTACTTCGACCAGTAGGTCTCCTGGTAACGCTCCGGGTCCTTGTAGAGGGTCCGAAGCATGCCGGGCCACGGCTTCTTCATCACCAGGTTGCCCTGGCCGGCGCCCTCGATCTCGTTGCCTTCCTCGTCGTAGAGGCCAGCCTCGATGCCGGGGAGCGGGAAGGTGGCGCTGCCGGGCTTCGTCGCGGTGATGCCGGGCAGCGGGGAGATCATGATCCCACCCGTCTCCGTCTGCCACCACGTATCCACTATCGGGCAGCGTCCACCGCCTATGTTCTCGTGGTACCACACCCACGCCGCCGGATTGATCGGCTCGCCCACTGAACCGAGCAGCCTCAAGGAGGAGAGGTCGTGCTTCTCTATCGGCCCGGTCCCGACCTTCATGAACGCCCTTACGGCTGTCGGGGCAGTGTAGAGGACGCTGACCTTGTGCCGCTCTATGATGTCGAACCAGCGGTCGTTCTCGGGGTAGCTCGGCGTCCCCTCGAACATAAGGGTCGTAGCACCGTTGGCGAGTGGGCCGTAGACCAGGTAGGAGTGGCCCGTCACCCAGCCTACGTCGGCGGTACACCAGTAGACGTCCTCGTCCTTGAGGTCGTGAACCCACTTGTTCGTCATCTTAACCTGCGTGAAGTAGCCCCCCGTGGTGTGGACGATGCCCTTCGGCTTGCCGGTCGAGCCAGAGGAGTAGAGGATATATAGCATGTCCTCGGAGTCCATCTCCTCGGCGGAACACTCGTCGCTCGCCTCGCCCACGAGCTCGTGCCAGTAGCGGTCGCGTCCCTCGGTCATCGGGACTTGCTCACCCGTGCGCTCGACGACTACCACGCTCTCGATGCTCGGGACGTCTTCGAGAGCCTTGTCAGCATTCTGCTTGAGATTCCCGACCCTGCCGCCGCGCGGTGCCTGATCCGCGGTAATCAGGACCCTCGCCTCGGCGTCGTTGAGTCTGTCGCGTAGGGCATTGGACGAGAAGGCGCTGAAGACGACCGAGTGCGGTGCCCCGATCCTGGCGCAGGCCAGCATCGCGATAGCGAGCTCGGGGATCATCGGCAGGAAGATGCCTACCGGGTCGCCCTTCTGTACGCCCAGGTCCTTAAGCACGTTGGCGAACTTCTGAACCTCGGCGAGGAGCTCAGAGTAGGTAAAGGTCCTGGTGATGCCGGGCTCATCGCCCTCCCAGAGCAGGGCCGTCTTCTCGCCCTTGCCATGCTCTATCTGGTAGTCGAGGCAGTTGTAGGAGACGTTGGTCTTGCCTCCCACGAACCACTCGGCATTCGGCGGGTCCCACTTGAGGACCTGATCCCACTCCCTGAACCAGTGCAGATCCCTGGCGCACTCCGCCCAGAAACCCTCGAAATCCTGACCGGCCTTCTCATAGACTGAAGCATCTTTTACGTTAGCCTGGGCCGCGAAATCTTCAGGCGGCTCGTAGACGCGTGCCCCCAGATCCTCGTGACCGTTCTGCTGCGCTTCGCTCACCAGATCTCCTTTCCTCTCCACGCCTTTTCAGGGTGCGCCGACCGGCGTCTCTAAAGGCTCCCGTTCCTGAGCGAACGGTACCCGCAAGCAAGAGAATCCTAACCCGCGTACCGCCTAGTTCTTTTAGAACGCCGCCCGAGAGCACCCCTTCCGCTCCCTCTCTCACCACCGACACAAATCAGCTTACATATGGTCAGGATTTGGGTCAAACCGAGCCAGTCAGAGAGGTGAGCCAGGGACCGCTAACTTTCGAGCCTACCGAGACGCTTTCGGAACCGGGCCGAGAAGAGAGGAGCCCTGGCCGCTTCGAGGACCTCGACGGCGCGCCGCCAGACGCTCGCGGCCTCCTCCCTCTCACCCCGGTACTCGTAAAGCACGGCGAGGCGCTCGTAGCAGAAGGTGCCCGCATGGCCAACGAGTATGGCGGCCCGGCAGTGCTCGACGAAGCTGACGAGGTCCGCCTCGTCAAGGCGGTTCCGGAAGTGCGTATGGGCGAGCAAGACGCGTGCGAGTTGGAGGCTTCGGTCCCCCTGGCGAGATTCAGGGCCACACGTTCAAGGGTGCGCGCCAGGCACACACCCTCGCTCGCGCCCGCTTGTGCCCCGGTGGTAGCGAGGAGCGTCAAGGGCGTCGATGACGGGCTCCCGCCGGCATGAGCTGCGAGTACGGCGGCGATGCCCTCCTCGTCGCCAGGCAGGTCCAGAGCCGCGTGAGAAGAGACGCGGGCGCGAACCTCATCCGGCAGGGAGGCGAGAAAGGCCGCCAACCCCTCCCAACCCGAACGGGTCGCGCCACCGCCTCCACATCTCCCTCAAAGTCGCCCGCGATACGATTCTATCTTCGGACGTGAAGATCGGATAAGGGTTTCGCAGGGAACTCGTTGACCCGTGAGGGAGGGCCGCTTATAATCCTGGAGCTAACTCGTGTCGGGGTGGCGGAATTGGTAGACGCGCTAGGTTGAGGGCCTAGTGCCCGATGAGGGCGTGGGGGTTCGAGTCCCCCCTCCGACACTCAGAGTTTTCTTCTCTCTCGACGTCCGGTTCGCAGCGTTTGTTCTGCGCGTAAAGCCAGAAGACGGCCGCCTTGCTGTCTGACGCAGAGTCCGCACGTCCTACCCGACCTGTGGAGCATTGTCATGTCGTGACAGGTTGGCAAGATAACGTAACGCGTGATGAGCAGACCCAACATATGGTAGGTCGAGCTTTTGTGACCATTCATACGCGCAAATATGGTGGTGGGTATATAATTCTCATAGGACTCGCCTGTTCTCCCCATCCTCCCCGGGCGAGTCCTTTTACTATAACGAGATGTACGGTGCTGATACGCAGCACTTGCGCATTTAAGGGGTGTAACCAGCCTCAACGTAAGACGGGCAAGAAACCGAACGGTAGAGAGTGTCACGGTAAGTATTGCTCCCGACACCATGGGGAGCTCCACGACAGCAACCACACCGAGTGGACTCGTCAGTGGAACAACAAATCCTAACCCTCTTACGCGTGACTCCTTCTTCTTTACGCGGAAGAGCCGGAGGGCGCGGTGCGGACCTGTATCTAGGCCAGGAAGATCAGGGCTACCGTAGAGATGGTGAAGAGCGCGACCACGATCAGGGTTAGCCGCGTGAGGTTCTTCTCCATGATGGTCGTGCCGGAGAAGGTACTCCCCGTTCCACCGCCGAGCGAGGAGGAGAGTCCCCCACCCTTGCCGGAGTGCAGCAGGATGAGGGCCACGAGGGCCACGCTAAAGATTGTGTGTAGAAACGCCAGTACGTAGATCATAGCGCCTACTTTAGCATAACTTTGGCGATAGAGATGGTCAGCCGCTCTTCGCATTCGAGGCGGCGTTGACTAGCTCGGCAAAGGACTCGGCCTTCAGGGAGGCGCCGCCGACGAGGCCGCCGTCCACGTCCTCTTGAGCCATGATCTCTCCTACGTTCTCCGGCTTGACCGAGCCACCGTAGAGGATACGCACCGCGCCGGCGAAGTCCTCGCCACGCACCTCCTCAAGGAGGCCGCGTATCTTACCCGTAGCGTCCTGCGCGTCCTCGGGGGTGGCGGTGTCTCCCGTACCTATAGCCCAGATGGGCTCGTAGGCGAAGACGATGTCCCCCCCGGAGGTCTCGTCGCCGAGGTGGTCGAAGACCGCCCGGATCTGTCCTGAGACCTTCTCCCACATCCCGCCTGAGTCTCGCTCCTCCTTCGTCTCGCCGACGCAGACGACGGGGAGAAGCCCGGCGGAGACCGCCCGGACCGCTTTGCGGGCAACCATCTCGTCGGTCTCGCCAAAGACCTCACGCCGCTCCGAGTGCCCGACGACAACCGCTCCGGCCCCGATGTCGAGCAGCATCGGCGCGGAGACTTCCCCCGTGAACGCCCCCGAGTCCTCGTAGTAGAAGTTCTGCGCCCCGGCGACGATAGGTGTGTCCCGCGTCATCCGAGCAACCTCGTTTAGAGCCGTAAACGGGACGAAGACCGCGATGTCCGCCCCTCCGGCGTCCTCGATGCGTGGCAGGAGTTGCTCGATGTACTCCCGCGCCTCCCCGACGAGCTTGTTCATCTTCCAGTTCGCCGCCATCATCGGTCTGCGGGCCATCTAGGCATCCTCCTTGTTCGGCAACACCGCTATTCCCGGCAGTTCCTTGCCCTCCACGTACTCCAAAGAGGCGCCGCCACCGGTGGAGATGTAGCTCATCGCCTCTTCAAGGCCGAGCTTGCTCACCGCCGCGACCGAGTCGCCACCGCCGACGATGCTCGTAGCCCCGCTCCCGGCCACGGCCCTCGCCACACCCTCGGTGCCCCGCGCAAAGGCGTCTATCTCGAAGACACCCATCGGACCGTTCCAAAAGACGGTCCTGGCGCCCATGATGTGCTCCCCGAATCTCTCGACCGTCTCGGGCCCGATGTCCAGGCCCATTGTGTTCTCCGGGATCTCACCGACCCTCACGACCTTCGCCGACGCGGTCTCCTCCATCCTCTTCGCGACGACTATATCCACCGGCAAGACCAGCCCCTCCCCCGCCTCATTCATGAGCCGTCCGGCCTCTTCTACGTACTCGTCCTCGACGAGTGATTTGCCGACCTCGAAGCCCTGCGCCTTGAAGAAGGTGAAGCACATGGCGCCGCCGATTAGCAGGGTATCGGCGACGGAGAGGAGACTCTCTATGACGCCGAGCTTGTCTGAGACCTTCGCCCCGCCGAGGATGGCGACAAAGGGACGCTCCGGGTTAAGCAAGACCTTGTCCAGGTAGTCGATCTCGTCCTCCATCAGGAGCCCCGCGGCGGCGGGCAGGCGCTCCGCGACGCCGACGGTGGTGGCGTGCGCCCGGTGAGCCGCCCCGAAGGCGTCGTCCACATACAGGTCGGCGAGCGTTGCGAGCTGCTCCGCGAACTCCGGGGCGTTCTTCGTCTCTCCGGGGTAGAAGCGTGAGTTTTCGAGGAGTACCACGCCTCCTTCAGCGTTCCGGTTCTTCAGCGCCTCCTCCACCTCCTGGCCGACGGCGGCGTCGAGCTTGAGGACCGGCACCCCGAGGAGCTCTTCCAGCCGTTTTGCGACCGGGTCCATGGCGTACTTCGGGTCCGGTTCGCCTTTGGGGCGGCCGCGGTGAGAGATCAGAACGGGACGCGCCCCGTTCTCTAAAAGGTGCCGGATAGTAGGGAGCGCCCGCCGGATGCGCGTGTCGTCCGTAACCTGTCCATTCTTGACCGGGACATTGAAGTCTACCCGCACGAGCACCCTCTTCCCGCCTACGTCGAGGTCCCTCACGCTTCTCTTGTTCATGGCACCTCCCAGGAAGGTTCCGACGGCTACTCCGGCACAGGGCGGTGGCACATCAGAACAGGCTACTTACCAACCAGTAGGCGAGGCTACACTGTAAACGAGTCCAGGTGAGCGAGCTCGCACCGCCGGTTGCCGGGCTTTACAGCTTTTCGCCGATAAAGCGGACGATGTCGACGGTGCGGTTGGAGTAGCCCCACTCGTTGTCGTACCAGCCGAGGACCTTGACGTTCTGGCCGGTGGACATGGTCAGCTGCGAGTCGAAGACGCAGGAGGCAGGGTTGCCGACGATGTCGCTGCTGACCAGCGGGGCGTCGGCGTACTCCATGATGTCCGCGAGCTCGCCGTCCGCGGCGGTCTTGAACGCCTCGTTCACTTCTTCGACGGAGGTCTCACGGGAGACACGCGCCACGAAATCCGTTATCGAGCCGTCGGGGACGGGGACGCGTAGGGCCATACCGTCGATCTTGCCTTCGAGGTCCGGGTAGATCACGGCCGCCGTCCTCGCGGCACCCGTGGAGGTCGGGACGATGTTCTGCGGCGCGCTCCTGGCCCGTCTCGGGTCCTTATGGGCGGTGTCGAGGAGGCTCTGATCGTTGGTGTAGGCGTGGATGGTCGTCATGTAGCCGGACTCGATCCCGAAGCTCTCCTGCAGCACTTTGACCAGCGGGATGATGCAGTTGGTGG